>JBAZUW010000231.1:0-5780 GCA_041661205.1 Phycisphaerales bacterium
GCGACGCGCAAGAGCACGACATCGCCAAGCTGCAAAGCGGCCAGATGAGCCCCAGGGACTACCTGAAAAAGTGGGGCAAGACGTAGGAGACTAACCGATGGCTGGCACCCTCAGCACTGATCTGACCAACCTCGCGGTAACGAACTACCGCAAGGAGTATTTCCGCCTCGCCTGCCTGCCCGAGTACACCCCGATTCACAGCCAGTTCGTCGACTGGAAGGAACCGATCGCGGAGCGGGGTGGCTTCGGTGGCACGCTGGATTGGCCGGTGTTCGGGCGCCTAAACCCGACCACCTCGGCATTGACCGAAGGCGTCGACGTGACGCCCAAGGGCTTCAAGGACTACAACATCACCCTCTCGCCCGGCGAGTACGGTGATGCGGTGGGCTACACTTCGCTCGCGCAGTTCAAGTCCCGGGTCGATCTCCAGAAGGAAGTCGCGGACATGGTGAGCATGTCCCGCGTCCAGAGCCAGGACATGATCGTCCGCAAGGCGATCTACGGTCACGGCAGCTCCCGCCCGACGCAGACCATCCCCATTGCGGGCGGCGTGATGACCGACCTCGACGGCGCTAACGACACGATCACCTGGGCCTACCTGACCAAGCTGGGCGCGCAGGCCCGGTCCCGCGGCATCATGCCGAAGGACGGGCGCTACTTCGTCACCATCCTGCACCCGCTGGTCATCAACGACATTCAGAACACCACGAATTCAAGACGATCGGCCAGTACATCACCCCCGAGAACATCTACCAGGGCGAAGTCGGCATGATGGGCGGCTTCCGCATCATCGAGTCCGCGCAGGCCAAGGTCTTTTGGGGCGCGGGCGCGGCCAACGCCGCGGGCGCGGTCGCAACGACCCTCGACGGCGCAGTCGTGGCGGGCGCAACCCGCGTGATCCTGACCTCGGCGGCCAGCGTTTCCGCCGGCCAGTACATCACCATCGGCACGGTCGAGACAGAAGCCGTCGCACCTAGCAGCACGCTCGAACAGGTCTACGTCGTCACGGTCGACCCGGACGGCGACAACGCCAACGAGCTGGAGATCCAGGGCGTGGGCGACGGCACCAACCTGGGCCTGCGCTACGACCATGCCTCCGCCGAAGTCGTGACCACGGACTACAACGTCTGCGGTGTCCCGGTCCTCGGCAAGAACAGCCTGCTTGGCGCGTACGGTTCCTCGACCGGCAAGTTCGGGCAGCCGAAGTTCAAGGAAGGGCTGGACATCCTCGACCGGCAGTTCTACGCCGGCTGGTACTGGTACGGTGGCGTGACCCGCGTCGAGCGCAACATCCTGCTCGGCAAGGTGGCGACGAGCGGTTGGACGATCGGGAGCGATTAGGATTGTGCTGGCTGAGTGAAGTTCGTCCACATCTGATGATTTACCGGGCGGGCTAACCCCCGCCCTTAAGGAGCAACGCAATGCCTACTCCGTATGGATTTCGACAGTACTTCGACCTGAGCATCAAGGGCGACGAAGCCGACCTCGCGGACAACGATGTCGTCATCGTCGGCGTGGTGTCTCCGTTCAGCGGCACCATCAAGCAGGTGATGGCCGGCTGCTATGTGTTGCCCACCGGGGGCACGCTGGCCGTCGATGTCAATGGCACCAGCGTTCTGGCGGCCACCCTCAACCTGAATACCGGGCTGACTGCCGCGACGGGCAAGGATCTGACGCTGGCGACGACCCCCACCAGTCTGCGCGTCACCAAGGGCCAGTTTATCCGGGCCACCTACACGTTGACCGACATCACCGTGACCGATGATGCGCTCCCCTCGTGCGTCGTAGCGGTGGAGCCGGACGGCTGGTAAGCCTGACCTACCACGCGTAGGAACAGATCGGGGGCCGGTGGGCATAACGCCGACCGGCCCTTGTTTATACAGGAGTAACCCATGCGCGTTGTCAATGTGTCCGGTGAGGCATCCAACTTTGACCCCGGCGGCGTGTTCGCCCCGCGGCTGTTCTACGGGCCGGTCGCACCAGGGACCGAGCACATCTTCGTCGACGCGCCCCTGCTCTCGTTGTACTGGGACGTGGTGGCCGGCGTGCTGTACGCCAAGACGGTGCATACCCCGGCCGCGGCGGACTGGAAAGCGATCGTCACCACGGGCGGCGGGCAGACCATTGCCGGCGCGCTGACCGTGACCGGGACGCTGACGGCCGCGGACCTCGTGGCGAGCTAGGAGGACTACATGAAAGCCTGGAAGTATCTCATCGGCACCATCGGGCTCGCCCTGCTGCTGACCTTTGCGTTGGCGCAGCTTCTCACCGCATCGACCGGCGTGTTCGCGCCGCTCGAAGCCGGCAGCATCACCGGCTCATCGCTCACTATTCAGGGCAGTTCTACTTTTGTGGGCGACGTGACGATCTACCCCAATGCCACGGGTGGCAATGCGGGCGTGAAGAACGAAGGCAGCGGCCTGTGGCGGCTCAAACAGGTGGCGCTTGGGACGATGGTCAACGGCTCGACCGAGACGACCAGTTACATGGACGACTCCCCCGCCGGCGAGTACACCTACACGGTGACAACGACCGTCACGCTGGCCGAATCCACGTCCATCTACCGCTTCGGCTCGAAGTCCTTGCAAGTCATCTTCGCGTCGGACGCCATCACGGATGCCGGCGCCAAGCGCACCATCACGGGCGACAACCTGGAAGGCAACGAGAGCGTCGGCGCGTGGTTCTACCCGACCGTCGCGCTGGCGGCCGGCGATATTCAAGTGCTTCTGACCGACAACGGCGGGGCGCGCACGTTCACCAACACCGTGGCGCTGCCGGCCACTACGTGGACCTGGCAGGAGTTCGACATTGGCGCGCTGGCCGCGGGCACGGGTGACACCGTGACGGAGTTCGGCGTAACGCTGACCGGGCAGAACATCGCCACGTTGGGGGCGTTCTCGCTGTACCTGGATGGCGCGTGGAAGTGGGACGCCGACGCGGAGGAAGCGTTGGGCACAGCGATCCTACAGGACGGCGTGCTGTCCGTTATGACGATTGCGACCGCCGCGGCCACCGACAACACGCCCGCCATGCTCGCGGAGAATACCGGCTACTTCGTGCATTACGAACCGGGCGGCAACGACTTCCTCGTGACGATCACGGATCAGTCGGCGGCATCGGGCGTGGCGCTCATCGCGTACTAGGAGGCGGGGATGGCACGGGCCTACTGCGATCACACCGCCACCCTGGACCGGCCGCTGCTGTCGGTCAGTGGCGCGAAGGCAGAGAGCGGCGACAACACGCTCATCGCCGCGCCCGGCGCGTATGACCGCATCGTGCTCGTGTCGGTGTGCATCCAGAACGAATCGTCGACCGCTACGACCATGATCCTCAAGGACGGGTCGGCGGCGTTCCGGCGCGTGCTTGGGCAGAATCAAGGGGACGGCGTATCGCTCACCTACACGCCCGGGCGCGAGAAGCGGTTGGCGGCCAATGCGGCCCTCGTGCTGAACCTGTCCGGGGCGAACTCGTGCGGCTACTCGGTAGACTACTTCATCGAGCGGAGCAACGTATCGTGAACACCATCTTCCTGACTGCCGCTTTCGTCGCCCTGCTGCTGGTCGCCTTTGCCGCCGGTGTGTGGCTCACCGTCACGCTGCGGCGCAAGGGCATCCCGACTACGTTCACGACGACCTCGCGCACCACGATCACGGACGCCGAAGCGCAGGCTATGGCCGCGCTGGATGCACCCCTCGCCTTCCGGGGCGTCCTGCCACAGACCAAAGGCGCGGAGCCGAAGGGCAGCGCAAGCACGGCAACCGCCAAAATCAAGAAGGACTACAGCGCGCTCAAGTCCGAGATCCACAACGACCCGGCCAAGCTGGACTACGCCAAGAAGGGCAGCGACTACGAAGCCATTGCCGACCTGCTCAACAAGCGGCCCCTGATTCCGAACCCCACCCCGCAGGGCACCGTGCCGCGGCGGTTGAAGCTGACCGCCATCGTCAAGAAGCTGACGTTGCCCGAAGCGTGGGAGTTGTACAAGGTTGGCAAGCTGGTCGAGCACATCGAACAGAACTTGGAACCGGGCGACCGGGCCAAGCTCATCGACCTCGTGAACATCTGCGACCCGTTCCTCTCCGATGCCACGGAAGCAAAGCTCGACACGCTGCTCAACGAGACGGCGCCCGATGAGGACTGGCCGGCGACCGTACCGGGCGACAGCCGGGCGACAGAGATTGGCTGGCCGACCGTCACGCCGGCGGACGTGCAACAGGTGTTAGGGTGAGCAAGGTGCTGGGAAGTGAGGTAGTGCGGGCGGGCGGAAGTGCCGTGGCGCCGTGGTATCTGGCCGGGGCCGTGGCGCTCGCTAACTGTGTGGCCGCGTATCAGTTCAAGGGGGCGGAGAGTCAGGCGGCAAGTTACGTAAATCTGGCAAGCCCTGGCACCTATGACCTAAACCCATTGGCGGCACCTGCCTTTGACACCGCCACGGGCCTGGCGTTTGCGGGAGCGGCTTGGCTGGACACGGGGATTGTACCGATTGGCGATCAAACGTGGTCGATGTTTATTCAGTTCTCGGATGCCAATGCTTCTGACTTTCGCAGCCTGGCCGAAGTGTTGGAAGGGGCGAACGCCTTTGGCATTTCGCCCAACTACTCGAACGCCTATTATTTCAACGTGACTTTCCGCTATGGCGTGGGGCAACTGGCCGGGGGCAACCTGGGCTTTGCGGGTAAGCAAGGCTATCGCAATGGCGTGGCTGATGGTGCGGCGCTGAGTGCGGCGACTAAGGAGTTTTCCCTGTCGCTCTACATCGGTGCCCGGCACATGGCGGCATCGACCGACCAGAAGCTGCGCGGCAAGATTCAGGCCGTCAGTATTTACAACATCGCGCATCCCGACCCGGCTGCGTTAGCCACGGCAATGGCGGCGCTCTAGCCGCGCCGGTGGCGCCACACCGTCCAGACTAACCCGCCGATAGCGGCGAGGATCAAGAGTACATCGAGCATGGCGACATGCTATCAGAGGGAGCACAACATGGCAAAGAGCGCGATCCCGGTTGACCTGTACGCCCTGCGCCCCAGCGATGGGAAGCTCGACCAGGCTCTTACGGTAGACAGCACTTCCGGCGGCGTGCAGCTCACGGCCTATGGCGAGATCGTGACGCACGTCTTCTGGACCTGCGAGGCGGCACAATGCCGCTTCACGCTGGACGGCTCCGCCCCGACGACCACAAACGGGCACCCGCTGGAAGCCGGCGATGTGGGCGTGTGGCCGGCGAGTTGGCTACGCACCGCGAAGTTCATCCGGACCGGGTCGACGAGTGCAATTCTGCAAGTCTCGCCCCTGACCATGAGCGGGGTGTAACTATGAGCGGTTTCGTCACACGAAGGAAAGCCTTGAGCATTGCGCGGAATTACGTCGTGGCGCCTGTCGGGGGGGACTTCACCACCCTCTCGGGGGCATTGGCCGCGATCACAACCGCTTCGGCCAGCGAGCAATACCAGATTACAGTCGTGGGCCAGATCGCAGAGACGGATACGGTCACGGCAAAAAGCTATGTGCATGTGACGGGCTTGGCCGGCGCGACCGTCACGGTGACGAAGAACGGCACGGGCAATGGCTTTGTCTTCAACAATCTGGTCGACACCTGTTGGCGGGGTCTGAAACTGATTCGGGCGGGCGCGGTCGCGGCTGCCAGCATCGTGGCGGTCCAGATCATTGGCACCTGCGATAACACGGTGCGGCTCGAAAACTGCCACATCGAGAACAACAACACGGGTACGGGAGGCTATGGGCATGGCCTCATCCTGGGCGCGGGTGTCTCTGTTACCTCC
>JBAZUW010000232.1:0-5778 GCA_041661205.1 Phycisphaerales bacterium
GAGGCGGACGAGTTCTCGCCCGGATGCAATCTCGATGACGAATAGGCTGTCGGCATCGGTGGCGGCAAGGCGAGTGCCGGTGTCGTTGACGGCGAGGGCGGTCGGAGCAGTCTTGAGGTGCAGCAACTCGCGGGGGGAGGCTTCGGGGCTGTTCAGCGACCACGCGAAGATACGTCCTGTGGAGCGTCCGGCGATGAGGGTGGACTCATTGGCCCAGCGGAAGTGCGAGGTGGACGTGCTCGCGTCGTCCGGTGTTGGGAAGGTGAAAAGAGCGCTGCCATCTTTGGCGTTGAGGATCTGCACCCGCCCTAGGCCGCTGTCGCAGGCGAGGCGTGACGCGTCGGGCGAAAGACGGACGGCGCGGAGGTGAAAGATGCCTCGGCCGTTGCGCCAGAGCACTCGTCCGGTGTCGGCCTCGGTGAGTGAGAGACCTCCCCAGTAGGATCGCGCGACGAGAGATCCATCATGGGAGACGTGCGCATCGTACGAGCCGCCGTCCCAGACACGGGCGGTGTAGGCCGCCCCGATGGCGTCGCTGTCGAAGACGGGGTTGCTTGACCGTTCGCTGAGTACGACGGCGATGGAGCGACGATCGGGCATGAGAAGGACACACCCGCCTTCTGGGGTAGGGAGGCCTGGGCTGGAGCGAACGATGGCGGCGGAGAGTTGCTGCAAGGTGGCGGCGTCGCGTGACACCAGATAGCCGGGGGCCTCGAGGGCGTAGATGGTGCGGCTGTCGTCGCTGAAAATGGCGCCCGGGGCGGACCATGTGAACTCGGAACTGGAGGGGAACGAGCCCAGCGATGCCCCGGTGCGGGCGTTGATCACGTGCATTCGCAACCCCTCTGGACTTTTGCGCACGACGGCGGCGAGGGCCCCGTCGGGGCTGAAAGATTGGAGGTTGCCGCCGGTGTTCCAGAGGGACTGACTGGTGGCAAGATCGAAGACCTGGTCTCCGGCGCTCAGGAGCCTGTTGTCGCTTGTAAACACAGGGGGGGGCAGCTCGCTCTCCGCGGCGAGGGTGTGGAGAATGCTCCCGGTCTTGGAATCGACGACCCAGACGATCTTGGCGTTGGAGGAGGAGCACGCGAGAAGGGAGCTGTCGTTGCTCATGTTCACGCTCCAGCGCACAGGGAGATCAGGATTCGACCACAGAAGCTTGCCAGTGCGGATCTCGTACATCTCGACCACCGAGCCCCTGCTCCACGCGACGCAGTGGGTGCCGTCGGGCATCGGGAGGGTGGCGCGAGGACGCTCGTCGGGATACTTCCAGCGCCCGACCAACCCCCCATCATCAAGGCGCCGAAACTCCACCTCGTGAGTGTCTTGATCGAGCGTCCACGCCAGGCGGGGTTCGTTGGTGTTGGTGAAGTTCCATCGGCCGGGCCCGGGGGGCGGGGCGAGGGTGCCGATGCGCGGGTCGGCCATGCGGTGCAGCAAGTCCCATTCCCAACGGCGAAGTGATTGCGGGGCTTCGTCGAGATAGCCGATGGCGGCGGCGCCGTCGTGGTTCTGCACGGCGGCCCACGCCGCGGCCATGCTGGTGCGGTAGGCCTGGCGCTCGGCGCGGGCCCGCTCGCGCTGGGCGATGCCCCGCTGCACGATCGCGCGCTGCGCCACCACGGAGACCACGGCGAGTGCGACGACGAGCATGGCCATGCCGCTGACGAGAACTTTGTTGCGTTTGGCGAACTTGCGAGCGCGGTACAGGGCGCTGGCGGGGCGGGCCACGATCGGCTGGTCTTGGACGTAGCGGCGGAGATCGATGGCGAGGGCCGCGGCACTGGCGTAGCGGCGGGTGCGGTCCTTCTCCATCGCCTTGGAGACGATGGTCTCGATGTCGCGGTCGAAGCGATGGGTGCGCTTGGTGCCGCCGACGCCGGACGGGGATGAGAGTCGCGAGGGTTCTTCTTCCTTGATGATGCGCACGGCCTCGGGCAGCAGAAGGCCGCGCAGGTCGTGGGGGAGTTTGCCGGTCAGGAGTTCAAAGAGGATCACGCCCAGCGAATACAGGTCGCTGCGCGCATCGAGCTTGGCGGGGTCTCCCTCCACCTGCTCGGGGCTCATGTAATCCAGCGTGCCGATGATCTGGCCCACGGCGGTCTGCATCGTCACCGTGCGCATGTCGGATTCGGTGAGGCGCGCAACGCCGAAGTCGAGTACTTTGGGTTGGCCGGAAGCGTCGACGAGAATGTTGGAGGGCTTGAGATCGCGATGGACGATGCCGCGTTCGTGGGCGTGCTGCACGGCGTCGGCGACTTTGGCGACCAGTTCCAGGCGGTCGCGCAGCCCAAGATTTCGCGCCGTGCAGTAGCGCGTAATCGTTTCGCCCTTCACGAACTCCATCGCGATGTACGGCTGCACCACCGACCAGCCGGCGCCGACCACCAACCCGGAGCCTGCCTCGTAGACGCAGGCGATGCCGGGGTGCTGCACCTGCCCCAGCAAATCCGCCTCCCGCTGGAAGCGCTTCGCCATGCCGGTGGAGCCCTGGCCGGGGGAGATGACTTTCAGCGCCACCACGCGGCTGGGGCTCTGCTGGCGAGCCTCGTAGACGACTCCCATGCCCCCCTGCCCGACCACACGCACGATCTCGTAGGGGCCGACGCGCTCGGGGATGGTGGCGAGGTTGGAGAGGTCCACGCGGGTGCCGCCGGCGGTGGCCATCGCGGGTTCTTCAAGAAACTTCTCGGTGGCGGCGTGGGCGCGGAGCAATCGTTCGACGGCTTTGCGAGTGTGCCCATCGTCTGCGCAGAGACGGTTCAGTGCCTCAGCGTGCTGCTCGCGCGGCAGGTCGAGCAACTCCTGAAAGATGTCTTCGACCTTGCGCCGATCGACCTGGGACATCTGAAACTCCGCTGCCTGTTTCCGTGGTGGCACCGCTCTCTAGAGTGGCGTGCCTTTGTTCTCACCCGCACCGCTCTGGAGAGCGGTGCCACCGAAGACTAAGAGCCTCCGCCTCTACCCTCAATCTCCGACAACTCCGCATACAGCCACGCCTTGATGTATCGCCAATCGCGCTCGACCGTTCCCAGCGACACCCCCAGCGCCTCGGCGGTCTGCTCGGCCGTCAGCCCCGCAAAAAACCGCAGGTTCACGATCTGGCCCTTGCGGGGGTCATCGGCTTCGAGGCGCTTCAGGGCCGCATCGAGCTCCACCATGTCGTCGACGCGCACCGAAAGCTTGGCTTCGGCTTCGTCGAGCTCGACGCGGTCGCGATCGCCCCCGTGCTTGATCCGCCCCTTGCGGCGTGCCTGGTCGACCAGCACATCGCGCATCGCCTGAGCCGCGGCTCCGAAGAAGTGCCGCCGTCCCTCCCACCCCGGGTCGCCTTTGCCGACGAGCTTCAGATAAACCTCATGTACCAGCGCCGTGGGCTGAAGCGTGTTGCCACTGCCCACGCGGGCCAGACGGGCCGCGGCCAGCTTGCGCAGTTCTTCATACACCAGCGGCAGCAAGCGCGCGGCGGAATCGTGGTCGCCTTGGGCCGCGGCCTGCAGCATCATCGTCACGTCGCCCGCATCACCATCGCTCATAAACAGCTCGCCCCACCAGCCCGGAACACAACAGCCCGAGCCCCTTGAATTTGGCCGGAAGACGGTAGGGAGGAAGTGAGTTTCGAGTGATTCTCGGAATTTCTTGGTCGTGGGCGCAGGGTTATTGGGGGCAACGGCGGATTGAACGTGGGCGGCTGAAGTACGCCGCAGTCTTACACACCGTTTTCCCTCGAAGGAGCCCAGAAATGCGCACCCATGTGATCGCTCTTGCCCTGCTCGCCGGTTCTGTCTTTGCCGCCGCTACCGCCCACGCGCAGTCGGTCAGCCCCGCCCCGGGTTTCACCTATCAGGGGCGCCTGGACGACGGCACCCTGCCCGCCAACGGCAACTACCAGTTCTACTTCGAGCTCTACGCGGCCCCCACCGGCGGCAGCGCGTTGGCCAGCGTCAACACCGCGGCCAGCCCCGCCACGCTGGCGGTGAACAACGGGCTCTTCCTGGCGAGCCTTGATTTCGGAGCCGCCGTCTACAACGGCAACGAGCGGTATCTCCAGGTGTACGTGCGTTCCGGCTCCAGCGGCCCCTTCACCGCCCTTGCCAGTCGCCAGCGCCTCAGCCCCACGCCCTACGCGAACTTCTCCAGCAACACCCGCGGCATGTTCGTCGACACCACCGGGCGTTTCCAGTTCGGTCCCTACGCCACCTCCTACCGCGGCATCATCGGTGACGCGGCCCAGGGCGAGCTGCTGGAACTGCGTTCCAATAACTCCAACTTCACCCTGATGACCCTGGTGAATCAAAGTTCGGGTGGTCGCCCTTGGGCGCTGCTCTCCACCGGGGCCACCTATAGCACCGGCGCGGGTGATCTGGTCTTCCGCGATATCGGGACGGCCAGTGATCGCTTCGTGCTGGGCAGCGACGGTAACGTGGGCATCGGTGCGTTGACACTCAACCCCGCCAGCTACGGGCGCACCCTCACCATCAACGGCACCCCCAACGTCGGGGGCGGCTCCGCCTCCACCGTCTACAACAACCCCCAACTCAGCCAGCAGTGGAACGCCGGCATCGGCGCCGCGGGCGTCTTCTACTTCGACAAGTTCGGCGGCGGCAGCAACGTCGTCTCCGTCCCCGTCCTCGAAATCCGCGGCGGCAGCGACATCGCCGAACCCTACAACGTCGAACCTGCCGCCGATGTCGCACCCATCCCCGGCATGGTCGTCGTGATCGACGAAACCAAGATCGGCTCTCTCAAGCTGGCCACCAAGGCCTACGACCACGCCGTGGCAGGCATCATCAGCGGGGCCAATGGCGTCAACACCGGCCTCACCCTCACCCAGAAGGGAAGCCAAGCCGATGGGCAGTTGCCCATCGCCAACGTCGGCCGCGTGTGGTGCTATGTCGACGCCGACGCCAACGGCGCCGTCCACGCCGGCGACCTTCTGACCACGTCCGGCACGCCCGGCTACGCCATGCGGGCCGAAGCCGGGGCGGCCAACGGTGCCGTGCTGGGCAAGGCGATGTCCAACCTCGAATCCGGCAAGGGCATGGTGCTGGTCCTCGTGGGCTTGCAGTAATCAGCTCGTCTTACGTCGACCAGGGAGGTCGGTTCTCTGGGCCGACACCCTGACCCACCCACACACCAAGGAGCACACCTCATGAACACCCGCTTTGCTCACATCTTTGCTTTCGCCGGGCTCGTCGCGATCGGCGGGCTCTCCCAGGCTCAAACCTATTGCCAGCGTCCGATCTACTTCAACCCCATCGGCACCGCAACTCGCCCGTACAGCAACATCGAATCCGCCGAAGCCCTGACGTTGCCCTTCACCAACCTGAACATCGGGGCGGGCACGTACTACGAGCAGTTGACGCTCGACCGGGCCTGTACCATCAACGCCACCAGCGGCCCGGTGGTCATCGGCAAGACCGGCTCGGAGCGCACCACGCTCAAAGTACTCAGCTTCAACACGCACCTGTTCGGCTCGTTCCCGCTGCCGGTGTGGCAGGACACCGATCGCGCCCAGGCCCTGGGCATCTACCTCTTCTTTGAGCGCGAAGCCGGGCTCGACCTCGTGGGACTTCAAGAAGTCTGGTCAACTTCGCGATGGGACGACATTCGCACCCTGTCCGCGTATCCCCACGGGGGCTACGGGGGGCGCATCGATGGCTCGGGCACCCAGAACTCGGGCCTCGCCATCATGACCCCTTACAACATCACCAACGGCCAGCAGGTCACCTACTTCGATGAACGCGGCACCGACGCGTCCGCCACCAAGGGCTTCCT
>JBAZUW010000233.1:0-5737 GCA_041661205.1 Phycisphaerales bacterium
ATGTACTCCGGTGCCAGAGGCCGACAGCTCGGCATAAGTATCAAGCCGCAGTAGCAGCGCCTTGGCCTCGGTCGTTAGCTGCCGCGTCTTAATGTCGTGCGCGTGGTCCAAGTCAACGGAGACATAAGGATCGTCGTTGGTAAAGACGTAACCAGGCCCGTCATAACCCCCCTGTTCGTAAACGGCCAGCGTATCGCTATAGGCTCCCCACGTCTCGGGGTCGGCGGTCGATGCGGGAACACCGCGCAACTGGAATGGCACCTTGCGCCACTTCGTATCGCCATCCTTGGGGGGCAGAAAACGCCAAAGCACCCATTGAAGGCGTATCTTCATCTCAATGGGTATGTTGTCGGGGATCGGCACCAGCGCCGAAGGACGATCCATAATCTGCCCCACCACCTATTCACCTTCCTCGATTTGTGGGGCGGGTTTCCCCGCCCCTGACCTATGCCCTAGAACAGTTCGCCTTCCGTTTCCTGCGTTGGCGTCACTGGCATCGGAGCCGGGGTTGGGGCAGCCTTATTGGCGCCCTTCGGCGGCAAGATGTTGGCGATCTTATTGACCTCCCTTCCTTTGGTGTTGGGGCCGCGGGTGACGTTGATGCGGCAGTCCTTGCCCACGAGTTTGTTGATGTCCACCTCGCCGGTGTAGCCCTGGAGAGAGCGCCCCAGTAGGCCCTCAATCCACAGACGAATCTTCGATTTCGGTGACAGTCCGTTCTGCGGCCAGGAGGCGATGTCGTTGATCGTCTTACCGACATACTCGCCGTCTAGGAAGGTGAACGTCCACTCGAGCACGTCGTTTGGCGCGCCGTTGAACTCGACCTGCTTCTGCTCGATCTTGGTGAGCTTGGCGTCGTACACGTCGGCCGGGTATAACTCAAAGGTGGATTCAGTAACGCGGAACTTCAGTGGAGTGGTCATTGTTGCTTATCCCTTTCTGCTTCGGCTCTATGGCCGTCTTGTTTTGGGTGTCCGTTGCATCCGCCGTCCCCGGGCCGTCCGGCTAGCCTCAACCGCGCAAGCATCTCTCCTCTCTTGCCGGCGGCGCCTACTACACCGCCGGGGCGGGCCCTCCCATAGGCGAGCGTCAGCCCGCCGCGGCACCTCCTCGGCGTTTAATCGTGACGGCGGGGGTCATCGGTTCTTCCCGCAGGGCCTCTCCCGCCACTGCGGCTGGTACGAATCCGCCCTTGACTAGAGATTCTATCTTGGCGCGATCTACCGTCGTGGTGGTGACGATGACGCCCGGTATCTCCTTGAGGTAGGGCGTGCGCTCCAGGATCAGGTCGCAGTCGTACCAGCGGCGCTTGGGGTAGGAAACGTTGACGGTGTAGGCGTCGTTGGCCACCGGTCCCTGCTCGCGGGCCAACTCCTTGAGCTTGGCCTCCTCGACCGCCACGCCGTGCTGCAGGATCTCCAGGTCGAGCAGAATCTCCCGGTTCACGTCGCGGAAGGCGTCCAGGGCGGCCGCGGCCTCGGTATACTCGTCGAGCGCGGCGGCGAGAGTGGGGTCCGCCGCGGGAAGGTTACTGCTCATTTCTCTCCTCTTTCTGCGATTCGTCCGCTTCAATCGCCCCGATCGCGGCGGCGGTGATGGCGTCGGCCAGCGACGTGGCGTTGGCGCTGCCCCGTAACGCGAACTCCCGCCACAAGCGCACCGTCACGAGGCCATCTTCATTGTCGCGCTCCATCTGCCAGCCGTATCTCTTTGCCGCCATTGCCCTGAGTACGTCGATGACGGCGGCATCGTCGGTGGACCATGGCGGCGGGCTAGGGCGATAGTCGAACTTGCCTGTCGGGCGCCAATACTCATGCCCCCCTACCGATACCGCCGCCATGGTCATGGTCCACCCCATCAACGGCGCCAGCGCTATGTCCCGCTCTGGGCCCGGCGGCGGAATGGGCTGCTGTTCGCTCATCCCTACACCGCCCACGCCGCCAGCCAGAGCAGCGCGCCGATGACGGCGAACGCCGCCAAGTACAATAGTGCCTCCCTCATCACAGCACCCCAAGCCAGCGCCCGGCCAGCCAGAACACTATGCCCGACGTCAGCAGCGTCACGATCGCGAACGCCACCGCCGCCGCCATGCCTACGTCTTCATCGTCCGACTGGCAACTGTCAATAAATACTTGACGGTGCGCCGCCTTGCCCGGCGTCAGCGGCCCACGTGGCGGCCGGCAACTATTCGAGGATTTCGAAAGGTTGGCCTCCAGGTGGCGGACGTAGACGACGTTGGCGGCCGCGTTCGTATGCGGCATCCCGTTCGGCCACCAGTCGCAGTGGCGCGAGGGCGTGATGCCGGGGGCGCGGCCCAGCCATATCCCGCACTCCTGCCACTGTTGGCAGCGGCGGACACAGACATGGTATTGATACGTATCTTCGGCTGTAGTGCTCATCGCCCCGCCTCCCTGGCCTCGTTGTAGCCCTGGCTGTACGCCTCCCGCACCGCTGCGGGGATCGTGTTCACGAGTTGCGGCGGGTCGCCCGCCTTGGCGTCGGCCACGCCCCAGGCGTAGTACAGGTCCAGGTTGCGTTCGCGCCACCTCGCCAAAGTCGCCGCGTCGGCGTGTGTGCGTTTGGTCGCTACTGTTGCCATTGGGTAGTCCCTCCGAGTGCTCTAGGGGCCAAAACTGACCCTTGCAAAACCACTGCGACGGGTGTAGACTAGAGGACAGCGGCAGCCAATCCGCATCCTCTGGAGCCCGCTCTGTGTACTAGACAGACGCGGGCTTCTCGTTTGTTTTGGGCCACCGGCCGAGCGCCACGCTCTTGCAATACTCCCTGGTGTAATAGGCCCGGTACTCCGGTACGTCGAACGTGTACCCGGCGTCGGGGTAGTACCGTTCGACGTACCGGCGCAGGTCGGCCTCGTTCACGCCCGTCTCAGGGCGCTCTAACTGGCGCTCAGTTGTCGTCCTCATCTCAGCCTCCCTTAATCCACGCCTGGTGCTCAGGCGCCGGGCGTTTGCTCGCGCCACACGATGGGCAGCACGCCGCCACCAGCAGCCGCCAGGCCTGCGCCCGGCAGAACAGCCCCCGGCTGTGGCCCAGGTTCTCGGCCGACAAACGCTGAATGGCTTCGTGGTTGGGGTCCTCGACCTCGATCTGGTAGTCCCAAAGCTCCTTCAGTTCTGCCCGCGCGTTGGCCAGCTGGGTCTCGCTGGCCTCGATCCGCTTCACGATGTTGCGGATCTTCAGCAGCTCGTAGTTGTCGCCGCCGGCCACCCGCACGGAGCGCATGAGCGCCTCCTCCTGGGCCTCCACCAGCACCGTCTCGTCCCGTTGCTCGGGCTCGACCTTGGTCCTCATCGTCGTCTCCTTTCTCTCTCTATCGCTCCCGGCTCTCTTGCCGGTTGACTCGCCTGCCACGGTGGCGCCCATCACCTCTTGATGACTAGGGGGCCGATCTCAACGCTGGCCACATCGCAAACGAACATGAACGTGATGACGCTGAGAACGATGCAGCCCCAGAAGGCGGCGGCCAGCATCGCCGCGTGAAACCATACGGTGGCGACGTTGAACGCCACGTGCATCCACTGGGCCTGCCGTTCGGTCAGACGCACCTACGCCACCTGCCCTTGCTGTTCTCGCTCTCGTCTCGCGGCGTTCAATTGCCGCCGCCAGCCGCCGTCCCAGAGCATGCGCCCAAGGTGACGGGCGTTGGCTGTGGCCAGAAAGCCCGGCTCGTCGGTGGTCAACAGCAACAGCTGGCCGATCGTCTCATCCGCCTGGGGCGAACCATCCTCGGGGCCGTGGATACAGAAGCCGGTATCGGCGTAACGGCGCTTGCCGTGGCGATCGACGCGATGCACGTAGGCGGTCCCCGGAATCAGCCGATAGAGCCCGCCCGCGCTGCCTTCGGCGTAGAAGTAGCGCGTTGAGGCGAGCATCCGCCGCTGCTCGGCGCTCAGAAGCGTGCGCAGTAGGCGCAGGGCGCGGCGCTGGGCCATCCGCCGGCTGCCGCGGTACCTCTGCCGATAGCGCGCCTCGTAGACCGTGAGCGCTAGGAGGTTGCGCTGCTGGCGCTCGTCCAGGCCGGCAGCCATATTTAAGGCCTCGGCGTCGTCCGGGTGCTCCAGCAACCGCCGCACAAGGGCAATCATCTCCTCTGGTGTCACTGGCTAGCCCCCTCGCATCGGGCGCATCGCCACCGAGCGCTGACCACCATGGCCCCGCTTGGGCTGATCCGCCAGACTATCGCTGCTCGTTGTCGGCTCTTGCACCGGCGGGTCCGCCGGGTCATCGATCCGCCGCACAACGAGCTTGCCGCTACCGCTCCCCGCTGCTACCTCGTCGGCCGGCGTGCCCTCGACCAGGAAGAAGGAGTAGCCGGCGGCCTTGAGGCGCGCCACTTCGGCCCGAATGGCGGCGATCTCCGTCTCGTCGTTTGGGTCCCACTCCAGGGTTAAGTGCCCTGAGGAGTCGAGGACCTCCAGCGTGTTGCGTGTCATCACGCCACCGCCTCGCGCCGCTCGCGCACCCGCCCGCCGAACGCCAGCGCCTCCCAGTAATTGTCAGCATCGAGCGAGCGCGCGGGCCGCGGCGGCTCGCAACTATTCGATAATCCTGCATAGTTGCCCCGCGCTTGACCATAAGCGGCATTATCCCTGGCATAATTGTTGGAATGATTGCCTGTTAGGTGGCGGACGTAGGCCCCGTTGGCGTCCTCGTTTACCTGTGGCATCCCCTGGGGCCACCACTCGCAGTGGCGGCTGGGCATCCCGCCCTGTAGCCGCCCACACCAGATGCCGCACTCCTGGTACTGGGGGCAGCGTTCGACGCACTGGGATAACTCGGTGACGAGCTGCACGGCGATGTTCACGGCTGCACCCCCTTGGCCGTAGGGCGGATGGGCGGGGTTAAACCCAGGCGCTTGGCACTGGCGTCGAGTATTGACTGTGCGCGCGGCGTTCGTAGCAGGCGGTCCCGCTCCCGGCCCCAGGCGGCAAACATTTTATGCTTGTGGACGCCCGCTATCGCGTGCAGCAAACCGACCTCGCCCAGCAGTGTGATGGCCTTGGCATAGTCAGCACGCAACTCAATCACTTCTTTGTCCTCGCCGCAGTCCAGGCAGAACGGGTGAGCAGCGTCACCCTCCCACCAACGATGCTTGCAGGCAGGCCTATCAACGGGCAATTCCTGCTCAGGTTGCGGATATAGCTTGTAGGTGCCTTCACCGCCGCTCATCGCCCCGCCTCCATCCGTGCCCACCGCTCCCGGCGCTCGGCGGATTCGCGGGCCTCGCGTTCCGCCCGCTCCTGCTGGCGCTGCACCCACGATAGCGACTTGCTCCAGTTGCCGATCCTGCGGTAGTACGGGCCGTGGCTGTAGTCGTGGGCGTCCTTCACGATGTCCTCAACGAGCTCTTCCAGCCAGTCCCACAGCGCGGCGTGGATGATCTCGCGGCTGTAGCCGTCGCCCGCATAGCCGTTGGCCATCAGCCGGTCCACCGCGGGCACGAGGTCGTCATAGCCGATGCATAGCTCGGGGTTGCTCTGCTCGCTCACCTGCTCGCCTCCGCCTGGCTGGCCTCGAACCCGCCGTTGTAGGCTCTGACTTCCTTGACCTCTGAGTAGAGGGTGCTGATTAGGCGCAACGCCGTGTCGAAGTGCCCGATCTCCACGCTGTCGCCCACCAGGTTGCGCTGAGTGCGACTGGTAACCTCTACTAGCTGCTCCTCAAGGGCGTTTCGCGCCAGGTTCTCTGGCGAGTGATCGCCGCGTTTCTCCCCCAC
>JBAZUW010000234.1:0-5735 GCA_041661205.1 Phycisphaerales bacterium
GCCTTTTATGGACACATAGTCACTGATCGGCACCTGAATCTTGAAGTCGTGGGGGAGGGGGAAAAACTGCGAGACCAGCAGCGCCCCGGCACTGGTGCGTCCGCCGACCTTGGCGCCACGCAGCTCGCGCAGGGCCTGCGCCGAGAGCTCCGATGCGCGGCCGAGCCGCCGTTGAGCAGCACCACGATGGGGCGCGGGAAGGGGCGAATCGGGCTGCGCGTCACCTTCAGCTTATCGGTCGACCACGCGGCGACTTTGATCACGTCGGAGGGGTCTTCGCCGGTGGCTTCGACATATCGGGCGGCCATCTGGCCCGAAACCGCGACACCGATGGGCGTCTCCTCGATGATCATGAACGACAGAAAATGCTGCATGTAGTTCACGGCCCCGCCCCCGTTGCCACGCAGGTCGATGATGAGCCCGGAAAGATCCATGCAGCGGGTGAAGAGACCTTTGATCTCGTCTTCGTCGTACTCCTGGCCGAAGGTGGGCAGACGCAGAAGGCCGTAGTTGCGAATCGGAGAGTGGGGGGGGTCGCCGGGCGTGGCATCGGGCGAGTTGGGGAGGGCCGCGTCCGGGTCCACGGTCGCGCCGGCGGCATCAAGTATGGTGAGTGTGGCGGGGGTGCGGGTTTGAATGCGCTTTCGCGCGACCTCGATCTCGATGCGCTCGCCATTGAGCTTGCGCAGGCGGAGTTTGGCGACGGAATCGGGTTCCCCTTCGAGGTCCTCGGGCTCTTTGGGGCGCTTGCCGTCGATTTCGATGATGATGTCGCCGGGGGCGATCTGGGCGGTCGCGGCCGGCGAATCGGGCATCACCCGCAGCACCCGCAAACCGTCGTTGGCCAAACGCACTGAGACGCCGATGCCCACCACTTCGGTGCGCTCCATTTGTTTGAACGCGCTGGGGGGCAGGAGGGCGGCGTGACTGATGCCGAACTCCGCCAGGGCGCGGTTGACGACCCCGGCAAACGCCTCGGGGGACCGGGCCTGGTCAAGACGATCAAAGTACTTGGCCTCGTGGTCCGCCCACTGGGAAAATCTGACACCCCCGACGTAGGCCTGGTGGACCAGCGTGGTCTGGAGCTCGTCGAGGACTTCCCGTTTGGCGGCCGCGTTGAGGTCATCCTGGGCGCGGGCGGCCCCGCACAACGACACAATCACGCCAGCCACCAGGGCAAAGACGCGGGGAAAGCGTGGATGGGCGAGCGGCACGGCCATGCCAGAGGGTACAGCGCTGTGAGGCAAGCAGTTCGGCCGGGTGGGCCGCTGGGTCCGGCAATCGCGTGTGATACAGTGTGGATATGAGCACCCATCACGCTGAAAGCAAGCCCACGGCCGCGCACGAGACCCCGAGTGACTTTTCCCGCGCGAAGGAAATCTCGCCCCGCCGCAAGAGCACGCACGCCAAGGACATCGATGGCCTGGTGACCGAGCAGTTGGAACACTTCGGGATCGACCCGGCCAGCGAATACGGGGAGGTGCTGGCGGACTTTACCAAGCACCTGTACGCCGGGCACTCGGACATGAAGCGCTTGTGGGAGGTGGCGGTGCGCGAGCTGACAACCTTGCCCCGCGAGGACCGCATCGCCCGGTTTGCCGCCCAGAAGTTCCTGTGCTTCCAGCTTGCCAAGATTCTCGACACGCTGCAGCACCCGTTCCGGGCGACGTATCAGAGCCTGGTGACGAGCACCAGCCAGCGCCTGCCCAAGGGGCCGTACCCGATCTTCGACAACGTGACGGCGTTGTTCAGTGCCAAGCCGGTGATCACGCGCACCGCGACGTACATCTACGCCTGTGCGGAGTGGGTGGCGGATGCGTTTGAAGGTAAGGAGCTCATGCTCGAGGTGTACTCGAGGTTGCTGAACCCGACCAACGTGAGCCTGGCGAATCACATCGTGGATATCGAGGCGGGGCCTTACAACGCCGAGTATTTTGCGTGGAACTTCAACTCCGGCATGGCGGCGGTGGACGCGGTGCTGAGCCACCTGGTGGGGCATCGCGACATCATCTTGGCGAGCCGCAATGTGTACGGGGGTGTGTACCAGCTCATGCATGACTGGTACGCCAAGAAGAGCAATCTTGATATCAGCGTGAACTTCTTCGACGGCTTCACGGTGCAGGACTTTGTGAAGGCGCTTGCCCAGGTCCGCAAGGACAACGCGGACAGAATCAAGGATGGCCGCCAGGTGTATGTGTACCTGGAGAGCCCTTGCAACCCGCACGGGTATGTGATGGACGTGCCGGCGATCTGCAAAGAGGCGCACGCGCAAGGGCTGACGGTGATCTGCGACAGCACGGTGGGGACGCCCTTCCTGCATCGCCCGCTGCAGAAGAAGGACCCGGCCGAGCGCCCGGACTTTGTGATTCACAGCTACACCAAGGACCTCTCGGGGCACGGCACGACGACGGCGGGCGTGGCGATCGGGCGCAACGAGCGGATGTTCATGGGCAAGCACGAGAGCGTGCTGGGCACTGCGCCCGACGGCACCAAGCGCACGTACAACTGGGACGAGACGCTCTTTTGGAACGTGTACTACGTGAAAGGCGCGTTCCTCGACAGCGACAAGTGCTTTGAGGTGATCAACGGCATTCACACGCTTGAGATGCGGATGCTCACCAAGGTGGTGAACACGCTCACGTTTGTCGAGTTCCTTTCGAGCCATCCGGGCGTGAACGTCAAGTGTGCGGCCGCCCCTGGCAACGAGAACGCCGCGATACGCGAGAAGTGCCTGTACCTTGGCTTCCCCGCTCCGCTCTTCACGTTCGACTTTGAAGGCAAGGGGGGCCAGAAGCCCGCGATCGATCGCGAAACCTTCAAGCGGTTCTTTGATTGCCTGGATCCGATCTTCGGGCATCAGGTGAGCCTGGGCCAGCCCAACACGGTGGTGCTGTGCCCGGCCATCACCAGCCACAGCGAAATGAGCGACGAGGCCCTGCGGGCGGCGGGCATCAGCCCGACCACCGTGCGAGTGGCAGTGGGGGCAGAAGACCCGCGCACGCTGATGGCGCACCTGATCCGAGCGGCTCACTACACGCTGGATGTCGCCTCGCCGGGCTTCAGCGACAAGTTCCCGACGCCCGCGCAGTGCGACGCGATGTATCGCAAGCACTACAAGGCGGTGCACGAGAAGTATGTCGAGGCGCAGCCGCAGATGGAAGAGTTGATGGCGTAAGAGCGCGCCGACTGCGACGTTTGCCAGTATGGACGGACCCCGAGGATGGGGTCAGTGGCACATCACCAAAAAAGCGTGCGGCCGGCAGAGGGGCCGGACGCACGCCACCAAGCGGAATTTGGTGCGGTGTGTGGTGAACCATTCCGCGAGCGTTACCGGCGGCGGCGGGTGATCATGAGGAGGCCGAGGCCGCCGAGGGAGAGGGCGCCCGGGCTGGGCACGTAGTAGCTGCCGAAGTACAGCGTCGGGTCGGTGCCGGGGGTGTAGCCTTCGAGGTCGTAGGGGAGCTGGCTGCCGGAGGAGGGGCCGTCGCCGGGCTTGGGGGTTTCGACCCAGCGGTTGGCGGGCCAGGCGTTGTTGCGGGCGGTGCCGTGGTCGTTGGAGAGGAAGAAGAGCTGGTCGAGATTCGCGATCGCCCCGATGTTGGCGATGGTGTTCGCGAGGTTGTTCTCGGTGGCCTCGATGGCCTGATTGCGTGCGGCCAGCGGAAGCATGTTCACAATCGCGTTGGGGTTCAGCGGGTCCCACCCCGCGCCGAAGAGGACGTGAATGTTGGCGGCGGCGTAGCCATCGGCCCGGAGGCTGGCCCAGGCCTGACTCATCTGGTCGGCGTCGGCCGCGTTGGGCTTGCCGCTGTACAGGATGGCCTGCTTGTTGGTCTGCACGTTGTGCGTGAGCGTGCCGCCCGTGCCGACGTTGAAATACTGGGCGATTTCGCGGGCGCGGACGCGCTCCACCGGCCCACGGTCGACGCGTCCGGCGGCGTTGACCGGGCCCACGTTGGTACCGAAGGGGTCAAAGGTCCAGGCGAGGTCGGCGGCCGCCGACGCTGTGACGTTGCCTCCGAAGTGATCAACGTACGAGTCGACCCAGTCGTAGCTGTGATCGTTGGGGGTGTTGGCCCCGGTCAGCCCGGGCCGCACTGATACGCCGTTGATGGGCGCGGGGTACCACGCGGTCTGGTGCCACGAAGAGGCGCTGGTGGCGGAGATATTGATCGCGACCCCGTTCGGCCCGGCGTTGATGGTGGAGAGGTTGGTGAGCATGCCCCCGCCATAGCACTGCCCGAAGGCGAAGGCGATCTTGGTGCCGTTCTGGGCGATGGGTGTGACCATGTTGGCGAGCGCGTCGCCCCAGATGGGCGTGCCGTCGTTGCCGGCCAGACCCACGCGCCACTGGTTGGGCATGACGTCGAACGGGCGGATGGTGGGAGGGGTGTTCTGCGCGAACGCCCCAGACGCGAGCACGAGCGACAAGGCGGCGGAGAGCGAGGTGATGCGAGTGTTCATGGTGTGTTCCCTTGAGCGGCCCATCGGAGCGGGGCGGCGTGCCCCGGCTTACCGAATCGCCAGGATGGGAACGGAGAATGCCCGCGAAACTCACGCGGGAAAGTCGGAATTCTGAGTCCGGGTGTGAGGGGTCGCCGGGAAGGTTGCGTGTGTCAGTGGCGTCGGGATGAAATCGTGGGCGCTCGGGGGAGCGCGCGTGCCTCAGGGCGAGTCTGGCGTGCGCTTTGGGCTGGCGGGGGCTGGCAGCACTTCGTCGCGGATCACCCGGCGCAGCACGACGCGGCCTTCTGGCAGGTCGACCGGGTGCTCACGCACCTCTTCGCGTATCACGCGGGGCGGGGGCGTGGCCGGCGTCTTGACACCCCGAATCACGTGGCCAAAGAACGCGCCCAGGTTGTGCAACATGCCCGGGGGCTTTGGGCGGCGTGGTTGAGACGCGCGGGGCTTCATGCGGAGCGATGCCTTATTGCTTCCCGCCGTCGGCGGGGGGATTGGTGCCACTCTTCTGGGCATCCTGCTGTGCTTTACCAACCGCGGCGTTGTAGGCGTCGGCGCAGCGTTCGTACGCGCCTTCGAGCTCTCCGTAGTCGGGGGAGCGGCGGCTGGCGGCGGCGTTGGCCGCGGCCTTGCGAGACGCCATCTCCTTTTCCAACTCGGGAAGCGTCATCGCTTTCAGCCGACTCAGGTCATCGGTCAACGGTTTGATCGATTCAAGGTACTCGGGCGTGGGCTGAATCGTCACGCGCTCGTTGCCGGAGAGCTTTTTCCAGGACATGCTGAGAAAGACAAGGCAGCCCAGAACGACCGCGCCCGCCCCGACGCCCATGATGAGGGCGCGAACGTCACGCTGCTCGCCTGATTTGGCACCGGATGAAGAGAAGTTCTGTCGGGGCACTGCTTGCTCCTGCGGCGTGCGTCTTATTTCTCGGTGCGGTAGTTCACCTTCAGCTCACTAAACAAGAACGAATCAATGTCGACCGTCTGCTCGATGCGCTCCGAAAGCGCCGTGCCGATGCCGTGCCCGCTGTTGGCGCTCGTGCGCAGAAGCACGGTCGCACCGGCCTCCTGAAGGCGGGCGGTCATTTTGCGGCTCTGCATCGGGTCCACACGCGGGTCGTTCGCGCCGGTCAGGAACAGCACCGCCGGATACGTGGTGCCGTCCTTCACGTGGTGGTAGGGGCTGTACGCGTACAGAGCGTCGAACTGGGCTTTGTCTTTGACGGTGCCAAACTCGGTGACGTTGAAAGCGCCGTTGGCGGAGAGCTCGACGC
>JBAZUW010000235.1:0-5717 GCA_041661205.1 Phycisphaerales bacterium
TTCCTAAGCAGATGGCGTGCCACACTGTCGACCAGCGGCCAATGCGCTGAACTCACCATGCGCTGCGCAAGAGTGGCGTCGAGCATCTGACCAAAGCTGCGCTCGGCGGCGTTGGGCTTGAACGGGGCGGCCGCGTTGTTGTTCTCACGCAAGCCCTTGAAGACCGGGCCGATGAGGGCGGTGGAGATGAGGTCTTCGGCGGCCTTGCGGGCCTGGCCTTCGGGTGTGGCGTCGGGCGTCTTGCCCGGGGTGCTGGCCTTCGCCAAGGCCTGGCTGAAGGCGTTTTGAGCGTCCAGCTTTCGCGATGCGAAGACGGAGCGGGCGGCATCGTCTCCCGCCCAGGTGCGACTTTGGATTTGAATCTCTTCCATGAGGTTCCACCTCGTTGAGTTTGGGGGTCCGAATCGCGAGCCTGAAGCTACGAGCCCCGAAGCGCGAGCGAGGGTGGCGGCGTTGACCGGATGTCACGGCGACCCTCGCTGGCGCTTCGGGCTCGTAACTTGGTGTCGTACGTCGCGCCCGTCCCGATCAATCCATGATCAACTTCGCCTGGAGCTTGCCGGTCTTGTGCAGCATTTGGAGGATGCCGATTTGTTCTTGGGGCGATACATCCAGTTGCTTGAAAGCCGCGAGCAGGTCCGACAGCTTGGCGCGCTGGTTGGGCTTGATGCCGGTTTGCAGGTCGGTCCAGCGTTCGCGGCGCACTTGCGGGTTGAGGGGTGTGGGCACCGGCGAGGGTGTGGTGGTGGTGATGCTCAGGTCTTTGTGCGTGATCGCTACCGGGGCGATTTCAACATCTCCCGTCACCACGATGGCGCCGGTGCGCTGGTTGTAAATCACCTGGGCGGGTAGGTCGAGCTGGGAGAGGTTGACGTCGGCCGCGAGCACGTCGGCGATGAAACCGGCCTTGTCGGCTCGCTCCGCGGCCGGCACTACCACCCGCACCGTGCGCTCGTCGATCGCCATCGCCACCGAAGCCGCGTTGCCGGAAAGCGCCTGGGGCTGGGCCTTGGCGTTGATCGCGATCGCCACCTGGCTGGCGGCACCCCAGCCCGCGTATGGGGCGTCGATGATGAGATCAAAGGTGTCACCCACCTGCGGCCCCATGACATCCCGAATCAGGCGGGCCCCGCCCCGCACCCGCCCGCGGGTTTCGATGCCGATGCCGTCGAGATCGATGGGTCCTTCAGCGAGCGAGTAGACCTCGCTGGTGCGGTAGGGACCGGAAAGGGCGGTGAGGTACAGCTGGCCCCCCTTGAGGCTTTTGGCACTGTTGAGCACCGAGACGATGACATCGAAGGTGTCGCCGGTCTTGCCGCCCCGTTCGGGGATGACGCAGGTGACGGAGACAAGGGCGACGGCCTTGGAGTTGTTGAGCTCGCTGGGGACCGCGACGCCGTTGCCGTTGTTCTTGAGAAGCTGGGCGAGGGGCCGGGCGACGGCGAGGTCTTTGCCGCTGTCGCCAGTGCCGGGCAGGCCCACCACGAGGCCGACGCCCCGGAGCATGTATTCGCCCTGGGTGCTGATGCGTGAGATGTCTTTGATGGTGCCGGCGAAACTGGTGGCGGCAAAGCAGGCAAGGGCCAGGGCACACAGCAACGAGATGGTTCGGTTCATGCGGCTGGCCCCCAGCGGCGCGGCGTGAAGCCGCGGGCTGTGGAACCGGCTACGCGAATGGCGTGCCAAGGCCAGCGGCCGCTTAGAAGTTGAAGACGGCCTCAAGCACGTTGGTGATCCAGCCCTTGTCGGCGGCGTCTTTCACATTACCTTCGTTGTGTACCACCAACGTCAGCCCCAGGAGCTGGGTGGAGAGCACCGTGTTGGCGTTGGTGACGTCCTCGCGCCGGCAGTCGCCGCTGAGCACGAGGGTTTGGATCTCCTCGTCCTTCTGCACGGTGCGGCGTGCCTCCAGCACCAGGCGGCCGTTGGGCTTGACGTCGATCACCTCGGCGGTGATGCGGTCGGTGAACGAGTCGTCGCGGGTGTACTTGCCGTCGCCCTTGACGTTGGTCTTGCTCGTCATGTCGACGCCGACGACGGGCGAGCTTTGGGTGTTCTGAATGAGCCCGTCGGTGAAGAACTTGCTGATGTCGGGGAACTTATTGACGTTCCCTTGCAGCGTCGTGTCTTTCTTGGTGTCGAGGGTTTGTTTGCTGGTCTGCTTGCTGTTTTCTGAGATGACGATGGTTACGAGGTCGTGCACGGCAAAGGTCTTGGGCTTGGGTGTCTCGACCACCGTGAGGCTGAACTCTTTGAGCTGGGGGGAGGTGTCGGCGTCTTCATCGCGGGCGCTGACCGGCGCGGGGGCCGGAGGTGTGCTGAGCAGGGTTTGAGCCCCGGAGGAGCCGCAGAAAAGCGACAAAGACGCCGCGGAAACGATCATGTGATGTGTCTTCACCGTCCACCTCCCAGCGCCAGCCCGGCGTCGCTCAGGCCCGAGGGGGCGTTGATGACCGCCACGCCCGGGCCGCTGACCTTGGCGCGGATAATCGTCTTTGAGGTCGCGGGCTTGAACTGGATGACGTCTCCCTCGCGACCGGATTCCATTGCCCGCAGGCTGGCCCGCACCACCACGCCGCCGCAGATGCAGTCGACCGCCACCAGGTCTCCCTTCTTGATCACAATCGGGGGCTCGATGTCGCGCAGGCCGATCACTTCCCCCGCCCGCACCGGCGCCCGGGCGAGCTGTCCGACCGCGTCGTCGGGGTTGGCGGGCGTGGCGCTGGCCGGCAGCCATTGGCGGTCGTTGGTCGTCGTGTCCGCGTCGATGATGTCGCCCCGCGCGATCGGCTTGGAAGCCACCAGCACCGGGCGGCGAACCTCTACGCCAACGCGGATCGACCCCGAGACCGTCAGCCGGTCTCCCTCATACATCCGGATCGCCAGCGGAATGCGGTCGCCACTGCCCTGGGGCTGCACGCTGACGGTCGAGACGCCGATGGCCCGGGCCAGCAGGGGCGCGTCGTTGTCTTCAAAGCTCAGACGCAGGTCGTCGACGCTGATGTTGAACAGATCGGCCAGGTGCCGGGTGATGCGGTCGCGGACGCTCTCGACCCCGGGTGTGGCGACCACCGCCGAAGGCACCGGAGCCCAGCGCGAGTTCGCGACCGGGGCGCCCGCCCCGATCCGCACCACGCACACACCCCCGGTGAGACGAATTCTCCCAAGATTGATGGCTTTGTCGGCCTCCAGCGCCCGGCGAATGGTCGGGATATCGATGCGGCTGCCTTCGGTGACTCTGTCGGCGGAAACGACCACGCCCGAGGCCTTCTGGGCTTCATCGCCGGAGATGTCCGCGACGTCTGCCAGCGTGAGAGGGCGAGAGGCGTCGAGGGTGACGGCGGGGCGAAGGGCAATCGTGTCCCCCTGCGCCTGGGCGCTGCGGGCGGAAAAGATTGCCATGAGCGCCAACGCCACCAGTAGGACGAGCGACGCCACCCGCCTGGGCGAAGCGGGTGAGGGCCATGCGTGCGGCCGGACGCGGGTGGTGGAGGGAATGGTGGTGGTCATGGTGCCCCTTGCAAGGTGTGGGGTGCGTTAGCGGATGAGCTGGGCGACGTTCCGCAGGGTTTCGTCGGCCGCCCGGATGGACTGGCTGTTCATCTCAAAGGCCCGCTGGGTGCGGATGAGCTCGATCAGCTCGCGGGTGGGGTCGATGTTGGAGGATTCAAGAAAGCTCGATTGCAGGCTTCCTCGCGCGTCGGTGCCGGGGTCACCTGTCAGGGGCGGGCCGGACGCCGCCGTTTCGACGTAGAGGTTCTCGCCTACCTGTTTGAGCCCGGCGGGGTTCACAAAGGTGGCGAGCTGAATGCGGTCGAGGAGCACCGGTGTCGACTGCCCGGCGACGGTGTAGCTCACCTGGCCGTCGGCGCCGATGTTGATGGTCTGGGCCTCCTGCGGGATCTGGATGCGGGGTGTGAGGCGACGCCCCTGATCGTTGGCGAGCACGACTTCGCCATCGCTGTTGCGGGTGAAGTTGCCGGCCCGGGTGTAGGCGAGCCCGCCGTTGCCGAGCGAGTCTTCGACAGACACCTGGAAGAAGCCCTGACCGTTGATAGTTACATCCAGGGGCCGCCCGGTGGACTGCGGGGCGCCTTGGGTGAAGTCGAGCTGGGTGCCGGAGACGCGAACACCCAGGCCCAGATAGAGCCCGATGGGGCGCTGATCCTGGTTGGCGTTGATGGTGCCGGGCTGGGCCTTTTCCACGTAGAGGAGGTCCTGAAAGTTGACGCGTGAGCCCTTGAAGCCCGGGGTGTTGACGTTGGCGAGGTTGTTGGCGGTGACATCGAGCGCGGTGTTGAGCGCCGAGAGTCCTGAGGCCGCGGATTGGAGTGCGTTGATCGCCATGCCTGCTCCGAATGACCGGCGGTGGAACCGGGCCGGTGGTGATTTGGCCGTTTAGGTGACCTTGCCGAAGACGTTGATGGCCCGGTCCATGAGCCGGTCGTGGGTTTGAATGAGGCTGACCTGCCCGTCGATCGCCCGCGCCACGCCGGTGAGCTGCACGAGGGTCTTGACCTCGTCGACGCCGGAATCCTCGTAGGTGTTCTGGGAGATGGTGCCGGTGGCGGGGGTGGGCTTGCTGATCACGTCGCTGGGCGCGATGAAGAGGCTGTGCCCACCCTTGCGCAATCTTGATGGGTCGCCGCCGGAGACGAGTTGAAATTGCGCGATTTCTTGCCCGCGCTGGCGGATGGTGCCGTCGCCTGAAATCTTGGCCTCGGGCCCGTCGGGCAGCACGATGGGGTTGCCGGAGGTATCGAGCACGCGCAGCCCGCTGGAGGCGAGGACGAGTTCACCCTGAGCGTTGCGGGTCAGTCGACCATCGCGGGTGAGCTTGACGGGGTTGGCCTTGTCGGCGTCGTCGCGCACGGTGAGAAACCCATCGCCCTGAATCGCGACGTCCAGCGAGTTGCCGGTGGTGCGCAAGGGGCCTTGCGCGAACGAGATGCGGTTGGGGTTGAGCAGCGCCCCGCCCCCCAGCCGTTCGAGCAGCGCGTTGCTCGGGGCGTTCCCCAGTCCATCTTCCTGACGCACCGCCAAGCGCGGCCGGGTGCTGGGAAGATCCGCCTTGAAGCCCGCGGTGTTGGCGTTGGCAAGGTTATTGGCCAGCACATCCTGCTTGTAGAGCGAGGTCATGAGTCCCGACGCTGAGATTTGAAGGCCGTAGGTCACGCGAAGCTCCGGGGGATTCCCGCATGGCTTACACAAGCGGCATGCCAAGCGGACTCGGGGCGCCAGCGTGCAAAGTTTCACTTTGCCCGCGCTTGTAACCTGCGGCGACGCATGGGACACTACTGGCGTGTCGCCGGAAAGCCCCAACCCCGATCGCAAGCCGCCGCAAACTCCGGATGCGATTGTCGGCTCGGTGCGTCGCGTCACCGATCTCTCTGAGGATCACAGCCTGGATCTGGCCAAGACCGGCGCTCCGCCCCGCATGAAGGATTCGGGCGAGCGAGCCGGGCTCGCCCCGGCGTTCACCGGTCGTGAGTTCGCTGCCGGCGCCGCGGAGGCAAAGTACCGCGAGGAGGCCTTCGCGCCGGGTCAGATGCTGGGCAGCCGCTATCGCGTGATCGGCCGGCTGGGCAGCGGGGGCATGGGGGAGGTGTACCGCGCTGAGGACATGGTGCTCGGCGCCGAAGTCGCCCTCAAGTTCATCGCGGACGTGCTCACCAACGACGAATCCAGTCGCGAGCGACTCGCGGCCGAGGTGCGCA
>JBAZUW010000236.1:0-5669 GCA_041661205.1 Phycisphaerales bacterium
CTTCAAACGCGCCTCGAAACTTGGCGCCCGCCAGAAGCTGGCCGACGTCGAGTGCCATAATCCGTTTGTCGCGCATCCCCTCCGGGCAGTCGCCATTGACGATGCGCAGGGCCAGCCCCTCGGCGATGGCGGTTTTGCCGACGCCGGGCTCGCCGATCAGCACCGGGTTGTTCTTGGTGCGGCGGCTCAGCACCTGCATGCAGCGCCGAATCTCTTCGTCGCGCCCGATCACCGGGTCGAGCTTGCCCTGCTGGGCCTTTTCGGTGAGGTCGATGGCGAACTTCTTAAGCGATTCGAAGTTGGCCTCGGCTTCGGGGTCGTTCACGTTGGTCACGCCGCTGGAGGCGCGGATCGCCTTCACCGCCTCCTCGATCTTGCCGCGGGAAATGCCGAGGGTGGAGAGCGTCTCGCGGGCCGGGCCGGCGACGTCGGCAAGGGCGAGCAGCAGGTGCTCGCTGCTCACGTAGCTGTCGCCCATCTTGCGGGCGATCTCGTCGGCCTTGTTGAGAATCTCGACGATCTGTCGCCCGGTCTGGCCGGAGCTGCCGCTGACCTTGGGCAGGCGGCTCAGCTCGGCCTGAGCCATCTGGCCGACCCGCAGGGGCTCGAACCCGGCCTTGGTGAGGATGGACCAACCCGGCCCATTGCGATCTTTGACCAGGGCGTTGAGCAGGTGCAGCCCGGCGACTTCGGGGTTGCCGCGGGAGGCGGCGTCGCTCTGGGCGTCAGAGAGGCTTTGCTGGGCGGAGGTGGTAAAGCGGTCCATTTTCATGATGGAGGTGTCCTTTGGTCCCGGAGCGAGGCTCACGGGACATAGGGAGAAAGCAAGCCGCGCGCCAAAGCGGGTGGCCACGGGGCGGGGCGGGAGGGCGTGCGCGCGGCGTGAATGGGGGTCGCCGGCCCGCCAAACTGGACCCTCCTGCCGAGTTGGCAGTAGGCATCTTTTCCCCAAGGAAGCCGACAGGAGGGCGTCGTCCTGACGGTCGGGTGTATAGCCTCACCCCGATCCGAGGCCGCGAGCGCAAGTACATTAAACACAAGCTTCTGTGACATGAACCAGGGAAACCATCGAGCGCGTCGTTTGAGCTTTGCGGGCCCATTGGACTGGACTTATCCCCATTTCATCCAGATCAACCACGACCATCGGATTGGTTGGGCTTTTCGGGTTATTCAGGACCACCTTGTCCGGGTGATGGATGCATCCCAGGTGCGGGTGGGGCGGTAAGAGTTGGGACGGGTGCCCCCCAGCCCGCGTTCGGGCCAAACTTGACGTCCGGGGGCAAAGAGGTTACAACCTCCCTCCCGGGGCCGCCTTGGCGGGCTTGGCGGGCTTGGCGAGCCGGTTGGTGCGCTGGCGGGCGAGTGGGCCCGCAGCGAATTTGGGTTGTGAGATTAATTTGCTGGGCCGGTGGGCCCATCGTTGTGGAGCTACCGATGTCGATCCGTCGTACGAACCGCGTTCTTGGTGTTGTCGGGGCGGCTGGCGTGGTGGCCACGCTTCTGGGCGGCTGCAGCTCGGCCGACTCGGCGCAGGGCATCCGCGACAACCTGACGCCGGAACTTCAGACGATGACGGATCGCAACGTGGACGTTCGCAATCGCACGTCGATCACGTTTGACGAGAACATCCGCCGCTTCTGGGAAGACATGAACCGGGCGGCTCTCTTCGATCGTCCGTCGATGCTGAGCAAGTACCCGACCCCCTATTGAGCGTGCGAGCCTGTGGTTGAGGAGCTTGGTGTGGCCGCGGCTTAGAGACTCGGCGGCGGTGACGTGCGCGCTTCCAGCGTGCGGATGCGATGGGCCAGACCATCGGGCATGGGCACCTTGGTGCCAGCGGCATAGTCGTAGATGACGATGGTGCCTTCGCCGACGGCCGCGATGTCCTGGAGTGACTCGCTGAACACCTCGTGCACGAGCGTGAAGCGGTCGGACTCCAGGCTGGACAACCGGGACGAGACGTGAATGGTGTCGGGGTAGACCAGAGGCCTGCGAAAGCGTGCCTGCACGGTCTGCAAGATAAACCCGATTCCGGTGGACTTCTGGATGGGCCTCCAGCCCAGTTCATCGATGTACGCGACGCGCGAGGACTCGAAGTAGCGGAAGTAGACGACGTTGTTGACGTGCCCGAGCGCGTCCATTTCGCCCCAGGCGATGCGGATGGGGAGTGAGATTGGAGCGACGGGGCGGGGTCGGGGAGGCATGCGGGATTATCGCAGGCTCGGCGCCTGCGGCAGCGTTGTCCCACCGAGGAAGCAGCTCTGGGCCTCCTCGGTAGCGCATGTCGGATGTTGTCTGGAGCCCACACCGAGGACACCGAGCAGTCCTCGGGCGCACGTTTGATTCCCGCACGATCGAGTCAGGCCGCGTCGTCTTCGAGCTGCTGGATGGCCTGTGCGAGCGCCTGGGCCGCCAACTGCTCGGGGTTGTAACCGGCGGGGACGCGAACCACCGGTTTGCGAGCGTCGCGGGCGTAGCGGCTGACATCTTCGACGTGCTGATGGCCCGCGAGTTTGACGAGCACAAAGACGAGTTTGACATCGGCGCGATGAATCGGGGCTTGCGCGGGGCTGGAGCTGGCGTGCTCGCTCAGGCTGACCCAGACCACCTCGCGGAGCTCGAAGGCGTCGCGGATGCGGGCCTCGGCATCGGGGCGGCGTTCACCACCGACGAGCACCACCGCGCTGCCGCGTAACGCGCCCCGCACGCGCAGAACATCGGCGGAATATTCGCGGGGCATCGGGGCACTGGTGGAACGGCCGTCGGCGAGAGAGAGAACGCGTTGCGTGACGGGCAGCGCGAGGTCTTCGGGGACCACGGTGCGAATGGGGTCGAGGGTCTCCGACAGCCGCGGATCCGCGGCGTTGACGTGCGCCTCGAGCAATCCGCCCAGAGCCTGTTCAATTTTTTGCCAGTCATCGTGGCGCGGCTCGTCGGGATTGTTCTGCACCATGCGGGCGTGGTGCTTCAGCTTGCTCAGCAGCTTGCGCACGCCTTTTTCGTGGGCGGATTGTTCTTCGAAAAGCTGTTCGAGTTCGGTGAGCGCGGTCGTGAGGGCGTCGTGGGCCTCGGGGTCGGCCGGGTCATCGAGGCGCATGTAGTGCTCGATGAAATACCCCTCGCTCTTGGTGGAGTGGTTCAGATAGGTGAAGACGCAGTTCTGGTCGTGGTCGGCGTTGTAGAGCCAGCTGTCCCGCAGGCTCACCCGCAAGGCGGACTGGGCTTCGGCGAGCAGTTCGAGTGCCGCGAGGCGCAGGGCGCGCTGTCCGAGCTCCTCGCTCTTCGCGGCGATCCGGGCGGCTTTTGCGAGGTTGGCGTAGTTGGCCGCGATGCGGTTCAGCGTGGCGTCGTTGGGCTGCGGGCGCTCCGGGAAGAAGACCCACAGGAAGCAATCCGGCAAAGCCTTGGCGCGTTGAAGCAGCACGCGAACCTTGGCGACTTGCTCCTCTTCCTCCGGTGTGTCGCTGGCGGCCCGCCGGGCGATGTGCACCAGGCACGACTCGGCCTTGATCTGGCAGCGGGTTTCGATGAGCTCGAGATCGTCGTAGCGGCTGGCCGGGGGCGTTTCGACCGGTGCCGGGGCTTGAGCCGCGAGACGTGCCTGACCGATCTCGGCCGTCGTGCCGGCGACGGCGACCTGCAGCGCGGTGTCGCCGATTTTCAGCGGCACATACGCGGTGGTGATCGGAAGACTCTTGGGCCCTTGCGGCGGGGTGACGATGGCGGAGGCGACGGGCGGCGCGACGCACGCGCGGGAGGCGGGCTCGGGTGTGATGCGCGCCGGTGCGGTCATTGTCGGAGGGGCTACAGCCTGAACCGATGTCGCGGCGGGTTCCGACGTGGCGAGCGAACTGCGAATGACACCAGCGAGAGATTCGAGCAATCGCGCGGCGGCTAAAGCGTGCTCGGGGCGATCTTTCGCGAGTAGTTTAATGAAGTCGGCGGCGGCAGCCGCGAAGGCGTCGTGGCTCATTATTCAAGGGTACGTCGAAAACACGGAAGTGAGTCGCCAGTGAGCGATTTTTCAGCCAAATTGTGGGCTTTCGGACTATTCGGGTATGCACCGGCCTCGGGAATATTCCTTACCACACGGGAAGTCTGGCTAAGCGTGCTGGCGCGTTGTTCGGTGTGCCTGGAGCGTGGCCAGGATGGTGCCGCCGAACGCGGCCAGCTTTCCTTCGCCGATGCCTCGAACCTGACGCAAGGTTTCAAGAGAGTCAGGGCGCTGACGAGCGATGTCAGCAAGCACAGAATCGGCGAGGATGACAAAAGCTGGCACACCCTTGGCGGTGGCGAGCTCGCGGCGCATGTCGCGCAGGGCTTCGAAAACCGCGCCGTCTTCGGCGCTTAGCGGCGCGCGTTGTGGGGCGTTGCGGGATTGCTTGGGGGCTTCGGTTTCGAACAACGCGGCGGTGGTGTCGCCTCGGAGTACGCTGGCCGCGGTTTCACCCAGGGCGATCACCGGGTATTCACCGGGTGAACGGGCCAAATGTCCGGCGTCGACGAGCTGGTTGATGTACCCCACCACCGTGGGCTTGGCGAAGCCTTTGAGAATGCCGAAAGTAGATACTTCGTCATGGCGGCGGTCGCGGATCTTGGCGCTGTTGGCCCCAACCAGTACCTCGGCGAGGTAGGCCGCCCCGAAGTTCTGCCCGAGCCGCACCACGCATGAGATGATCTTGCGGGCGGTCTCGTGGCCGTCGTCGGTCTGCGTGTGCTCGCGCAGGCACACGTCGCACGCCCCGCAGCCGGAGTCGGGTTGGGGTAAGTGCTGGCCGAAGTAGTTGCTGAGGGCCACGTGGCGGCAGCGGCGGCCGCTGACAAGGTCGTACACCTCCGCGAGCAGGCCCATTTGTGTCGCCAGGGCTTCGGGCCCGGCGCCGCTCTCTTCCCAGCCCAGCTTCATGATGCGCTGCCAGCGGGTGAGGTCGCCGGAGCTGAGGAGCATGAGGCACTCGGCGGGTTGGCCATCGCGCCCGGCGCGGCCGGTTTCCTGCTGGTATGCCTCGATGCTCTTGGGCAAAGCCGCGTGCACGACGAGGCGCACGTCGGGACGATCGATGCCCATGCCGAAGGCGACGGTGGCGCACACGACGTTGAGCTTGTCTTCGCGGAAGTCGCGGCTGATGCGCGACCGGAGCTTGGCATCCAGCCCGGCGTGGTAGGCGGCCGCCTCGACGCCCGACGCGGTGATGCCGGTGGCCAGCATCTCCGCGTCCTTGCGTGTCATGCAGTAGATGATGGCCGCCCCCGAACCGGCGCGCTTGATGGCATCGGTGATCTGGTTGCCCCGCGGCACGATGCGATACGTGAGATTGGGCCGATCGAAGACACCGACGCGAACGACGGGGTTCTGCAGGTGAAGCTGGGCGGCGATGTCATCCCGCACGCGAGGTGTAGCGGTGGCGGTGAAGGCGCTGATGGGGACATCGGGGATCACGCCGCGGAGTTGCGCGAGGCGGCGGTACTCCGGGCGAAAATCATGCCCCCACTGGCTGATGCAGTGGGCCTCGTCGATGGCGATAGCGCACGGCTGCAAGCGCGAGACCCACGACAACACCTCCGGCACCAGCAGACGCTCGGGGGCCAGGAAGAGCAGGCGAAGCTCTCGGGCGCGGAGCATGGCGCGAAGGTCATCAAGTTCGGCGGCCGACGTGTGGCTGTGCACC
>JBAZUW010000237.1:0-5604 GCA_041661205.1 Phycisphaerales bacterium
TGTGGCTGAGCCGCACTGATGCCGCGCGCTTTGATGAACCCGCGGTCAAGGCCATGCACGGGGTGTATCTCGATCAGGCCGTGCGGATTGGCAAGGATGGTGGCGACTTGGCTGGCGTGATGGCGGCCGCCCGCAAGGGGGGCATCGCGGTGGTGCTGGGCGTGGCGGAACGCGGGCTCGACCGGGGGGGCACGACCATCTACTGCTCGCGGGTGTTTATCGGGGGCGAAGGTGAGGGGGCGGGGCGGGTGCTGTCGGTGCATCGCAAACTCATGCCGACGTACGAAGAGCGGCTGAGCTGGGGCAGTGGCGACGGCGCGGGGCTCATCACCCACACCGTCGGCGAGTTTGAAGTCGGCGCGCTCAACTGCTGGGAGAACTGGATGCCCATGGCCCGGGCGGCGTTGTACGCCCAAGGCGAAACGCTGCATGTGGCGCTGTGGCCGGGGGCGAAACGCAACACCGACGACATTACAAGGTACATCGCCAAGGAGAGCCGCTCGTACGTGATCTCCGCGTGCGGGCTCATGCGGGCGAGTGATGTGCCGGCGGATGTGCCCGGGCGCGACGCCTGGGTGCGCGATGGCGAGGTGTACTGCGACGGGGGCTCGTGCGTGGCGGGGCCGGATGGGCAGTGGGTGGTGGAGCCGGTGGTGGGGCGCGAGGGTGTGATGTATGCAGAGATCGACCCGGACCGCGTGCGCGAAGAACGCCAGAACTTTGATCCCAGCGGGCACTACTCGCGCCCGGATGTGCTGCGGCTCAGCGTGGATCGGCGGCGGCAGGCGGTCGCGGAGTTCATCGACGATGAAAGGAAGGCATGAGGCATGCGGCATCAAGGCATCGAGTAGGTGGCGTGGATGGCTGCCACGCCCAGCGGCGACTCGATGCGCCAGACCATGAGGAGACCGTTGGTGTGAAGCGTGAGGCGCAGGGAGTAGAGGTCGGGGCCGCAGACGTGGGGAGAGGTGGATTCGAGTGCCGCGGGTGAATCGGCGAGTGTCACCAGGTGGACCGGGTCGCCCACCCGAAGGTGGGCGATGTGGAGGGCGTTGCCGTCGCGGGTGAAGCGGTAGGCGTTGGTCGCGGCGAACTCGCAGCACTCGCGGCGTGTGACCCCGGTTTCGAACCAGCGAATTTCATCCTCGGCTGTCTCGCAACGCACGGTGGCGGCGTAAGTGGAATCGCCCCCAAGGGCCGCAGGCGCCGTGGCGACCGCCTCGGCGCGGCGGACGTGCGGCAGGCGATTCCAGACCACTTCGAGGGACATAGTTCGAAAAGTACGGCTGGCCCAAGCGTTAAAGTTCTCTCAAACGCGCTTGACACCCGCCCCCGGCACTCCAACGCTAGTTTAGAAGTTTTCTAGAAAGCCCCGACGTCGCGGCTTTCGAGTGAACGCCCGATTTTTCCCCGGAGGCACCCCATGGCTCAGACAAACGGCTCGACCAATGGCCACACCCCAAAACTGACCAACGCCGACGGGGCCCCGATCGGGACGCAGCAGGCCCTGACTGCAGGGCCGCGCGGCCCGGTGCTGATGCAGGATGTGTCTCTGCTGGAGCAGATGCAGCACTTCAACCGCGAGCGGATCCCCGAGCGCGTGGTGCACGCCAAGGGCTCGGCGGCCCACGGCACGTTCACCGTCACCGGCGACATCACCAAGTACACCAAGGCCTCACTCTTCGCCAAGATCGGCAAGAAGACCGACGCGTTCCTGCGCTTCTCGACCGTCGCGGGCGAGCGCGGGGCGGCCGACGCCGAGCGCGACGTGCGGGGGTTCGCCGTCAAGTTCTACACCGATGAGGGCAACTGGGACCTCGTGGGCAACAACACGCCCGTCTTCTTCGTGCGCGATCCGTACAAGTTCCAGATGTTCATTCATACCCAGAAACGCCACCCTGAGACCAACCTGCGCAACATGGACATGCAGTGGGACTTCTGGAGCCAGTGCCCAGAGTCGCTGCACCAGGTGACGATTCTTTTTTCCGATCGCGGCATCCCCGCAAGCTATCGCCATCTGCACGGCTTTGGAAGTCACACGTATTCGTTCATCAACGCGGCCAACGAGCGGGTGTGGTGCAAGTTCCACTTCAAGAGCATGCAGGGAATCAAGAACTGGACGGACGACGAATCCGCCGCCAAGATCGCGGCCGATCGCGAAACCCACCATCGCGACCTCTTCGAGTCCATCGCCAAGGGTGACTTCCCCAAATGGCGGGTGTGCGTGCAGATCATGACGCAGGGGCAGGCCGACGCGTTCCGCTGGAACCCGTTTGATTTGACGAAGGTCTGGCCGCATGGGGCCTTCCCGCTCATCGAGGTGGGCGTGCTGGAGCTGAACCGCAACCCGGTGAACTACTTCGCCGAGGTCGAGCAGGCCGCGTTCAACCCCAGCGCGCTGGTGCCGGGCATCGGCGCCAGCCCGGACAAAATGCTGCAGGCCCGCCTGATGAGCTATCAGGACGCGCACCTGCACCGTGTGGGCACGAACTATCGCGAGCTGCCCGTGAACAAGCCCAAGTGCCCGGTGATGAACTACATGCGGGATGGCGCGATGACGGCCGCCCCGTATGGGAGTGCGCCCAACTACCTGCCCAACACCGTGCCGGGCGCCCCCAAGCCCACCCCGGCGCTGGATGAGCCGGCGTGGAACCTGGGCTCGGCGATCGTTGCCCGCTACGACTCGACCATCGACCACGACGACTACACGCAGGTGGCGAACCTGTACAAGCTCTTTGATGAAGGCCATCGCGAGCGCCTCGCCACCCGCATCGCGGGCGTACTGGGCCAGGCCCGCATCGAGGTGCAGCATCGCCAGTTGTGCCACTTCTTTCGGTGCGACCCGGACTACGGGCAGCGGGTGGCCAAGCACCTGGGCATCGACATCGAGGCGGCGATGAAGGCGGCCCCGAGGCCGGAGCACGCGGCGGCGCACTGACATACGAGCCGGATGCGCGAGCGAGGGTCGCAAGGGCGATTAGATACCCACGCCCGGGATGAGGGCGAAGCCCGAATCCCGAGATCGAACACGGAGCAACCAGCGATGGCTGGGGGTGCATCGATCATCCAAGACTGATGGCGCGAATCATCTCGGGATTCGCTTCGCTCATCCCGGGCGTGCGGGTGCCTGGCATCACGGCGACATGCTGAGCGCGTGGGAGGAGCGCCCGGACCCCGGCCCGGTCCGGCCTGTGCTCCTGCCCACTACAAAACCCCCGAAGGTTCCCAGAACAGAAGAACCTACAGGTAGTGCCGGAACAACCCCCACGGCAGAACCGGCAACCTGTGATCGCGGCCAGGGGTCGGCCGCGAAAGCTGTGTGTGCCCGCATCGGGCCGGGCTTCGCTTCGCCTCCCACGAGTGGGGTGGCGTGAACTCGTACGGGCAGTACATTATCCGGTTTCTCCAAAAACGCAATACCCATCCAAAAAACCGTGCCCGCGTAGTTGATTCGCCATCGAAGAATATCTGGATTGCGGAAGCTCGCAGCCCCTGGCTGCCGCGTCGATTGGAGGCGCGGGCCGCGGCATACGCTGGCCAAGAATGGCTCCGACGCCCGAGAATCCTGACAATTTCGCGGCCCCCCGCCCCTGGACAGCCCCTCGGCAGGCCGACGGCGAGGCCCTGGTGCGCGACCTGACGCCCCCGCAGCGCGAGGCGGTACTGCACGGAGAAGGCCCGGTACTAGTGCTGGCGGCGGCCGGGTCGGGCAAGACCCGCGTTATCACGCGGCGCATCGCGCATTTGCTCGCCCAAGGCGTCAAGCCTTGGCAAATTCTGGCGCTGACGTTTACGAACAAAGCCGCGGGGGAGATGCGCGAGCGCATCGGCAAACTGCTGGACGAGACCGGGGGCGGCCCGGTGCGGGGCTTGACGGTAACGACCTTTCACGCGCTGTGTGCGCGGCTGCTCCGCAAATATGCCGAGGCGGCGGGGCTGAAGCCGGACTTCACCATCTACGACAGCGACGACCAGAGCAAGCTGTGCAAGAAGGTGATCGAGGGGTTGCAGCTGAGCACGGCGAACTTCCCGCCGCGGAGTGTGCTGAGCGCGATCAGCCGGGCCAAGAACGAGCTGATGGACGCGGAGAGCTTCGCGGCCCGAGCGACGGACTTTTCGAGCAAGAACGTGGCGCGGGTTTACAAGGCGTATGCCGCGGCCCTGCGCAGCGCCAACGCGGTGGACTTTGATGACCTGCTGTTGCTGACGGCGCGCACCTTGGAGCGAAATGCGCAAGTGCGCGGGGAGTGTCAGGCTCGCTGGCGCTATTTGCTCGTGGACGAGTATCAGGACACGAACCGGGCGCAGTTTTTGATTGCGCAGATGATCGCGGGGGATGGTGGGGAGCCGAGGAGCACACTGCCGGGGGCGGGGGACGAGGCGGAAGAGCGGACAGGCGGGACGCCTGTCCCACCGGCAGCCAACAAGCGGAGCAAGGGTCCGAACATTTGTGTGGTAGGTGACCCGGATCAGGCGATTTACGGCTGGCGCGGGGCGGACATCTCGAACATTCTCGACTTTGAGCAGAGTTACCCTGGGTGCCGGGTGATCACGCTGGGGGAGAACTTTCGGAGCACGGCTCCGATTCTTGAAGCCGCCGACACGTTGATTCGGCACAACAAGCGGCGCAAGCACAAGGACCTGTTCACGAGCCGCAAGGGGGGCGACAAGCCCGAGGCGACGCTCACGAGCAACGAGAAGGCGGAAGCCCGCGTGGTGGCGGATTGGCTGAAGAGCCGGCACGAGGCCGGGGCGGCCTGGCGCGACATGGCGATTTTCTATCGCACCAACTCACTGTCGCGCGTGATGGAAGAATCGTTGCGGGCGTTCAACGTGCCTTACACCATCGCACGCGGCACGGCGTTTTACGATCGCGAAGAGGTTCGCAACGCCCTTGGGTACCTGCGCGTGGTGGCCAACCCGGCGGACGGGGTATCGCTGTCGCGGATCATTAATACGCCCGCGCGGGGGATCTCCAAGACCACGCAGGATGCGCTGGAGGCGCTGGCGCAGCGCGATGAGATGCCGATGATGGAGGCGTGCCGCAGCGTGGGGGAGATCGGCGAGTTGAACGCCCGGGCTCAGGCGGCGGTGGGCAAGTTCGTCACGCAAGTCGATACGTGGACCGGGGGTGGCACATTCATGGGGGCCGACATCTCCGGCTCGCTGGCCGACCTTGTCGATCGCATCATCCGCGAGAGCGGGCTGCGGGCGATGTACGTGGCGCAGGCCGCCGCCAGCAAGAGCGAGACGGATGCCGAGCGGGTGGACAACCTGGACGAACTGGTGAGCAGCGCCCGGCAGTTCGAGCAGGAGTATGACGCGACGGCGGACGCCGCCAACGACCCGCTGGCGGCCGACGGATTGGTCGACACGCCCCCACTGCTGGCGCTGCTGCGGGCGTACTTGGAGTCGATCGCGCTGGTGGCCGACGCGGATAGCGTGGACCCGACGCAGGGCAGCGTGACACTCATGACCCTGCACGCGGCCAAGGGTTTGGAGTTTGATTCGGTGGCGATCATCGGCATGGAAGAAGGGCTGCTGCCCCACAGCCGCGCGATCAGCATGCCGGTGGCGGGCGATGCGGAGCTGGAGGAAGAACGC
>JBAZUW010000238.1:0-5563 GCA_041661205.1 Phycisphaerales bacterium
TCCCATACCGCCCCAAGTTCCTTGGGGGGCGCAAAGAGCTTGTGGGCCCGTGCAGCGGCATCGCGGATCGGTGAGGCAGCGGTGTGCATGTTGAAGTCCCCCGTAAGCGGTTGCAGATTCAATAGCGGATGCATCGGGAGAATAAAGGAAATCTCATCTTGGGGGTATCCCCTAGCAAGCATTTCCTAAGAACTGACGAAGATTTTAGAGCGGACTTCTTCATAAGTTTCTTTTTGGCAGCCGTTTAGCTTTTTTGGATTCTTTCAAAGTTTTTGATGACTTCCGCACCCGTGGGTGTCTTTTTGCCACCCGAACGACCGATATTCCGCACTCATGAGCACCGAAAATAGCCCAAGACCTCGGTTTGTAGATGAATCTCGGGAAACAAAAAGGCAGGATCCCTCGCACTGGCGCGTCGGACCGGGACATCCGGATCTTCAGAGATTTCTCGCCGGGCCCGCTTCGCGCATCGCGGAGTTGATGCGTGTGGGTCGCATCGCCGCGGAGTTCATCCGGGGTTTTCGGGCGCTGCACTTCGTCGGGCCGTGCGTCACCGTGTTTGGCTCGGCACGCTTCAAGGAAGACAATCGCTACTACCAGATGGCCCGAGAAGTGGGCGCCCGCATCGCGAGCCTGAACATGACGGTCATGACCGGGGGAGGCCCGGGCATCATGGAGGCCGCGAACCGGGGGGCACGCGAAGCGGGGGGCAAGTCGCTGGGGTGCAACATCGTGCTGCCCATGGAGCAGCAGCCAAACCCATATCTGGATCGGTTTATCACGTTTCGGTACTTCTTCGTCCGCAAGGTGATGCTGGTGAAGTACAGCTACGCCTTCGTGGTGATGCCCGGGGGCTTTGGCACGCTGGACGAAACCTTTGAGGCCCTCACGCTGGTGCAGACCGGCAAGATGCTGTCGTTCCCCGTGGTGCTGATGGGTGTGGACTTCTGGTCGCCTCTGATCGACTTCCTCAAGCAGCGAATGCTCGAGGCGGGCACCATCGGGCAGAAGGACCTCGACCTCATCACGCTCACCGATTCGCCCGACGACGCCGTCGAGCACATCAAGCGGGGCGTGGCGCTGCACCAGACCGACGTCAAAAACCGGCCGAGGCGGCACTGGTGGCTGGGCGAGAGCGGCTGAGCGATCAGTCGCGCTGTTCGGACGCGATCAGGATCGGGATGCCGTCGCGGATTTCATAGACGCATTCGCCGTCGGGTGTCGCGAGCATCTCCGTGCCATCGCGCTCGACCAGGCGCAGCGGCAGCCCGGTCTTCGGGCAGCGCAGCAGTTGCAGCGTGACCGGGCTGATGGTCGTGTCGGACTTGGGAGGGGCCGGATCCATGTGAGGGAAGTGTAGAGGCGGCGTGGCGTGTGCGCCTCCCGATCTACGTCGACCCCTTCAGGGTCGGAGAAATCATCGGGCGTTTTCCGGGGGTGGCGCTCGGAAGCCTCGCTTCACCCCCGGCTACTGGCGACCAGGCCTTCGGCCTGAAATCGTCGATGAGCCTCTTGCCGTTCGCGATGATCAGGCGATTTGCGGTCTCAACGCAGCCCTCGCTCAGTTCAAGGCCCGCGCGTAGGCTACCCACTCGATGCTGAGCAACACCAGCGCCATCACCACGCACCAGTGCCAGATCTCGCGTTTTCCAAGCGCCAGGCCTCCGGTTTCAACCTTTCGCCCGGCGATCGAAAGCTCTTGCACACTCGCCAGTTCGCTTTCACCAGCGTTGCACAGGTTCACGGCCAGATGCGTCTGGCCTTTGGTTCCTTGCACCAGGTAGTCGCCGGCGTGTTCGAGCATGCCGATCTGCAGCGGTCCGGGGGCGCTCGCCCGGGTCGTGATCGCGGCCCGGCCGCCCGTTGCCAGCGTCACGGTCACCTCTCCCGCGGCCGGTGCCTGCACCGTCGCGGCTTCGCCGGTGAGCACCGCGGCACACTTGGTGGCATCGCCCCGGCTCGCCAGCCAATCAATCGCCGAGGCCAAGAACACCGGAAAACTCGTCTGGATCGTCCAGTTGGAGGCCGTGAGGTCAAAGGCCACCACCACGCGGCGAACGCCAGCGTCATTGCTCGCCACCACCAGGGGACCGTCGGCACCCCGCACGATCTCTACCGACTCTTTGCCGCTCACTCTCAGTGAGATCGCCTTGGCGATGTCGAGGGAGTCGAGCGAAAGGCTTCGGGTGACGGGGTGCTCGCGAGACCAGAAGACCGCAGGGGTGGCACCAACGTCGACCGCGAGCTTCTCAAGGCCGGGCGCGGGGACGAAGGCGCCGAAGGCGAGCGAGGGGATCGGTGGCTTTGCGAGGGGTGAGACGCGATCGAAGACGACGAGGCTCACGCCCTCGAAGGCGCCGCGCTTGGCGCGGCTCTCGTATTCCGCCGGGCTCAGGGCCACCACGCCCGCGACGCGCATTTCGCCCAAGGCCGCCTCCAGCATCCAGGAGCCGGCGGGGAGGGAATCACTGCCCGTGCCGGGCGCGCCCTCGGGGCGCACCAGCCACAGGAAGGGCCGGGTGGGTTCGGGGAGCACGAGCCAAGCCTGGTTATCGCTGGCGAGCACATCGGCGCGATCGATGCGGAGGGAGAGGACGCCGCCTTGCGTCACTCGCGCCGACAGCGGCAGGGCGAGCACGCCGGGCTCGCCGGTGGTGGTGGCCGCGGGAACTTCGACGGCTTTGCGGGCGAGCTCCTTTTCGCCCAGCGAGAGGATGACGCCGACGCTGACGGGCGTGTCGCTCGCGTTGGCGAGCTGGGCGAAGAGGTGCACCTGGCTGGGCTCTTGGGCGTCGCGTTCGCCGGCGAAGGCGACGATGCCGAGGTTGTTTGGGTGCTTTTCTCCCGCGATGGGCTCGTATTTGATGCTGCCGGGGGCGGTGCCGACTTTGTCGAGATCGGCGATGCCGCCATCGCTGATGAGGACGCAGGCGATGGAAGTCTCTTCGCCGTCGCCAGCGAGGGCGCGGGCCACATCCATGGCGGGGGCGAGACGGGAGGGTTGGTCGGTGGGCGCGATGGCGTCGATCGCGCTGTGCAGCAGGCTGCGCGATGTGGTGAAGGAACTCACCGTGGTCGCCTCGGCCCCGAAGGCGATGATGGCGATGCGGGAGGTGTCGCCCCCCCGGCTTTGCGCATCGACCAGCGCGTCGGCCGCGGCTTTGGCGCGATCGAGGCGCGATTTGCCATCCGGCGTGTCGGTGGCGCTCATGGAGGCGCCGCGATCGAGCAGGATGATCACGCGGTCGCCGCTGGAGGGGCCGGCGTGCGTGAGCGCCGGGCGGCCCAGGGCCAACACCGCGCACGCGAGGGCCAGCAAGTGCAGCAGGAGCAGCCACGAGAAGCGCGGGCGGGCGAAGGGAACGTTGGCCTGCACCTCTTTGCGGGCCACCGGCCAGAAGAGAGCCGCCGAGACGCGGACCGGGCGACGGCGCAGCTTCAAGAGATACAACGCCAACAACGCCGGGAAGGCCAGGGCCGCGGCGACTGCCATCGCAACCGGCGCCAGGAACGTCACGCCTCGGCCCTCGCCACCACATCCGCCCGCAGGCCGATGCCGACGATGAAGAGCTCACGCGAGACATCGCGGCTGGCCTTGGGCTTGGTGGTGCCAGCCTCCACAAACATCTTCTTGGCCCGCGCGATGACCTGGGGCGTGGGTTCGCCTTCCAAGATTTTCATGCACAGGTTGCCGCCGGGGCGGAGCACGTGCGGGGCCAGGTCCATCACGCGCTCGCACAGGCGGGCGGAGAGAAAGTCATCGCCGTGCCCGCTGGTGTTGGGGGCCATATCGCTGAGGAGGACATCAAAGGGCTTGGCGCTTTCGCCTTTGAGCTCGGCGGGCTCGGTGGTGAAGGCATCGCCCACGCAGGTGTGGATGTTGTCGCCCAGGCGGATGGTGACCTCTTGAAGGTCAACGCCCACGGCGATGCCGTTGGGGCCGATGAGCTTTTCGACGACTTGCAGCCACGAGCCGGGGGCGCAGCCGAGGTCGAGGACGCGGTTGCCGGGGCGGATGAGGGCGCGTTTGTCCTGGATTTCGAGGAGTTTGTAGGCGGAGCGAGCCGCGTACCCCTCGGCTTTGGCGCGTTTGAAGAACTCGTCGTGCAGCTTGCGTGGTTGGGGCATGGTGGGCCGCGAGGAGGATACGCGGCAGACGCCGGAGCGGCAGGTTGGAGGGGGGCGGGGGGACATGGGGAGGGGGGATGTGCTTCGCGGCTGTTGGTGGGTCAGGCGTCCCGCCTGACCCGAGCAGGCCGTTCGATATTCAAACTCTACCCAGGGTGGTTGGCGAAACGCACTGGTCGAAGTTCGGGGACAGGCGGGACGCCTGTCCCACCGTCAGCCAAGAGAGCGCAAGACAGGCAGCCGGGTGGGCGGCCACCCTACTCCTCGTCGGGCTTCTTGCCGCCTTGCGTGGCTTCAATCCAGTTGGCCTGAATCTCCTCAAGGATTCGCTCGTTGCAGGGGTGGCCGGGGCGCTCGACGAAGCCGGGGAGGGCTTGAACCAGGCGCTTGAGCTCGACAAAGCCGACGCGCATGGGGTCGATGGCGGCACAGTGTTCGGCGAGGAGTTCGCCGATGAGGTCTACGTCGAGCCAGTCGAAGGTGTCGGGGTCGTGAGGCATGTTTGGAGTACCCGGCGGGAGCCGGGCAGTGAAAAGGGGTGTTGGATCAAACGGCAACTTCGCTCACAAGCAGGATGGGCACTCGCACATTGACACCGACCCCCATGCTTGCGCATGGGGCTCTATGAGTGCGTCCTACTCCTTCACCGCATTCCGGTTCCACGCCGGCACGCGCACCACGATCGGGCCTTTGCCTTCGATGATGCATTGGCAGCTCAGGCGGCTGTTACGTTGCAGGCCCGGGGCTTCTTCCACGCGGTCTTCCTCGGCCTCGACGGCTTCGCTGAGGCAGTTCATGCCTTGCTCGACGTAGACGTGGCAGGTGGAGCAGGCGCAGACGCCGCCGCAGGCGTGCTCGATGTTGATGCCGTGGTCCATGGCGAGTTCGAGGAGGCTCTGGCCTTCGCCGCCTTTGAACTCGGCGATGGGGTCGGTCTTGCCGGTGAGGCCCTCGGGGTCCTCCATGACGAATTTCACGGGCACGACGGCGGGCCCGACGGGGCGATCGGATTTCTTCAGGGACATACGGGTTCTCCAGAGGGGAGTGTAGGGTTTGAGGACGCGGGGAGGGGGCGAGCGTGATGAGAACTCGCGCGCTGACGCCGGGCCTGAGTCCTCGAAGGTCCGGGTTGGGCTTGGGAGTGTGGGGAGCGCGGGGGAGCGTCACTTCCACCCGGACCTTCGCAAAGCCTCAGGTCCGGCGTCGGGGGAGACGGAGCGTCTTGGTGGTCGGCGTGGGGCGAGGCGCCTCGGTACTCTCCTCGCCATGAGCGCGCTCCCCACACCCACTCTCCCCCGTCTGCCCGGTGCGCGGCTGTCGCTCACGCTGCTCATCCTCATCAACCTCATCAACTACATCGACCGCTACATCCTCGCGGCTGTCGAGCCGAACATCCGCAAGGAGTTCCTCTCCGGCGACCCCAACGCGCGCCGCG
>JBAZUW010000239.1:0-5554 GCA_041661205.1 Phycisphaerales bacterium
GGGGGGGGGGGGGGCGGGGGGGGGCGGGGGGGGGGGGGGGCGTGAGGGGCGGGGGGGAAAGGCGTGACCCAGGGCGCGGCGGTCAGGGGCAGTCGCCGCCGGCGATGACGGTGATGAGGGCGTCGATGTCGGATTGGTCGGCGTTGCCGTCGTGGTTGAAGTCGGGGTCGAGGTTGGAGGGATTGCTGTCGCCGCAGATGACGCCGAGAAGTGCGGAGACGTCGTCTGCGTCGGAGTTGCCGTCTTGATTGAGGTCGGGGTGGCAGGTGGGGCAGGTGTCTGTCCAATGGGCGAGGAAGGCGCTCAGGTTATTGTCCGCAAAGTGGAAGTCGCCGCCCACGAAGATGTCGCTTTGACCTCGTTGCAGGAGTGTGAATGCGGCGGGCGCTGACGTAGAGTGGGGGTTTGTTAATCCGTTGCCGAAGGGATGCCATGCGTGGTCAAAGGATGAGAAGGAAGCGATGTTGAAAAGGTTTGGGTTGGCGGTGCCTGCGTTTACGAAGCGGCCAGCTGCGACGATGTCGCCGGAGCTGCGGCGTGCGAGTGCGTAGACGCCACCATTTGCGCCGCCGCCTTGGAGGCCCTCGCCCAGCGACGCCCAGGAGTTGTGAGAGATTGAATAGCGGGCAATTCCAGGAATGGTCAAGCCTGCGATCTGAGAGAAGGTGCCTGCGACGATCACGTCATCCCCTGGGAGCACCGCGACCGAACGAATGTACGAGCTTGCCTGGGCGTGAAAGTCTGTCCAAGTGTTGTTCGTGAAGTCGAAGGCTTTCAGGAAGCCCATGACCCCGGCGGGCGTGGAATCTCCTCCGGCAACGAGCAAACGTCCGTCTGAGAGCCATGCGAGTGTCTGAGGGAGGCGTGCCCCGGTCGTGGGTATGAGAGCCTGCCACGCGTCATTCACTGGCTCGTAGACGGCGAGGCCCGGTGCCGCGAGTGATCCGATGGTGGCGAAGGAGCCTGCGACGATAACGCGGCCGTCGGGCATTCCGAGCATCGAGAGAACGGTACCGTTGGGTGTCGCGCTCAGGGACGACCATACTCCGGTCTGCGGGTCGACCAATGCGAGGTTGCGGGTGTTATCGATGCCGCCCGCGCTGGAAAATAAGCCGCCAACAAGGATGCGGGAATCAGGCAGCCGGTGCAGCGACCAGACTCCGTAACTTACGGCGAGCTGCACGCCGGGACCCAAGGGGCTCCAGGAGCCATCCGCATGATGAATGCCGATTCCGGAGAGTGGTTCGCCTTCGAGTTTGGAGAAAAGACCGCCGACGATCATGTCACCGTTGGGTAGGTCGAGAAGAGCGCGAACTGGGCCGTCACTTCCCGAAAAGAGCGTGGTGGTATTTCCCGTCGTGAGATCGGCGATGATGAGGTTGAAGGCGCTGGCGCCGCCGGTGCGATCGATGGCTCCACCGACCAGAATGCGGCCGTTGCCGAGTGGGGCGACGGCGTAGCCGATGCCCGGGGCATTTTGATAATAGATTCCCTGGCCGATCGGGGACCAGGAATCAGTCGACGGGTAGTACCGAGCTAGAGCGCCGCACTGGACTCCCCCGACCACAGTGACGCCGCCGGTAGCGACCACAGAGCCATCGGGGAGTGGTGCGAGCGCGACTATGCCGCCGTATACGCCGCCGCCGACGGCAGACCACACATGCGTGTTTGGGTCATAGCGGGCGAAGTCGCGGATTGGGAGTCCGTTCACGGTGAGAAATCCGCCCCCGATCAGGACGGTTCCGTCCGGCTGGGCGAGCATGCAGCGAATCTGCCGGTACGAAGGGTCGTTTCCAAGCCCGGGAGTATCGACGGACCAGGTGTTGGTAGAGAGATGAAGTGTCGCCAGCCCGCCAGCAACCTGGTTATTTGCAGACGTGAGCGAGCCGCCCACGAGTACACGATCCTCGTCAATCACCAGCATTGACTGAACCTGGTAGAGGCGGAGACTTGAGGAAACGCCGGCCTGAAGTCGCAGCCAGGTCCCTTGCTGGACGCTGTAGCGAGCGATATTGTTGATGGGTGCGGGTCCGGGGATTGTGAAGTCACCCCCGGCGAGGACATCGCCATTCGGGAGCACCGCGAGCGCGCGAACGACCGAAATGCTTGCGTACAAGCCACCACCAAAGGGAGACCACTGCTGAGTTGAAGGGTCGAAGCGCCAGATGGAACTGTAATCGGAATAGCCAAGCCCCCCGGCGAGGATGCTGCCGTCGGGGAGCATCGCGAGAGAGGAAACGTAGTTTCTCAGGCCATTACCGAGGGGTTCCACCGAGCCATCGGGTAGCACGCGGCAGATGTTGGAAGTATTGAGGTGGCCGGCACCGTCCCACTGGCCGCCGACGATCACTGAGTGATCGGGCATAGGGAGCATGGCGATAACGAGCCCTGAAACGCCGGGGACGCCGGCACCCGGTTCCCACTCTCCGGGGCATTGCGCGATACCACGGCCGCATGTGCCGAAAATGAGAGCGGCAATGAGCGCGAGCACGGTGCGGTGCGACATGAGTTGGATTCCTGGAAGTCTTTAGGCGTCGAATGACGAGGGGTTATACCTGACCCAGGTTGAAGCGGTTGCGAGTGAACTTAGATTTAGCGCATGATTGAGTCCATCTCAAAACCCTCACTCACTTGCCTTCCGCCTTCCACCCGTACGTCATGTACTGGTGTTCGAAGGTGCCGTCGTCGAACAGGTCGATGAGGCCGTAGCCCTCTGGGGTGCCGCGTTTGGGGCCTTTCCATTTGGCGCCGCAGACGGCGCCGTTGGTGATGTGGGTGACGCCGTGGAACTGGCAGCGGTCGGACTGGTGGAAGTGGCCGGCGAGGCAGAGCTTGACGTTGGGGTGTTTGTCGAAGAGGGCGTGGATGTCGCGGCAATCCACGTGCATGCGGCTGGAGGGGACCTTGAGGTCCGGGCCGTCGGTTTCCCATTCGCTGTCGTCCTGATCGAAGAAGTTGGCGACGGAGATGATGGGGGCGTGGGAGATGACGACGATGGGCGTGGTGGCGGGGGTGGTGGTGAGTTCGTTTTTGAACCAGGCCATCTGCTCGTCGCCGAGCTTGCAGTGGAACTCGCCGCTGCCGTCGGGGAGGAGGTTGATGGAATCAAGAATGATGAACTTCCAGCCACCTTTTTCGAAGCTCTGGAAGGTGCGGGTGTATTGGAAGTTGTCGAGGAACCACTGCTTGCCGTAGAAGGGCTCTTTGCCGGTGGCCTTGGCCTTTTTCTTGTCGCGCCCGAAGACATCGTGGTTGCCGATCGTGTGGTAGATGGGGACGGTGGAGCCCACGGTGTCTTTGACGATGGTGTTGAAGAGCGTCCAGAGTTCGCGTGAGCGGCCTTCGGGGGTGGAGCCGGTATCGAAGGGGAGGTCGCCCCCGGTGATGACAAGCTCGGGCTTCTGGCTCATCATGTGTTCGAAGGCGGTGCGCATGCCCAGGGCGCCGCGGAGTTCGGGCTCGACGTGGGTGTCGGTCGGGTGGGCGAAGCGGAGGACGCGATTGCGGCCGGAGCGAAGCGGAGCGGCGAGGGCCGCGGGGGTGCGGAGGAGCGAGGCCAGCCCCAGGGCGGTGCCGGCGCCGAGCAGGGCGCGGCGGGACAACGAGACTTTGGAAATGGAGACTTCGGAGGCGTTGCTCGACGCGTCGGTGGGCTGGTTTCGCATCGGCAAGGCTAGCGGCGTATCGCGAGATTGGCGACCGGCTCCTGCGACAAGGCGCGTAATGCCCCCGTCACGCATCGCGCGGTACGAGCGGGGCATCGCAGGTTCGCCAGCTTGGCGGAGACGCGCGAGCGTTCGTGGAGCAGTTTGACCCGCGCGAATGCGATGAGATGCAGACCCGGGCGGGCGAGATTTGGTGGGCCGGTCAGCAGGCGCGGGTGGTATTATGGACCGGTCAGAACCCGCAAAAATACTGTCGTGGCTGCACCTCGGAGCCGGTATGCTCCGAAAGGCCTACGCGGCATCACTCGCTCTGCCCGATCGCCCGTCCACTGACCCGAGAACACCATGACGAATAGCTCGCTGTTGATTGCACGGCCCGCTCAGTTTGCCAAATGGTTCGTATTGAGAGCGGGGGGGCTAGCCAACGGAGTTTGGGAGCGTAGGGCTGCCTTTGGATCGGTGGCGGGGACGTTGGGAGCACCATTGCCCACCATCCGCGTGCTCTTGACCTGGCTCGCCGCCCTGTTTCTCGGGCTGGCGGCCGCCCCGGCCGCGGGGCAGTGCCCGTCCGGCTGGATTCCGGGAGAGGGGTTCCCGGGGGTCAACAACGACGTGCACTCGCTGGCGTTGATGCCCAACGGCGACGTCGTTGCCGGTGGCCGCTTCAACGTTGCCGGCGGAATTCGCGCCAACTGCATTGCTCGATGGAACGGTATCGACTGGGCTCCGCTCGGTTCTGGAATGAGCGGTGGCAGCTTCCCCACCGTGTATGCATTGGCTGCTTTGTCCAACGGAGAGATCATTGCCGGGGGCAACTTCACCACCGCCGGGGGCGTGGCGTGCAGTAGCATCGCCCGCTGGAATGGCACGACCTGGGCACCGCTCGGCTCTGGGTTAGCAAATGGCACTAGCCCAGCGTACTGCTTCGCGCTCGCCTTGATGCCCAATGGCGATCTCATTGCTGCGGGGCGTTTCTGTATGGCCGGAGGAGTGGCTGCCAACAACATTGCTCGCTGGAACGGAAGCGAGTGGTCCCCGCTCGGCACAGGAATGAGTGATGGTCAATCGGCATCGGTGTACGCTTTGGCGGTCACGCCCGACGGAGAGCTCATCGCGGCGGGCCACTTCGGCTACGCCGGGGTTGTGGAGGCGAACAACATTGCCCGTTGGAACGGCAGCGTGTGGGCCCCGTTCGGCTCGGGCGTGGGAGGTGGCTCATACCAAAATCCGAGGGTCAGCGCTTTGGTGGTAATGCCCAACGGCAATCTCATCGCGGGAGGCTACTTCACAACCGCTGGGGGCGCGGCTTGCAGTAACATAGCCCGCTGGAATGGGGTCATGTGGACCCCACTTGGTTCGGGGACACATACCAGCGTCGAGGCGTTGGCAGTCATGCCGAATGGCGGTCTCGTCGTCGGAGGTGGCTTTAGCACGGCTGTGGGCGCCTTGGCGGTCGGCATCTCCACGTGGAACGGTGCCGCTTGGGCCTCTCTTGGATCGAATGTTGGTGGCTCTGTTTACAGCCTGCTGGTTATGCCAAATGGCAGTTTCATCGCCGGAGGTGGCTTCTTCAGGGGGGATGGTGTCGGTGCCCACAATATCGCACGCTGGGATGGCGCCGCGTGGTTGCCTCTGGGCGGCCACGGATTTGGGGGGTTTGGTAGCACCGGAGCAATTCGCGCCTTTGCGACTCTTCCCAACGGCGACTTAATCGCGGCGGGCGGCTTTGGCACCGCCGGAGGTGTCCCGGCGAACGAAGTGGCACGATGGGACGGTTCGAACTGGTCGCCGCTCGGTACTGGTCTGTCGATAGATGTCTTCGCTGTCGTGGTGATGCCGAATGGGGACCTGGTTGCGGCCGGCAACTTCTTCTTATATGCGGGAGGTGT
>JBAZUW010000240.1:0-5541 GCA_041661205.1 Phycisphaerales bacterium
TCGGCTGCACCAGCGCCTCGACCTGGCGGGAAACGCTGGGCGAGTGGGTTGTGCCGGGGACCGCGCATGCGGAAAAACCCTTGCGAGTGCTGACGCTGGATTGCGGGGCGAAGGCGAACATCTTGCGCAATCTTGCAGAGCGTGGGTGCGAGGTGATTGTGGTGCCGCACGACACGCCGGCGAGCGAGATCATGCGCCGATACCGCGCGAAAGAGATCGATGGGCTGTTCATTTCAAATGGCCCGGGCGACCCCGCGGCAGTTCAGGCAACTGTGAAGACGCTGCGGGAACTACTTGAAGGGTCCGAGAACGAGACGATCCCCACTTTCGGGATATGTCTGGGTCACCAGTTGCTGGCGCTCGCGATTGGCGCAAGGACCTATAAGCTAAAGTTCGGGCATCGCGGTGCGAACCAGCCGATCTTGAATACGGTCAGCGGCAAGGTGGAGATCACCAGTCAGAATCACGGGTTTGCGGTGGAGGCGGAAAGCCTCGTCGCGGCGGGCGGTGAACCGACGCACATCCACCTGAATGACAATACTTTAGCGGGTTTCCGCATGAAGGATCGGCCGGTGTTCAGCGTGCAGTATCACCCGGAGGCTTCTCCAGGTCCCCACGATGCCGGGTACCTGTTCGACGAGTTTGTCGCCAGCATGCGGCGGCGGTGAAGATTTCGCAGACGAATCCGGGGAATATGGCGGAACGCGATTCAGGCGCGGCGGGGTTTGCACAAACTGGCGGGAGCCAAGGTATTTTCTGGTGTCAAGTGATCTTGTGTGAAAAATCCTCGAAATCCCATTGCAGAGTCCGGTAGGGGATGTACATTAGCAAACGGAGAAGACGGATCTCCAGCGAAGTTTGCGCGGCGAGTGGTGTCTGGGATCTGAACCGTGGGCATCTTTGGGTTGCCGCCGATTTTGTGGTCGCTGGAAGCCGAGTGAGAGGAGTTTGAAAGTTCAGAGTTCTGAAGTTTTCCGTTTCACGATCGTCCCGAAAGCGTGCCTGCGGTTTGGCCGATGGATGGATTCGGCCAACTCGTGAGGGGGTGGGTTCCCCGTAATAGGGGGGCATGACCTCAGGGAGCGGCCGGGTCGGACGTGAGGCGTGTAAGCGTGTGTGTGTGTGTGTGTGGTGAACCATGGTTGGGGCCGAATGTAAACGGCCCACGTTCTGTTGAGAGGAGTTTCTGAAATGACCAAGAGCTGCATTCTGAGTCTTATCGCTGGCGCCGCGTGCGCCCTCCCGGCCCTGGCGCAAAACGCCGAGGTTGGAACCCTTCCCTTCGGTGGTGAGATCGTCCTCGGTGCCGATCACATCGTCGCCTCGTCGAGCCCGATCCGTGGCGGCTACCAGAGCCGCACGATCGGCAACGTGTACGACAACGTGAGCAACGTGTTCAGCAACGGCACGGGCGGCACGTTCCTGGGCCAGTGCAACATGATCGGCGAGGACGTGAGCTTTGTGGGCAGCCCGTGGGCCCTGCCGTACGCCGCTCCCCGCCAGATCACGGGCATGACGTTTGGCACGGCGATCATCACGACCGCTAGCAACGCCAACGAGAACTTCTTCGTGGTCTTCTGGAACCCGGCCGACGTGAACTACGCCGGCAACGCCGGCACCGGCACCAACATGATCACCCCGGGCGCTGTGCCCTTGGGCTTCTCGCTGATCGCCCTGGGCACGAACAACCCCGGCTTCATCTATCAGTTCACGGTCACCGGTCTGGCGATCGACGTCCCCGCGACGGCCAACGGCGTGTTCGTTCAGGCCGGCTGGCTCAAGGCCTCTGCCGGTACCCCGGCCGACTGGAGCAACCTCAACGGCTTGCTCGACGAGAACTGCCCGGGCGCGAGCGATCGCGGCCTGGCGTTCGGCAGCAACTCGCTGGCACTCACTGGCGGCAACCCGGCGACCGTTGGCAGCACCCAGACTTCCTACGCCCGTGACATTCTCTCCGACACCGTGTGCACGGCTCCCTCGGGCTGCACGCACTCTGGTATCCTCCTTGGTGCGGCCACGGCCGCGACCGGCGGCTGCGTTGAGCGTCGCTTGATCTCCGGCACCCCCGCGGGTGCGACTATGGCCTCGCAGTACGGCTACCAGATCCGCCTGCAGGGCGACATTGTCGCGACCGCTCCGGCCAACACCAACCTGGGCGCCCTCAGCGACACCCAGGCCCCGGTGACCAGCACGGTGGCGACCTCGACCACCAAGTGGTACCAGTTCACGCTCAATGGCGATGCCACGGACGCTGCGCTGCAGTTCCTTGACATCGACTCTGAGGGTTCGGCGACCGATGTCGCTGTCGGCTTCTTCGATGCTTCGGGCACGCTGATCGGCTCGGATGACAATGCGGGTTCGGGCAGCAATGCTCAGCTCTCGTACGGCGTCGGCCGCCGCGCCGCGATTGCTGATGGCCAGCAGTATGATGGCCGCAGCGGCGAAGTGATCGCGGGCGTGTACTACGTGGCGGTGGCGCCGGGTGGCTCGACCTTCGGTTCGGGCTTCACGTCCAACGCCAGCGCCAACCCCGGTGGTGCCTTCACGCTCAACCTCCACACCAACACCAACGGCACCCCGCTGGCCCCCTCGGTTGCTCCGATCATCAACGGCATCGACTATGACGCCCTGATCGGCGCGCCGGTCGACCCCAACTTCCCGGGTGGCGACTTCCGCCAGGGCGCTCCTCACACGGTTGGCAACGCCAACGTCGCGTGGAGCCGCTTCACGCTGCAGAGCCCGATCGATGCGGCTCACTTCCTTGACCTTGACTACATCGCGGGTGGCTCGACGCTCTCCGCCGACGGCGTTGCGTACATCTTTGACAGCAACGGCAACATCGTGTACTTCTCTGACGATGAAGGCCCCGGTCTTCTGCCGCAGTTCTCGATCGGTGCGTCGGGCGCCCGTTTCTACGGCGCCACGGGCCCCTTCGACGGCAACACCCCCGCCGGCGCTTCGGCTGGTCTGCCCGCCGGGACCTACTACATCGCTGACGAGCTCTTCGACGTCAACAATGGCGACCTCTCGTTCCTGCCGACGGACAACCGCTGGCACGTGCGGTGCACCTCGGGTTCCAACCTTACTGTCTCGGCGGTGCTGATCGCCGGCCAGGGCGGCGGCGGCACCCCGTGTGACCCCGACGTCAACCAGGACGGCAACGCCGACCAGGGCGACGTGGACTACCTCCTCAACGTGGTTGCTGGTGGCGACAACCCCACCGGTATCGACCCGGACTTCAACCGTGACGGCAACGTCGACCAGGGTGACGTCGATGCTCTGATCAACGTCGTCGCCGGTGGCGCTTGCCCGTAATGTGAAGGCACCAGGGACCGGGCGCTATAAGGTCCGGAACCAGGAGCCTTGAAAAACGATGAGCCCCGCGCGAAAGTGCGGGGCTCGTTTTTTTTGGGGGGGGGGATCGAAGTGGCGTGTATGGCAGGAGGCGGACGGGGCGGAAGGCTCCTCGCCTAGAGTTGCGCATGGTCAAGGCACTGGTGATTCGGGCGCCGGGTACGAACTGTGACGCGGAGATGTGCCGCGCCTTTGCGATGGCTGGGGCGGGGGTGTCGCTGGTCCACCTTGACGAGGTGATTGCCGCTCCCGACATCATCGAGCAGCATGAGCTGTTTGGCTTTCCTGGCGGATTTAGCTATGGGGACGACGTGGCATCGGGACGCATCTTTGCGATGAAGGCGCGCGAGGCGCTGTACCCGCATCTGCGGCAGGCGATCGCCCGCGGGGGGCTTGTCATTGGCGCGTGCAACGGCTTTCAGGTGCTGGTGCAGATCGGCCTGTTGCCAGGGCCCGGCGCGGGCGATGAGTGGCCGGAAGACGCGGCTCCTGTGCAGGTGGCGTCGCTGACTGACAATCAGGATGCGCGATTCTGCGATCGCTGGGTGGGCGTGAAGTATGAGCCCGGCTCGGTGTGCGTGTGGACGCAGGGGATCGCGGCGCGGTTGCCGGCGGATGTTGGGCTTGCGGCGGCGGTGTCGCAGCTTCCGGTGGCGCACGGCGAGGGGCGATTCGTGACCTCTGACGAGACGCTCGCGGCGATGGAGAAGTCCGGGCAGATCGCGCTGCGATACACGGACAACTACAACGGCTCGATGGGCAGCGTGGCGGGCATCTGCGATGCGAGCGGGCGAGTGTTCGGCTTGATGCCTCACCCGGAGCGGTTTCTTGATTGGACGCGCCACCCGTTCTGGACACGGCTGGACGCGGCGAGTCGCAAGGGCGTGACACCGGGGCTCACGATCTTCCGCAACGCGGTGGAGGCGGCGAAGAACGCCGCGACCCTGGCGTAGGGCGGAGCAACCAGGACACGGGCTGGCCGGTATGCCTGAGGGAAGGTCGCGCTTGCGCTGCGGGGCGGCCCGAAGTGAACCGACGGGGCGGGCATGGAGCCGGGTACATGTTTCCTCGAAGACCTGAACTTCCGGCGACGGGTGTGGTGATCTCGCAGAACCGCCCGTGTTCGCGCTGCAGCTACAACCTGGTGGGCCTCAAGACCGGCGACCGCTGTCCGGAGTGCGGCACGCCGATCGTGGGCGACATCCTGCGGGGTGTGCCAAGCATGGGCGACGCGCCGCTGCCGTATCTGGAGTCGCTGGCGAAGCATGCGAAGCTGTGTGCGGCGGGGATGGGGCTGAACATCGCCGGGGTGCTGTGGCTGGTGGGATTTGGGGGCGTGCCGGAGTTTCCGCCCGGGGCCGCGTTGCTGCTGGCGATTGGCAGTGTGCTGTGGCTATGGGGGACGCGGGGCGTGATCGTGCCGCGGAGTTTGCCGCCGGGTTCGAAAGTGGACACGGAAGCAGAGTGGCGGGGGTTTCGGCATTACACGCGGGCGATGCAGTGGGCGTGGCCTCTGGCGGGCGTGGTTGTGTTTGTGATCGTCGGGACGTCGGCGGCGATGGCGAAGTCCGGGGCGACCAGCAGTGTGACGCTGGGGGCCAGCGCGATGGTGGCGACCGCGTCGAACACGGGCGAGGCGGTGGTGATCGGGCTGATGGCGACCTTGCTGATTACCGCGACCATCATGGTGATGCTGTATTTGTCGCTCCTAGCCGGGTGGGCGCAGGACACGGCGCTGTCGAACGCGTTCACCATGGCGCCGCTGATGCTGGTGATTTCTATCCCGGCGGGGCTGCTGGTGCACGAGCTGGTGCCGACGCTGCTGGGCAAGTGGCTGGTGGTCTTCTCCGCGCCCTTCCTGTTGGTGGTGGGGACGGGGTTTGTGTATTTGGCGAGCTTTTGGATCTTGCCGCTGGTGAGGTTTGCGGCGCTGACGTCGTGGGCGGTGGCGAATGTGAACGAGTCGCAGGCGAAGGACCGGCGGACGACGGCGCGGATTGTGGCGCGGATTGAGGCGGGGAAGGCGAAGGCCGAGGGGAAGAAGCCAGCGAAAAAGGCTGAGAAGCAAGCGAAAACGGCGGGAGAAGCGGGGGCGGCGGCCCCTGTGGACCCGAACCTGTACGAGCTTGCCCCGGACGAGCCGTGGAGCGACTTGCGTTGGCGGGGCGAAAAGCCATAGTGTCCGCC
>JBAZUW010000241.1:0-5538 GCA_041661205.1 Phycisphaerales bacterium
GGCCACCAACGTGGCCGAGACCTCGCTCACCGTGCCGGGCATCCGCTTTGTGATTGACACCGGTGTTGCCCGCATCAGCCGCTACTCGGCCCGCACCAAGGTGCAACGCCTCGAAGTTGAGTCTGTCTCGCGAGCCTCTGCAGATCAGCGCAAAGGGCGCTGCGGGCGCATCGGCTCGGGCGTGTGCTTCCGCCTCTACAGCGAAGCGGATTACCTCGCCCGCCCGCTCTACACCGACCCCGAAATTGTCCGCACCAACCTCGCGGCCGTCATCCTCCAGATGACCGCCCTCAAACTCGGCGCGGTCGAAGACTTCCCGTTTCTCGATGCCCCCGACAGCCGCCTGGTGCAAGACGGCTACGACACCCTGCACGAACTCGGAGCGGTGACCGAGGCCAAAGTTCTCACGCCCCTGGGAAAAGACCTCGCGCGCCTGCCGATCGACCCGCGCATCGGGCGCATGCTGCTGGCCGCACGCGATGAACCCAAGGGCACGCTCGCCGATGTCCTGGTGATCGCCAGCGCGCTCTCCGTGCCCGACCCACGCGAACGCCCGATGGACAAGCAGCAACAGGCCGACGAAGCCCACGCCCAGTGGCGCGACGACCGGTCGGACTTTCTCAGCCTGCTCCGCTTGTGGGACTGGTACCAGGCCAACAAACGCCATCTCACCAACAGCAAGCTGCGCAAAACCTGCAAAGACAGCTTCGCCTCCTTCGTGCGCCTGCGCGAGTGGGAAGAGATTCACCACCAGCTCGCCGACCTGGTCGGCACCATGCTCGCCCCTCCCGAGCACGCCCCCTCCGCTTCTCGTGGCACGGGCCCGCACGCGCCCGCTTCCAAATCTCGTGGCACAGGCGTCCCGCCTGTGCCTACCCGCCCTTCTTCTGCTGCCCTGTCCCCCTCCTCACCGCGCCGCCGCAAACCCGCTCACACCGACGACCGGCTCACCCACCGCGAGCCCCTGCTCCCCCTCGGCGAAGCCAAGCCCATGTCCGTCGCCGAAGCCCTGGCCGCCCCAAAGTCCAACACTAAGGCCGAGCAGCCCCGCATCGACGCCCTGCACCGTGCCCTCCTCACCGGCCTTCTCTCCAACATCGGCACCAAGGGCGAGCAAGGCGGCGAGTACAACGGCGCCCGCTCCATCAAGTTCAACATCTTCCCCGGCTCGGCCCTCTTCCGCAGCGGCCCCCCCTGGCTCATGGCCGCCGAACTCGTGCGCACCACCAAGCTCTACGCCCGCACCGTCGCAGGCATTGACCCCGCGTGGATCGAGCGCCTCGCCGGGCATCTCGTGAAGCGATCGCACTTTGACCCGCACTGGGAGCCCCGGGGCGGCAAGGTCATGGCCTTCGAAAAGGTCTCCCTCTACGGCCTCGAACTCGTCGCCAAACGCCGCGTTCACTTCGGCCCGATTGACCCGGTGAAGAGCCGCGAGGTCTTCATTCTGCACGGCCTCGTGCGGGGCGGCATGCTCACCGACGCCGCCTTCTTCGCCCACAACATGGACCTCGTCGAAGACCTGCAACGAATGCAGATCCGCAGCCGCAAGGAAACCCTGCTCGCTGACGAGCACCGCCGCTTCGACTTCTACGCCGCCCGCGTGCCGCCGAACATCTTCACCACCGGGCAGTTCGAGCACTGGTATCAGGGTGCCGCCCGCCGCGATCAGAAGCTGCTGTACATGACCGCCGCCGACGTCGCCGAGGAAGACGCCGAGGTCCCCACCAAAGACGCCTTCCCCGACGCGCTCGTTGCCGGCGACGTCAAGATGCCTCTCGAATACATGCACAAAGTCGGCGACGCGGCCGACGGCGTGACCGTCCGCGTCCCCATCGAAGCCCTTTCGCAGTTGCCCTCCGATCGCCTGGCCTGGATCGTCCCCGGGCTCCTCGAAGAGAAGATCGACATCATCCTGAAGGGCCTTGCGAAGGAATACCGCCGCCTGCTCCCCGCCAGCAGCGCCCTCGCGCACGCCGCCAAAGCCTCCATGCGCTTCGGTGTGGGCTCGCTCTTTGAGCAACTCCGCGAAGCAGTGCGAAAGGAAACCACCTTCGACGTGCCGCGCGACGCCTTCGAGCGCGTGCCCGTGCCCGAGCATCTGCGCATGCGCATCGCGGTGATCGACGCCGAGGGGCACATCGCCGCCAGCGGGCGCGACCTCATCGCCATCCGCACCGCGCTCGCGGCCCGCTTGCGGGGCCTGGCCGGTGGCGAAGTCCGTGCCGGTGCCGAAAAGTTCAATCGCGATGGCCTCAAGACCTGGGACTTTGGCGACCTGCCCGAGCGCATCGAGGTCGACCGCTTCGGCACCACCTTCGTCACCTACCCCGGCATCGTCGACAAAGGCGACAGCGTGTCGCTCCGCCTCTTCGAACAACTCGACAACGCCCTGGCCGCCACCCGCGCCGGGCTGCGCCGCCTCTTCATCCTGGACGCGGGCGAGGAAGTCAAACGCCACACCTTCCGCCACCCAGAGATCGAGCGGATGTGCGTGCAGGCCGCGTCACTCGGCTCGCCCCAGGTCTTCCGCCAGAGCGTCGTGGAGCGCATTGTCGACGGCGCGTTGGGCAACAACGACAGCATCCCCCGCAACCCCGGCGAGTTTCGCGCCCGCTGCCGGGCCGCGGTCAGCCGCCTGGGCGCCGCCACCAAAGAAGTCTGCACCCTCGCCGACCCCGCCCTCCGCGCCTTCCAACTCGTCGAAAGCCGCCTGCGTCAAAAGTCTCCCGCAACCTGGGAAGCCGCGAACAATGACGTGCGCGAGCAGCTCTCGCTCCTCATGCCGCCAAACTTCCTGATGACGACGCCCCCCGAGTGGCTGCCACACGTGCCGCGCTACCTCGCCGCCATCGACCTGCGTCTGCAACGCCTCGCCGGCACCGGCTTCACCAAAGACCTCCCGCGAATGAACGAAGTCCTCCCCATCTGGCGGGGCGTCGCCGAGCTCAATCGCCGCCAGAAGGAACTGGGCCTCGACCCCAAACGCATCACCGAATACCGCTGGATGGTCGAAGAACTCCGCGTCTCGCTCTTCGCGCAAGAGCTCCGCACCGCGTTCCCCGTCTCCGTCAAACGCATGCACGATCTGTGGGAGGCCATCGTGCGCGGCTAAACCCGCTCGCCCATGATCCAGATCCTCATCATCGCCGCCTTCGTCTGCGCCCGCCTTCGCGAGAGCGTGGGCAATCCTCACCCGCTGCAGTTCGGGTGGGCGTACGCGCTCCTCCCCTGCCTGCTCGGCTGGCTCGTGGTGCAGGGCCGCGCCCGCATGGCGGTACGAAGCATGGATTCCCGCGGCTCCCTCACCGCCGCCCGCCACGCCGACACCCTCGCCACCTTCACCCGCATTCTGGCCGGCATCAGCCTTTGCTTCGCGCTCCTGCTCACAGATTGGCCAAGCCTCGCCGCAACCCCCGTCGCAGGCACGCCCCTGCTCACCGACCTTGTCGCCATTCTTCCACTGTTCCTGATGGTCCTGGGCCAATGGTCCGCCCTCTACCCCATCGAGCGGCGTCTGCGCGACGCAATGCTGCTCCGCCAACTCGATTCCGGCCAACCCGTCTACCCCCCGCCCACACGTGGCCAACACCTCTGGAATCGCACGCGTTTCGAAGTTCTCCTCGTGCTCGCGCCCATCCTGCTCGCCTCCCTCTGGCACGAGGGTGTCACGCGTCTGCCCGCCATCGTCGGCCACTCAGCGCTCAGCGCTCACGCGTGGGAGCTCATCGTCGCCGCCCTGTCGTGGGTCGGCCTCATCGGCGTGATGGTGCTCGCCCCGGTCGTGCTGCGCTGGGTGTGGGACTTAGTCCCCATCGGCTCCGGCCCGCTGCGCGACCAGGCCGACGCGATGTGCCGCCAATACCGGGTGCGGGTACGGGGCCCGTTCCTCTGGCGCACGCACGGCACGCTCATCAACGCCGCGATCCTGGGCGTGGCTTGGCCCTTTCGATACCTCCTCTTTTCCGACGCCATGCTCGACCGTTTCTCGCAGGAACAAGTCGAAGCCGTGATGGCCCACGAAGTCGCCCACGTACGCGAGCGTCACCTCATGTGGATCGGCATCACACTCGCCGCCGCCCTCTTCACACTGCCCTGGGTGATCGAGCCCTTGCTCCCGCGCGGGCACACCAGCGGCACCACCGAAGCATGGATCGACATCACCCTGCTCCTCGTCGTCGGCGCCATCTTCGGCTTCGTCAGCCGCCGCTTCGAGTGGCAGGCCGACGCCTTCGCCGTGCGCCACCTCTCGCAGCGCCTCGCGCCAAGCCAACCCAACATCTCCATCGACGCCGCCCGGATCATGGCCGGCACGCTCGCCCACGTCGCGGCCCTCAACGGCATTCCCGTCCGCCGCTTCTCGTTTCGTCACGGCTCCATCGCCCTCCGCTGCCGCAAAGTCATGGCCCTGGCCGGGCGCCCCGTCCACAAGCTCGCGCAAGATCGCGTCTCGCGCGTCATCAAGCTCGGCTCGCTGCTGCTGCTCTCCCTCGCGATCGCCGCGTTATTCTTCCAAGCCACCCGCGGGAGCGCCCCATGAACGCGTCAACCAGCCTGTCACCACTTGAGTCACACATCGCCAGCGTCATCGCCTCACGCCGCGACGCGATGATCCGCGACCTGCGCGAACTCGTTGAGATTCCCACCGGTCCGGGCGGCAGCGCCGGGCTCGCCACCACCCGCGAGTGGTTCTCACGCCGCCTCGCCGCACTCGGCGCCACCCTCGAAACCGTGCCCGGCGACGCCCGCCCGGCCTGGCTGGGTGCCGACGCCGCCGACCCCCCGCCCCCAACGCTGATCGCGCGTGGCCCCGGCTCAACCTCCGGCAAGCGAGTCCTGCTCGCCGGTCACCTCGACACCGTGCATCCGTCGGCTGGTTCCTTTAAGCATCTCGAAATTCAAGGCGACCGCGCGCTCGGCCCCGGCGTCGTCGACATGAAAGGCGGCCTCGTCCTCGCCCTCCACGTTCTCGAAGTGCTCACCCAACTGCAAGCCGCCCCGCCCTGGGGGTTCGTTCTCAACGCCGACGAAGAGACCGGCTCGTTCGCGTCCGATGCGACACTCCGCCGCGTTGCCCGCGAGTTTGATTTCGGCATCGCCCTCGAGCCCGCCATGGCCAACGGAGGCCTGGTCACCCATCGCCCCGGCAGCGGGCAGTTCATGCTCGAAGTTCGCGGCCGCGCCGCACACGTCGGCCGCGACTTCGCCGCCGGCATCTCCGCCGTCAACGCCCTGGCCGCCTGCATCACCCGCATCGCGGCCCTCCCCGACGCTACCCGCGGCATCATCGCCAGCATCGGCCCCATCAGCGGCGGCCACGCCACCAACGTCGTGCCCGACCTCGCCCACGCCTGGGGCAACATTCGCTTTCCCACGCCCGACATCGGCCAGGAACTCGCGGCCAAGCTCTCCGGCCTCGCCACGCCCCAGCCGCTCGACGCCGCGCTCGCCAAGGGCCAGCCGCACATCACGGTTCACATCGCGCTCAACCGCCCCGCCAAGCCCCTCTTGCCCGGCACCCAGACCCTCGCCGCCATC
>JBAZUW010000242.1:0-968 GCA_041661205.1 Phycisphaerales bacterium
TGTTCAGCACTCGCAAGGCAATACGCCCGGTGCCCATGCATCACCGCCGTCACCGCCGCCGGCGTCTCCCGCAACTTCTCCACCGCGCCCTGCCTCACCGCCTCTGGCAACCACAGTCTCAGCGACGGCGGGTCGTCGATGCGCCCCTCCATTCGCAGGAGACCTCGCGCGACGAGCCGCGGGATCATCGTGAGCGCCCGCGTCTCGCGCGGCGATACACCGCCTCCGGAAGGGTCATCGCTGGCGGGGTTGGGCAGCACGTCCTTCGCGCCGCCCGCCGCGAGCATGGGCCGCAGGCCGCACGGGGTCACAAACGCCGAGGCTTGCAGCAAAATCGCCAGCTCCGCCGGGGGCAGCATGTCCAGCGCCCACTCCACCATCAGCCGGTTCAGTTGCTCGGCGGGCTGCCCTTCGGTCACCGCAAGCCCCTGCAGCTTCAGCCGCTGGTCCAGCCGCTCGTACAGCTCCGTCAGATCCATCGAACTCGCCATCCCCGCCGCGATTTCAATCGCCAGCGGCCAACCTGAAAGCGCCCGCACGATCCCCGCGATCGCCGTGATCGCCTTGGAATCCGGCGCGAAGGCCGGGTCGCCGTTCGAGATCCGGTCAATGAACCACCGGGCCCCCGCGGTTTTCATTTCGTCACTGCTCCCTGTGAGCGGTCCCACCGGCAGAGTTTTCTCACCCCCAATGCCCAGTGGCCCGCGAGCCACCGCCAGCACACGCAGGTTCGGGCAGGCCCCCATCAAGTCATGCACCAGTCCGGCGCACGCGGTAGGCGCAAACTGGCATCCATCCAGCACCAGCAGCACCTTGCGAGCCCCCACTCTCCCGGCAATCGCCCGAATCGGATCGGCCTCGCCCTTGCCCCCAAGCAAGGTCGCCACGCACAGCCCCGGCAACGCCGCGTCTCCCAGCGCCGGCAGCCGCGCCATCCACGACGAGTGCCACGCCTTGGGGTCCTGGTC
>JBAZUW010000242.1:978-5513 GCA_041661205.1 Phycisphaerales bacterium
GGTCAATCGCCGCGCCCGCGATCGCCTTCGCCAATCGCGTGCGCCCCGAGCCATCCGGCCCGGTGAGTGTGAGCAATCGCGACGTGCCGAACACACCCAGCCCCATCGCCACATCGCTGCTGCGCCCAAAGAGCGGCGACGCATCCGCCACCAGGTTCCCCGGCGCGGGCGGGCCTTCATCATCGCTATCCAGCGACACGCTCACGCGCGAGCCGCCCCCGGCCAAGTCGCGCAGCGCCATCTCCAGCCCCGCGGCGAAGAACGCCACGCTCTCGCCCCGCTTGCGATAATCCTTCTGCAAGCTCTGCCGCAACACCTCGATCACCTTTCCCGGCGTCTTGGGCGGCAGCAGCGAGAGGTCCGGTTCGGTGAGCAGCGTCACCGCCAACGCGTCGGCCAGGCTCTCGCCTGGGAACGCCTGCCGGTGCGACAGAATCTCGTACAGAATACATCCCAGCGCCCACGTGTCAGTCGCGAAGTTCACCGCACGCCCACGGGCCTGCTCAGGGCTCATATACCCCGGCGTGCCCATGATGAACCCAGTGCGGGTCTGCATCGCCGCAGTCGGGGGCATCACAATGGTGCCCGCCGTCGTCGAGATGTTCTCGTTGAGAATCTCCCCGGCCATGGCGATGCCAAAGTCCAGCACCTTCACGACGCCATCCGGGCGAATCTTGATGTTCTCCGGCTTCAGGTCTCGGTGGATGATTCCCCGCTGGTGGGCCGCCTCGATCCCCAGCGCCATTTGGCGACAAATTTCCAGCGCCTCGGGCAACTCCGGAGGCGACGCCGCGATCCGCTCCGCCAGCGTCGGCCCTTCCGCAAACTCCAGCACGAGGTAGATGCCCCCGTCCTGTTGCTCAAGGCCAAAGATCGACCCGATGTTCGGGTGATTGATCGCCGCCAGCGTGCGGGCTTCCTGCTCAAACCGCTGCCGCCGCACCACATCGGCCCCAAGCTCAATCGGCAGACTCTTGATCGCGACCGGTCGCCCCAGCTTGGTGTCATGGGCCAGATACACCACGCCCATGGCGCCACGCCCGAGCTCCCGCTCGATGAGGTAATGCGCGATGGCCTGAAGATCTTGACCTGCCATGAAAGCGTCCATGCGGGAAACTCACCAAACGATATCGAAGTTCCCGGCTGCGGGTCAGATGCTGCGATCACGACTGCCGTATCACCCGGGCCCCCACATCCACACTATGGGTAGTCCTGCCGGGTCGGGCGCAAGAATATCTCCGCCAGGTGCACCGCCGGGGGCTGCTGAGCAACAAAGCTCACCGTGCGCGCCACATCATTGGGCGACAGCACCGGGCCGATCCGCTGCGAGACCTCCTGGAACCACGCCGGGTCGTACCCCGCCACCCCCTGAAACTCGCTCTCCACAAACCCCGGCGCGACCATCGTGATCCGCACCCCCTTGGGGCCAAGCTCTCGCCGCACGCCCTCGGTAAGCCCGTGCACCGCGAACTTGGTGGATCCGTACATCGACGAAAAGGGCGACACATGCTTCCCGACCACCGAGCCGATGACGATGATGTCGCGGGGGGCATCGACGACGCTCGGCCCAGTGCGATTGCCCACCGCCTTAAGCATCCGGTTGCCTGCCTCGCGCATCAGCAGGGCCGCCGCTACGTAGTTGGTGTTGATCAGCTCCTGCCACTTGGTCACATCGCTGTTCATCACCGAGCCGCCCAGCCCCCGCCCGGCATTGATCACCACCAGGTCGGCCTCACGCACCCCCCCGCCGTGCCCATCCCGGGCGGCGTCCAGCATGCGGGAGATCACCTCGGGCCGGGAGCAATCCCCCGCCACCGCGATCGCGCGGCTGCGTCCCAGCTCCCCCACCAGCGCTTCAAGCCGGTCCAGCCGCCGCGCATTGACGACAACTTTGGCACCCTGCGCCACCAGATCGCGGGCGATGGCCGCCCCGATACCCGCCGACGCCCCCGTGATGACTGCAACCCGATACTCAAGTGGCAAGCTGGTCATGGGGCCAGCGTAGGCCAAAGCCGCCGCCCCCTGCAGGCATCGCTTGCGACAAGCCGAGCGCAAAACCCCGCGAAAGCGGCGGCTTCAGCGCATCCGGCGCGGGTTCGGCGCCGGCTTCCCGTCGGCGTATTCCCACACCACCACCTTCAACGTCTTCCGCCCCCACTTGCGGGCCTGCGCGTCAGTCGGAAAGATCACATCCAGCCGCCGGCCCTTGATGTCCGACCCACAGTCCAGCACCGGCACGATGCGGTCCTGGTCATACCCCGGCACCGTCAGCATCGATCCATAGCGAAGCACCGTGGGGTCGGCCGCGACGAGCGCAAAGCCATTGGTCGCAACCGAGTGAAGCGTGGCGGTAATGCCGTCGGCATACGGCCCGCACGACTTCTCGTCCGGGGAGTACGCCGTCACCACCATCGTCATGATCCGGGCCGGTCGCACAGGGCGCCCATCAAACCAGCGCACCGCCGGGTCCGCGGCCAGCGCCCGTGTCGCCGGATCAAGCTCGGCCGCCGCGTGTTGAGCAGGCAACGTCGGCTCAAACTCAACCGGGCTGCCCAGCGCCAAAAGCTCCGAACTGCTCTCAAACGACACCGGGGCGGCCTCCGGCACCGTCTCCGGAATCGTCACCGTTTCGCCCCGATCAACGCTCGCCAGCAACGGAGGCTTCGCCCCCAGCTCCTTGGCAACGATCGCCGACCACACCGTAAGCCCCACCGCCACCACCGGGCCGATCACCTGGAGCATCCTCCGAAGGACCAGCGGAAGCGCGACCTCGCCCTCTTGAGTTGTTGTTGACACCTTCTCCACCACAGACCTCCAAACGCCCCAATCTGGCCCACCAGCCAGGGCAAGCCTACCTGGCTTGCCAACATCCACTCTGAGGCGAACTGCAGGATTGACCACCACCCACCCGGACAACCCGTCCTTCACGCGGCGTTCCCCGACAGTCGCCTGGCCACCACGCCTTGCGACCCGAACGCCCCCGGACGACCGGTGGCACCAACAACATACCCCACGCAGGGCGAAAGACTAGCCCTGCCGGTGATTCGGGGCCAACATTGCCAAGGTCCGTCTAGCACAGACGTTACACACGGCATCGTCGGCCAAAACCGCGCCGGACTTTGGTCCGTTTTGCCGCGATCGGGTCTCAAACCGAACCAATCTCATAATGGAAACGTAACGCCAAGGGCCGATACAACGGCCAGGGGGCGGATCCAAACCCGGAATACGATGCCGGAACCGGGAGACACCAACTCCGAAAAACAGTCTGGTTCCGGCCTTCGTACATCATGGTACGGCCTGGACCCGAAGGAGTATTCAGGAATATGACACGCTTCGTAAACAACTTCAAGACCGCGCTCCTCATGGGCGGCCTCATGGGGCTGTTTCTCTTGGTCGGCGCCCAGTTCGGTCAGCAGGGCATGATCTTCGCCCTGCTCTTCGGCGGCATCAGCAACGTCATCGCATGGTTCTATTCGGACAAGATCGCCCTCGCGGCCATGCGTGGCCAGCAAGTCGGTCCCGACGCCGGAGGCGTTGCCGGAGAGGTTTACCACCTCGTCGATGAACTGCGCCAGCGTGCCGGGCTACCGATGCCCAAGGTCTACGTCTGCCCTCAGCAGGCCCCCAACGCGTTTGCGACCGGGCGCAGCCCGTCGCACGCCGCGGTCGCCGTCACCGAGGGGGCGCTCAGCGTCCTGTCGCTCGAAGAGCTTCGGGGCGTCATCGGGCACGAACTGGCCCACGTCCGCAATCGCGACACCCTCACCAGTTGCGTTGCCGCCACCATCTCGGGCGTGCTCGCCTACCTGGCCCAGATGAGCCTGTGGTTCGGGGGCTTCAACCGTCGCGACAGCAACCCGCTGCTGGGCATTCTGTCGCTCTTCATCGCCATGTTCGGGGCGGTGCTCATCAAGGCGATGATCAGCCGCAGCCGCGAATACGTCGCCGACCACGACGGGGCGATCATCGCGGGCACGCCCAACGGACTGATCATGGCGCTGCAGAAGCTGGAGGCCTACTCGCAGCGCATCCCCATGGACAACCCCAACCCCGCGCAGAACAACCTCTTCATCGTCGAGCCCTTCACCGGCGGCAAGATGCTCTCCAACCTCTTCGCCAGCCATCCCCCCATGGAGAAACGCATCGCCGCCCTGCGCCGCCAGGCCGAAGAAGCCCAGGCGACCGGTCGCGGCATGGGAGCGTTGGCCTGACGCGCGAAGACCTCTTTCGGCTGTCGGTGGGACAGGCGTCCCGCCTGTCCGCGCAGCCACCGCCATTACCGAGTTGAATGTTCGCAAAGCGGGCTGCCACCAACAGGCAACAACGCGGACCGCGTGACGCAGCATCACTCTTCAATCGAGAACATCGCATCGACGAAGGCCGCGGGGTCGAAGGCCTGAATGTCATCCGGCGTTTCGCCCACCCCGACAAACTTCACCGGGATGCTCGTCACTTCTCGCACGGCAATCACAATGCCGCCCTTGGCCGTGCCGTCGAGCTTGGCGAGAAAAATGCCCGTGACGCCCGCGGCTTTG
>JBAZUW010000243.1:0-5467 GCA_041661205.1 Phycisphaerales bacterium
CGGGGGGTTGAGCGGCGATGAAGGTCCAGAAGGGTGCGTGCAGGTCGTCGATGAGGTCTTCATTGTCGATGTCGAGGGCACCCGCGCCGGCGATCATCGAGACATCGAGCAGGTGGTCGCCGATGACGACGCCTAGGTGCCGGTGCGAGTGCCCGTCGTGCTCGGCTTCGAAGGCGCAGTAGGGGAGATTGGTGATGGGGAAGTCGGTGGCGGGGTCGTTGGCGGCTTCGACCCAACTGCGGATGTTGGGGTCGTGGGTTTCGTTGGTTTGGGCGAAGTCGGGCGTGGTCATGGGCAGAGGGTATCGCGCGAGCGGGCACGCCCGGGATGAGGGCGGAGCCCGAATCCCGAGATGGTGATGGCGACGGTCGAACGGAGTTTCGGCACCTTGACCGCCGGCTCGCGAGCCATCTCGGGATTCGCTGCGCTCATCCCGGGCGTGCGGTTGGAACCAGTCAGAACGGCGCCGGACTCTCAAAGCAGAGGCGCGCGCCGGTGTCGGGGTCGAGGATTTCCAGGCGGCTGGCATGGAGCATCAGTCGCTCGGCGGGGGTGCCGTAGAGCACGTCGCCCACGATGGGGCAGCCCAGGCCGCCGGGGCGGGGGCCGATGAAGAGGCGGGGGAGGGCGGCGTGGACGCGGAGTTGGTGGCTTCGACCGGTGATGGGCTCGAACTCGACGCGGGTGCGATCGATCTCGCGGGCGAGGACGCGGTAGCGGGTTATGGCTTCGCGGCCGTGTACCAAATCCGCGATCTGGTGGGGGCGGTTGTCGATGTCGGGGCGCAGCGGCACGGTGATCTCGCCGGCGTCGTAAGTCACGCTGCCTTCCAGGAGCGCGATGTAGCGCTTGGAGGTAAGACGATGTTCAAACTGGCGGGAGAGTTCGCGTTGGGAGGCGGGGTTGAGGGCGATGAGGAGGAGGCCGCTGGTATCCATGTCGAGCCGGTGTACGACCATGGGGCCGCGGGCGTGGGGGAAGATGGCGCGTACGCGGGAGATGGCGCAGTCGGCCTTGTCCGGGCCTTTGCCGGGGACGGAGAGCATGCCGGCGGGCTTGTCGATGATGACGAAGCGCGGGTCGGCGTGGAGGATGGGGGGATCGGGTGGCAACGGGAACATGTCCGCTTGGGCACGCTCGGCCCTAGTGCCTCGTGCCTAGTCCCCAGTGCCTTCCTCAAAAGAGCCACTTCGGGGATTTGAACCCCGGACCTATGCTTTACGAAAGCATCGCTCTACCGCTGAGCTAAAGTGGCGTGCGGATATCCATCGGCCGGTTTCTGGGTGGCCTGAGGGGTTTTCGACCTTCGGGCGGCAGTCCGAACCTAGGACCGCAACGGTAGGCGGCAGCTCGGCGGAAATCAGCCTTGGGCGTCGGCGGCTTCGCGGCGGGTGGGTCAGGCCTCTGGCCTGTCCGGGGTTGAGACTTTGGCCCCACGTGTGGACAGGCGGGACGCCTGTCCCACCGGCAGCCAGGAAGACCCCTCTCGGAGAGAGGGGCTACCCAAGGGCAGCCTGTCTTTGCGCAATCTTGGTGATTGGGATTGGACGCCGCACCCTTATGTCGGCTAGGTTGTGCCTCAACTGCCTTGGGGGCAAGGACTTGATGCGGCCGTTCGCCGCGTTGCTTGTGCCGCCCCGCCGACTTTGGACACCACCATGCAAAAGCAGGTTGCCCTCGCGTTTCCGACTCTTCTGGGCATTTTCAAACTTCCCGACGCGCAGCAGGTGAACGCGGAGCTGAAGGAGATTTGTCTTCGGCGCGAGAAGAGCGAGCCCAACATGCAGCACGCCAACGTGGGGGGGTGGCACAGCAAGCATGATTTTCTGGATGCCCCGGACGCGTGCGTGAAGACGCTGCGCGGGTGGATCATCGAGGCCACGAACCACATGATCGGCACGACGATGGAGCACATGCGTTCGCAGGGGATGAACAACCCCTTCGGCGGCAGCCTGGGTGTGTACGGGTGGGCGAATGTGAGCCGCAAGGGGAACTATCACACGCTGCACAACCACCCGGGCAGCGCGTGGTCGGGGGTGTACTACGTGGACACGGGCGGCACTCCCAGCCCGCAATACCCCAAGAGCGGGGTGATCGACCTGCACGACCCGCGTCCGTTTACCGAGATGACGTACGTGCCCGGCGACCCGTATGGGCAGAAGTATCCGATTCGGCCCGAGGCGGGGATGATGCTGTTTTTCCCGGGGTTTTTGTACCACTATGTCCACCCGCACTTTGGCGATGGGGAGCGGATTTCGATCGCGTTTAATGTGAGGGCGGACCGGGGTGGGGCACCGGCGACGATGAAGTGAGGGAGACGGCATTCGAAATTCGGCATTCGTTGGAGACACGCCCATCGCTGCGTACGAATGCCGAATGCCGCATCTCAATGCAGGGAAGGCGGTGACCTGTGGGATTGGACGTGTACGTGGGAACCTTCACCAGGTATTACCAGAGAGACTGGAAGACGATTGTTCAGCAGCGTTTTCCCGGGGCAAAGATTGTGCGGCCCAGTGCCCAAGGCGACCAAGTTGAGGCCCCAAATCCGGAAGAGATTCGCCACGCTGTGATTCGTTGGCGGTCTGGCCTGTCAACGGCACTTGGACTGGAACATTCTTGGAGCGAGGAAGACAGCAAGCCTTATTTTACGAACAAACCTGCATGGGACGGTTTCGGTGCACTTCTTCTTTGGGCCGCGTATGACGACAATGGGATTGATCCCTTAACGCGGCGTGAGCCTGTGAGGGTGGATAACTGGACATCAGATCCGGCGCTAGCAAGGTACCGGGACCTAAAAGCGGAAACGAAGTATCCGCAGCTTCTATTAGGCGAAGAGATGTGGTTGCCGATTCCGGCCCCCTCGGTCTTCAGGTCGGTGGATCTCTTTGGAACTCAACGAACGTTCGGCAATTGCGAATCGGTGCTTCGAGAGTTGGAATTGCTGGACCGGCGAACATGGAATGTAATCGGTGCCGTTGATGATGAGAGGCTGAAGAATGGGGTTGAGAATGGTTCGTCGCTTGAGGCGGCCGCGAGATTCGGTTGGGAGGTCATGCACACGCTTGCGCAAGAGGCTGTTCGGCATGGGGTGCCGGTGATTCTTGACTACTAGGAATGCGAGCGAGTCGCTGAGGCATGAACCGACCAATCAAATGTGCGGAGATGTGATGACTTTGCTCGACCTAGTCCGAGATATGGGTTCTCTGGACGGCCGCTGCACGATCTATGCGGCGGAACCATGGCGGCCAAACTCGCCCGCGATGAGTCCTTTTTGAACCGGAGCAAGGTGGATTGCCTTCGGAGGCCATCGCGAGAGGAATGGCTTATTTCCTAGAGGTGAACATCGCCACCGAGTTCCTATCTGATTGGTGTGCCGGCGAAACGACTCCACCTACGACTGAACAGAAGTGTGCTCGTCTCATTCGCTACGCAGTCGCGGACGCGTAGGACGCGGCGCTCGCCGCAAGCAGCGCTCGCACGCGATGATGACGCTCGCACTGACCTCGAAGCGAGATCAGTGGCACGGTGGACTGTCCTCCAAAACCTCAAATACCCGTACACAACTGCACTACCTTGCTCGGCGCTTCGGGCATGTTGCCCGGGCAGAGGACGGTGATGTGGTCGCCGGGGCGCAGCTCCAGGTCGGCAGCGGGGTGGAGGAGCTTGCCGCCACGTTCGACGCCTACGACCAGGCAGCCTTTGGGCAGGCCGGCTTGACGAAGCAGGCGGTCGGCGAGGGATGAGCCGTTTTGGATGCCGATGTAGATGGAGACGGGTTCGTCGCCACCCACGGCCTGGCCTTTGCGGTGCAGGTCGGCTTCGAGGAGTGCTTCGTAGATGGGGTGGTCGCGCAGGGCTTCGGCGGTGACGAAGCCGACGCCCGCGGCGATGCAGATGGGCAGCAGCAGGGCGTAGCCGCCGGTGAGCTCGCTGATGAGCACGATGCCGGTGAGGGGGACGCGCACCGACGCGACAAAGAACGCGGCCATGGAGAGGACGAGGATCTCGGTGTCGAACTGCGCGAGCTCGGGGTTGACGGAGGACATGGCGACGCTGGAGATTTGGCCGATGAGCAGGCCCAGCAGCAGCATGGGGGCGAAGATGCCGCCGGGGGCGCCGGTGGCGTAGCTGAACCAGGTGAGGACGAACTTGAGGGCCAGCAAGAGAAAGAGCGTGCCGATGGTGAAGGACATGCCGCCGCTGAGCAGACCCTGAGCGAGGTGGTGCCCGCCGCCCGGGGCGTATTCCGACCACCAGGCGATGAGGCCGATGGTGGCACAGACGATGCCGGGGTGAGTCCAGCGCGGGACACGCTTGCTGGCGCGGATGGCCAGGTCTTGAGACTTAAGCAGGCCTTTGTTGAAGAGGACGCCCCCCAGGGCGCTCACGACCGAGACGGCGCACACCCAGGGGAGTACGGCCAGGGGCAGCGACTGGGTGGAGTGAACTTCGAAGGTCGGGAGATCGCCGCTCAGGCTGTGGGCGACGACGGTGGCGACGACGCACGCGACGAGGCCCCCGATGGCGGTCCGGCTGGAGAGCTCGCGATGGAGTTCCTCAACGATGAAGACGAGCCCGGCGAGGGGAGCGTTGAAAGCCGCGGCAAGGCCGGCGCCCGCGCCAGCGGAGAGGAGCTGGGGCACGTCGGCGCGGGGGACTTTCATGATGTCGGAGATGGCCTGCGCGATGGCGGCACCCATCTGGACCGTGGGCCCCTCCCGACCTAGCGAGAGCCCGGCGCCGATGCCCAAAACGCCACCGACAAACTTGACGGCGGCGAGCGGCCAGAACTTGAGGGTTCGGACGTGCATGAGCACGCCCTTGAGGTGCGGGATGCCGCTGCCCCCGGCTTCGGGAGCGAGCTTTTGCGTCATAAGGCCGACGAAAAGGCCGATCAGCCCGCCAGCGAGGGGAAGGGCAAGCCAGCCAGCGGCGGGGAAGTGGAGATGGAGGTAGGTGAGGGAGGTGTGCCGCAGTTCTTCGCCCCAGGAAAGGGCGTACTTGAAGCCCACGGCGACGAGGCCGGCGAGGAGGCCGATGAGGGCGGTGCGGAAGAGGTGAAGTTGGCGGCTGGAACGAGCGAGTGGGTCGCGCTCTGAGAGGTAGGGATCGTGGGTGGCCAGGTCGTAGGCCGCGGCTGGGGCATCACCGATCGACATGGGCCATCTTTCACGCGCGAGACGGGTGTGTCTTGCACAAATCGGAAAATTCTCCGAACGGGGCGCGTGGGTTGGGTGAATGGTCGGGAAAAACGGGACGTCCCCATGCGGTGGTCGCGCGGCGGTAATCTATGGTGGAGCGACTGGAGCGTTCCGAGCGTGACGGATCGCGGCGAGCGGCATTGAAGCGAACAGATGGCGTGGGCGAATGTCATCGTGTGGGTGGTGGGGGGGTATGCCGCGATCGGCGTCGTGTGTGGCGGTGCGTTCGTGCTGCGCGGGGTGGGGCGGGTGGATGCCGCGGCCAA
>JBAZUW010000244.1:0-5355 GCA_041661205.1 Phycisphaerales bacterium
GCAGGACCGATGCGGACAGATCAAAGCGTGGGAGGATGACGACGAGATCACGGGTGCGGGGGCTATCTCTTCGTGCGCGTCTTGGTCGGCGGTATGGTCGCGGCCTTGCGGCGCGGAGCTTTCGTCCTCGTGGAGTCAACTGGGCCCTCTCGAGATTCGCTTGTCGCCGGGCGGGCGCCGCGCTTGCGGGTGACGGGCGTGGCGATCGCCAGCGTCATGTACAGCCGCCCCTCGCGGCGTTTCTTGCCGGAGTCCATCAGCTTCTTCAGGCGACGGATCAGGGCCCGGACTTCCTGAAACTTCTCCGGCGTCAACCAGCTGAGCTCGTAGTTGATCGAGATATTCCGGCCGTCTGGTTCCAGCACCAGTTGCCGGGCCTTAGCGGAATCGCGGACCGCGCGCTGCACGGCGCTGGTGAACGAGCTGACGGTCTGGATGATGGCACGATTCTCGGCATTGCCTTGGTTGTCTTGAAAATCAACGACAAAGTCATCGGCCACAACATCAAGCAGCACCTCGGCGTGGCGAGCCCCCTTGCGGAAGCCCACCTCGCGCACGAAGCCGGCCTTCTGAAGGAGCTCGATATGCCGGTAGAGCGTGTCGGCGGGACGATCAATGACCTGAGCGATTTCGCTCACCGGACAGGGGCCCACAAGCCGCAGGGCCTCGGCGATCTCGGTGCGGACGGGGGAGACGAGCACTTCCCAGGCTTTGGGCGAGGAGACGAGATGGGCTTTGGGGCGGGACATGGTGAACGATACTTGCGAATGAGACCAATTTGACGACGTTTGTGTTTTATTTTCAAAAGACATCAGTCAAAGTCGAAGGCCGAGTCAAACCCGGCCGCGTTCGGCACGCCAAGGCCGCACCGACGCGACATCGGACTCGGGGAGTCGCCTGATCGCTTGTTTTTTTAAGGGCGCTTGAGCACCCCGCGCAAGCTCGCGGCCGCCGCGCCGCAAACTTGAATCACGTAGACAAGTCGGTGTCATCCCAAGCGGTAGCGGGAGACAAGATCCACGTTAGGGCGTGGCGCCGCTCTTGGATGACGCCGCCGTGGATGCGAGGGTCAAAGCCATCGGGCACGGGGCGATCGTGCTTCCGAAAAATCCCGAGTATGGATCGCTTGGTGCCGAGGGACGCATTTCTCGCGGCGTTGTGTGCACAGTAGAAGACATCTTCCATTGCCACCAAATCATGTATCGCACGAGTCTTCGCGCCAGCTATCCAAGTGACGACGTCCTTCGCTTCGGTAGGAACGATCTTGAGCATCAGGCGCTCAATCGCGTCACCTTGCAGCATGGCCCCATCGAATCCGCATTCTTCGACATGTCCCAGCGCCCACGCCAAGGCGAGCATGTTCTCCAGTCGCCAGCCGATCTTGTCAACATGGGCGGCGTGAGCCTCTTCGCGCGGCAATAGCCAGATAGCCCTCTCAGCAGGGGTCAGGCCTTCCTCCAGCTTTGCCTGTGCGTATACGTCAATTAGACGCTGGCTGGGAATCTTGTCTTCGGGCGCTGCAACAAGAAGGCATAACTGACAAAGAGCCGCGAGCCTAAGCGCGATCTGAGTCGCAGGCCGGGCGTGCGCTTCTTCGATCGAAGGAAGCGGAAGCCACTTCGCAAAGCGAAACCCGGCTCGAGTCAGCTTGCGCTCGGACATCGCCCGGATTGCCACATTTGTCTCGCTCATCGGAAATCCTCACCTGTGGTCGTGATCAGATGCGACGCGGCAAGCGATTTTACCGCGCTGTTACCCCCGCATCAGCGCCTTGTACGCTTCCACCGCCAGCTTGTCGCACCGCTCGTTCTGCGGGTGCTCGTTGTGTCCTTTGATCCAGTGGAACGTGATCTGGTGGGCAGCCCGCAGCGTGTCGAGCTCTTCCCACAGGTCCTGGTTTTTCACCGGCTGTTTGCTGGCGGTTTTCCAGCCCCGTTTCTTCCAGCCTTCCATCCACTCGCGCAGGCCCTTCAGCACGTACTGCGAGTCGGAGTAGAGCTCCACCTGCGACGGACGCGTCAGCGCTTCCAAGCCCCGAATCGCGGCGGTCAGTTCCATGCGGTTGTTGGTGGTGTCGGGCTCAGCCCCGAAGGCTTCCTTTTGGCTGCCGCTGGCGGGGTGGAGCAAAATAAACGCCCACCCGCCCGGACCGGGGTTGCCGCTGCATGCGCCGTCGGTATAAAGCTCAACGCGGGGCGGCGGCGTGGTCACGCGTTGGGCCCCGCGTCGCGGCTGAAGTCGCTCAGTTGGGCCGCCCCGCGATCGGTCGCCAGCTTGGTCGCCAGCTCCGACGCGGGGATCATCGCCACGCCCCCAAGATCAGAGGCCAGGTCGCCGTGGTAGCGGGCGATGGCTAGATCATGGGCCGCGTGATACGCCCGCCCGAGCTTGGACCAGTCGAAGTCCCAACTGCGCTTGTCCACTTCGTTGCGCAGCGCGATGCGGTCGCGCCGCTCCATGCGGCAGAACTCCAGCATGTAGCGGCACAGGTCGGCCGCCGAATCGTGATACCCACGCCCGCGCCGGCGCAGCACCTTGAGCCCGATTCGGTCCGGATCCTGGTAGTTCTCCTGCACGTATCGCCCGAAGCCGGCGAGGTCGCTGCTTACGGCGGGCACGCCCATGGCAGCACATTCCAGCGGCGTGTACCCCCACGGCTCGTACAAGCTGGGGAAGAGCCCCAGGTGGCAGCCGCGCACAAACTGGTCGTACTCCACACCCCACAGCCGGTTGTGGGGTGTGATGAAATCCGGGTGATAGACAACCTTGACGGGGTCTTCCTCGCGATTGATCAGCCCCAGCAGGCGAAGTTGATTGAGGACCGGGTCGTTGTGGTCGTCCTGCAACAGGTGCGTCACGAGCATGGGCAGACAGTTCTGCCGCAGCGCGTGCTGAGCCCGCCGATATCGCAACTGCCAGTACTCGTCCACCAGATCGTCCAGTCGCAACTTGCCCTGAGCCGCGGCCCTTTGAAAAAGCCGATTGCCCACGCCGTCGACAATGTGCTTGCAGCAATCGTTGAGCTCGTTCAGCACGCCACGCTTTTCCATCGCGAGGGGATTGATGCCGTTGGTGGCCCGGCGGCTGACGATGAAGAACACCACGGTCTTCCCGAGGTTCGCGTGCTTGAGCTCGTGGTTGAGCCGCGCCATCGCCTCCAGGCACAGGTCAAAGCCCTTGTTCTTGGGCTCGTAGCGCCCGCTGGTGAACATGTACAGCGTGCGATCCAGGTCAAACGAATAGCTCGGAAAGAAGTGGCCCATCGTGAAACGATGGATGGCCTCCTTGTACTCCCCGTGCAGGCGTTGCTGCTCGTGCCCGGCGTTGTAGAGCCCGATGGTCAGGCCGTTGGGCGTGACGACATCCACCGGCCGCCCAAGCAGCGTGGTGCACTCTTCGCCAGTGATGCTCGACACCGTGGTGAAGACATGCGCCCCGTGAGCCGCGGCCCGCTCGATGCCGTGCTGCGTCTTCACGTTGAACCACGCCGCCTCGTGGTTGTGATCCAGCCAGGGCAACTGGTCATAAAAGTCATCGCGGCTGCTGGCGATGTAGCGTCCCAGAATCGTCGCGTGGGTGGTGAACACCGTCGCCACCGCGAGGCCCTGTCGCCGGATCAGCGGGATCGCCAGCCCCCCCAGCCACTCGTGAAAGTGGGCGAGCAGCGGGGCGGCATTTTTGCCCGGCCCGCGCTCCGCGCACAGGGCTTCAAACAGGCGCCGGCACGCCTCGGCGAAGCTCACCACCATGTCCACCAGACCATCGTGCCCCGGCGTCTCCAGCCCATGCTCTTGCCACAACTGATACTTCACCTCGCCGAGCCGATGGGCGGGCAAGCCGTACTCGATCAGCATCACCTGGGGCCGCCCGGGGACCAGCCAACGCCCGAAGTGGACGATGAGCCCCTGCTCACGCAGCCGCGCCAGAGCGCGGCCCATCCACCCCGTCGCCTTCGTCTCCTCAAACTCCACGTTCGCTTTGGCCGGCTCCCAAGGCCCCACGCAGCAGTACCGGTCGCCCCAGCGCTGCACCATCAGCGGGGCTTTGCTTCGGATGACCTGGTAAATCCCCCCCACCTGGTTGCATACCTCGGTGGAAATCTCAAACAGCATCGGCCCTGCCGGCGGGCGGGCGGCCTCGCCATCGGCAAGCGGCGCGGCCCCCGGCACAAAGTCGGTGCTGGCGGGGTCGGATTGCAGCGTGCGCTCGGCCATGGGACGGAAACTGTACCTTGTTCGGGGGCGGCGCGACGGCCCGCGCACGGGCTTTGCGCGCATGTCGCACATTTGGCGCGCAGAAGCCGTCACTGCTGCAAACTCCCCCCACCTGACGCGATCTATCCTTGCCCCGTGAGCACCTCCCTTCTGCGCGTCGAAGTCCGTGTCCGCCCCGGTGTTTCAGACCCTCGGGCCGCCGCCACCTTGGCCAAAGCCCGGGCGCTGGGGCTTGAACCATCCAGCGCCCAGGTGGCCAGGGTGTACCTCATCGAGGGAAAGCTCAAGCCCGCCCAGAAGAAGGCGATCGCGCAAAAGCTGCTGGCGGACCCGGTGACGGAGGTAGCGTTCATGGGCGTTGAGCCCCCTGCCGGCGCCACCATCGTCGAGGTTCACCCGCTCCCGGGCGTGATGGATCCGGCGGGGCAGTCGGTGCGTGAGGCGATTGGGGCATTGCTGGGCGTCGAGACCACGGTGGCCACGGGTGTGCGGTACGACCTTCACGGGGTGACGGCGGAGGATGCCGCGGCTTTGGCACAGAAGGCCCTGGCCAACCCGGTGATTCACCGGATCGTGACCAAGGCGTATGTGCCCAAGATGCTGCCCAAGGGGGGGGACTACGAGTTTCAGTTGACGCAGGTGCCGCTGCGGGGCAAGACCGACGAAGAGCTGGAAGCCCTAAGCCGCGAGGCGCATTTGTTCATGAGCCTGCCGGAGCTGCGGGCGGTGCGGGATTACTTCGAAGCCCAGGATCGCGACCCGACGGATATTGAACTGGAAACCATCGCCCAGACCTGGTCCGAGCACTGTGTGCACAAGACGCTGAAGAGCAAGGTGATGTACGGGCCGGTGAATGCGAACGGGCCGAAAGCCGCGGCACCCAAACTTCGCACCGATGGCACCGGCGAGTTTGAGATGCGCGGGTTTGCGGGCGGGAAGAAGGCGGTAGGGAAGGAAGGCGCTGGCGGGACGCCTGTGCCACCGGCAGCCGCCGCAACTGCGGATCCCATCAACTGGGCGGGGCGGCCCGGGCACACGCTGACGGCGGATGGCTCGGTGAAGATCGACAACTTGCTGAAGAGTACGGTGGCGGCCGCGACCTATGAGCTCATCAAAGAGGGGGTCGATTGGACGCTCTCGG
>JBAZUW010000245.1:0-5323 GCA_041661205.1 Phycisphaerales bacterium
GGAGCGGCAACTCCCTCTTGCGGCCGGAGCGCCAAACGCCTCTTGCGGACAGGGGTAGACTAGAACCAGCGACACATTGAGGGCCCAGAGCCCCGGGAAACCGGAGGACGCATGGCCCCAAAGAAACCCAAGCCGCCCATGGCGTTGCCCGTCATGGACGCCCGGCGCGAGAATTGGGATGTCAGGCTCTTACTGCGCCCCGACCAATACGCAAACCTCCGTGCTTTAGCGGAGGCGACCGGCGCCCGGAGTGTCCCCAGCTTTGTGCGCCATGTGGTCGACGCGGCGATCCTGAACGGCTTCCGCCAAACGTCCATGTGCCTGCCAGAGAAGCCCCGGGCATGTTGCGCGGACGACTGGGGCTACCACTACGCAACGTGTTCCCCTTCAGAGGCGCTTAAAGCCCTGCAAGCCATCTGGGGGTTACGCACGGCCACGGCCACCATCGAACACGCCCTCTTGGCTGCCTTAGAGGGGCATCGGACCGCAACACCACCGCTCGCGAATGCCGACAAGATCAAAGCGGGCCTCATGCGGCACGATCCTCTGCTACTTCCGAAGCCAAAGTGCCAATTCGTCGCCGAGGCCGACGAGGGCATGCACAAGGGCACCTACACGAGCCACTGGGCGGCCACCTGCAAGCGCAATGCGAAGTATCAGACGCCGGCGGATAACAGCCTGTGGTGCGACAAGCACTACCATTTTGGCGACGTGCCGATCGACGCGCCGCCGATACCTGTGGCGGTATTGTGCGAGGCCGCAGCGGGGACGGATCCGGCGACGGGGTACGACGTAGCGTGCGGGAACGTCGCGCTTTGGCGATCGACCGGAGATGATCCGGGGAACTGGTGCGGGGTTCACAAGGAGGAGGGGGACGTGGCGATCGGCTAGGGCTGCCGCCTGCGCCAGCGTCGCCAGTAGCGTTTGTCCGCCCCCTTGATGCGCTCACGCCAGAAGCGCCCGTCGCCGTTGTACTCCCAAAGGATGCCGGCACGACGGCGACCGCGGCGGATCCGTCGCGTCTCCGGATGGTCGGCGGAGGGTTTCATCCGGACAGGAACTCCTTGCACTTCTCGATCGCCGCCTTGCCCTCGGGACTCTTGCGCCAACAGGGCATGCAGGTCCGCGCTGCGTTGAACTTCAGCTCAAACAGTTCCGGGGCGGCGGGGAACTTGCCGCACACAGAGGGACCATCCGCCGTCGTGTAGTAGTGCCCGCGTTGCGCTCTCTTGGGCCAGCCCCAGCCCTCGGTCAACGGCGTTGCGACGCTCGGCTGGTACGCCCGGCAGTCAAGGCTATCGCCCGGCCACATGAGGTTCCCGTCCTCCAGTTTGCGGACCCAGATCGGGAGTGCGGCAGGTAACGGAGCCACGCAACGTACGATCGTAAGGCCGTCGAACTCGGCGCGAACTTCGATCGGCTCCGCGTGCTTGCAGGTCTTGCATGACTTCCCGATGGCGCTCATGGCTAGGTCTCCTTCCGTTTTTCTGCGTTGGCCGCTCCGCCCTTGCGCCCCAGTTCGGCAAAGTGCTCTCTGCCGTAGCGCTCGAGGCATGCTTGGCCGCCACGTTTGCCCCTCTCAATGACGGGATGCTTGGCCCTCTGTCGTGCCCGGTACTCGCAGCTTGCTTGCGCGGCACGAACTCGATCGCAGGGCTTGCAAAGTCCCGTTGTCGAGCCGTCGCTTTTCCATGCCCGGTTCGCGTCGGTGAGTTCGACGCCGCAGGGGCAGTGGGTACGCGGTTTACGCCCGAGCTTCATGCCTTCGCCACCTCGCGCAGGATCCAGATCAGCAGGAGCAGAACAGCACCCCGGTAGAGGGCCACTAGCGCCAGCGAGCCGAACGCGACGCCCAATTCGGCTCGCTCCCAGGGTGTGAGGGTCTTCAGATCGCGCAGTTTCATGCCCGTGCCTCCTTCGCCGCTCGCTTCGCCATCCGTGCGGCGTGCTTGCGATCGACCGCCAGGCACGTCGGGCACTGGCGCGACGGGGGCTGAGGGCAGGCGGAGCATTGCGTTTGGCTCATTGGGGGCTCCTTTCGGCCGTGGCAGGTGCGGGGGACAGGGCGGCGGACTTCAACTTTGCGGGATCGTAAACTGGCACGTCGCCGACGAAGCTGTGAGGCACGAATCCTAGGGCGCCACGCATCCCCCTGAACTTCTTGTTAGCCCACGTCTGGGGCTGGATCTGAAAGTCGATCGGCAGGCCCGTCATCTCGCGCCCCAGCGCCGAAAAGGCGAGACACAGCGCGATCCACTTCTCGTCTCGGTGCCCGACGTAATCCGGATCGCAAAATCCCCACCGTTGCCAGTCGTCGTCATCGAGGATCACGCGCACGTCCACGTCACGCCAGCCGGTCTTATTTTCGAGCGAAGACCCGACGTGGTAGGGCAACTCACCAAAGGCTGCTCGAACATAGGCTCCGAAGGCTTGAAGCTTCAGTTCGGCGGGCATTCCTACGCCCATTTCTACCCCTCCTTTTCGGTGGGTGCGGGGGACAGGGCGGCCAAGAGTTCAGCGGCAGCTTCGCGATGTGTTAGCGCCTTGAACTCGGCCAGGTGGGGGTATCGGGCTCGCCACTCATCCGCCAACGCCTTCACGCGATCGATCGTGGCCCTGGCCTCGTCACGTTCGGTGCGGAAGCCGTCAGCCGCGTCGGCGTTCCCCAAGGCAAAGCCTTTGCGCGTCTCGCTTTGGCCCTGCAACCGCTCGATCTCGGTGGCTGCCTCGCGGAGCAGGCGATCCACGATCAGCCCATTCCCATCCGCGCAGGTAAGTAGCCGGGCTACTAGATCGTCAGGCATTGGGGCTCCTTTCAGCCTCGAAAGGCAGACGTGGCGGAACTGTCACGTGGCGGAACCGGTGCGATCCCGGGCGGCTCCCCTTCCAACCGGCGACGGCGCGACCAGGTATGGCCGGAGATGCAGGTCAGGATCTGCTCGACGCGAGTGTCGCGAGGCCCGACGTGCGCGTACTTGGAGCTATGGTCGGGCCTGTCGCAGATCGGGCAGGACTCAAGGCGGGCCCATTCGCGCTCCTCGTGGGCACGAAGCTTCTCGGGGTACTCCGCCTTTTGTTTGGCGACGAGTGCCGCGAACTTCGCGTTCTCCTCTGCCATCATCCGGGTGAATTGCCCCCACATATCCGGCGGATCGATCAGCGGTCTCGGGACCTTCGGGGGCTTGGGTGCCTGAAGGGCCCGGTGCCATCGCAAAGCAGTCACCAAGATGAACAGCCCAACCATCGCAGCAACAAAGCACCAACGATACACGTCGTCGATCATGCTAAACTCTCCTTTCGTTGCCAGTTCACCAAACAAGCCTGGTTGCACCAAACTGCGCCAGTCCCCGCCCAGCAAGTACCAAGATCCACCGGGCGCGAGCAGTGAGCGCAAAGTCTCGGGCGCACCGGTCTACTGCAATTTTGCACTGAACTCCCGATCACGATGTCTCCCCCGGATGCCGCATCGCATCGCCAGCGACCCATGCCTCGTACAACCCGGGCGTGACGGTCGGCGGCGGTTGGACATACTGCGATGGCGCGTTCTCGTTCTTTGCGCCATGGCGGCGGATCCAATGCCGCAGATTCTCGGGCTCGATCGTGGTCGTGGTCCGCACGATGAGCCGACCCTGCGAGTCCTCGCCCAACACCTCGCGCAATGTGCCGTCCTGACCCCAAAATGCTTGGCCGATCGGTGGCTTTTTCACCGCAGGGCCTCCAGCACAGCCCGCATGGCGCGGCGCTTCCTTGCCCGCCATGAGGCCCTGGACCGGCACTGATCCCCGCAGTAGATCCGCCGGGGATCGGTGAGAGCAAACGTCCCCTCGCAGCCTTCGAGGGCACAGGTCCGGCGTGGTCCCTGGCCTTCCTTGCGCTTGACGTGCGCCCGTTGCTTGCAGGATGCCGAGCAGTACAGCGCTACACCGCGTTTTCCTTGCAAAGCTTTCCCGCAGTAGGCACAGGCGCGGACCGGGGGGATCTCGATCAGCCGCTCAAGGCGTTCGATGCGCTCCAAGACTTGCGCTAGGCAGCCGCACTTCATGGCCTGCACGCTTTGCACGGCTGTTGCCACCGCAGACCGTGCCGCTTCCAGTGGTCGAAGGTCTCGGGCTTGATCTGGCCGCAGTCCCGGCATTTGCGCTGGCCCTCGGGTATGCCTGCCTGGTTGCCGGTTCGGCGCCAGGAGTAGGGCTTCGTGGGCTTGGGATCAAGGAATTGCATTGCGTTACCTCAATGGCCAATGTGGAAATTTCGGCACGCCCTACAAAAATAGGGGTGCATCCGATCACCGCTCGCGTTCTTGATCTTCGTCGCCGCGATCTGCGCTCCGGTTTCGGTTTTGAACTTCCGCTTCCCGCGGCAGTCGGTCGCCCAGAGTTCGTGATCGGAGAGGCGCTTCTTGGGCTCAGCGGGCATCGTGGGCCTCGTTGGACCGCAACGCTTTCATCTGCGCTTGGAGACGGTCGATTTTCGCTTGCCGGGTGTTTTGCTTCTTCGCTGCAGCCTTGGCCCGCTCCCGCGCTCGCCGGTCGGACGCTACGCAGAGCCACAGTCCGTGGCCAAGGTCTATGACTTCAACTTGGGTGCCGCAAATGTCGGCAAGGCACGCGGGCGCCACCCACCGCGACACCGGATAGAATAGATTGATCGGCAAGAGCCAAAGCACCCATCTACGTAACATCGGTGGCCTCCTGTGGTGCGGGATACGTGGGGCACGGCGGTGTGTCGCAGGCAAACTCGCCAGGGTAGAGCACCTTATCCGGGCACCACTCGTTGCATTTCGGGCACAGCACGCAGGCGAACAGGCCCATCATGCGTGCAGCCATGACAGGGAACGGGCCACTGGCGGCTTGCTGCTCGGCTTCAGGCAGGGGTTCGTAGCGGTTGCCGACGATCGCGCAGACGGCGTAGGTGCGGGGCAAAACGACGGGGGACTCCTGTGGGGCGAGGCGGGCTAGGTCGGCATCCTCGATGCGTCGCGCCAATTTGTCCACTGTGAACTGAGCGTCATCTACGGTGCTTGAGTCCATCGTGCCCTCCGGTGGTCTCCACCCCGCTCGGTCGATCGCCCCCAAGAGCGTATCCAAGGCGCTGAACAACATGCCTGAATCTTTCCGCACGCAAACAAGGCAAACGTTACACGGGGGGTCGTCGCCACCTTCTGCGCCTTGCTGGCAATCGGTTAGTTGTGCGATCCCTGCCCGGTAGTTGTCGCGATCGGCGGTCAGGCGGATGATGGTCCTCGCCGACTGATGCACGCAGCCCTCCGCCGTGTCGAGGCGGGCGGTCAGGCGCTTCACTTCGGCCTCTCGCGCTTGGCGGG
>JBAZUW010000246.1:0-5320 GCA_041661205.1 Phycisphaerales bacterium
GATCTGGAGGACGAATGCTGGACGCTGACGTTCACGGTCAGCGGCACCGGCGGGGTGCAGGTGTTTGCGGATGATGGGGATGATTCGATTTTCGGGGCGGGGACGGGGCCGAATCAGACGACGGTGAGCGGCACGGTTTCATACCTGTACCTCGCGGGGCAGGATTATGGGTTTCGGATCGGCGCCAGCGCCGGGGCGAACACGGTGGTGCCGGTGCTCAACTATGCCGCGGACGCGAGTTCGTGGAGCTTTGTGTTCTCGCGCGGGGGGAACTGCTGCGACCCGGATGTGAATCAAGACGGCAACGCCGATCAGGGGGACGTTGACTACCTGATCGACGTGGTGGCGGGCGGCGAGAACTCCACCGGCATCGATCCGGATTTCAATCACGACGGCAATGTGGATCAGGGGGATGTTGATGCGCTGATCAATGTGGTGGCGGGCGGCGGATGTCCGTGAGGGAGCACCGGCATTTCGACACCGAACGAACCGCCGAAACTGCGTTCCCGCGAGGCCGATACATCAACAGCACCCGGCGGGGCTTTCGAAACTCGAGGGCGTTTGTCGGCTTCCAGATTGTGGTTGCACCCAGCCGAAGTTGCCAGTACGCTCTGCATGCGCTAAGTCTCGAACAACTCAATACGACAGGCCGAACACGGAGCGGATATGACCACCACCGAGATTCTGGGTGATGACGGCACATTCGTTCATCTCAAAGCCGGGCTCGTGGTTTGGGTGCTCGGCCTCATCCTCCTGACTTTGTCTCCTGTCTCTCATGCCCAGTGCCAGCCCGGCTGGCTGCCCGCAGGGCAGATGCCGGGGGTCGATGGCTTTGTGAATGCGATTGTCTACCTGCCCAACGGTGACCTGATCGCCGGCGGCGACTTCGGCACGGCGGGCAGTGTTGCGGTCAACCACATCGCCCGGTGGGATGGCACGGCTTGGATGCCGCTCGACGCCAGCGTTGGACAAGGCTATTCCGGTTCCGTTACGTCACTTGCGGTGTCGCCCAACGGCGACCTCTTCGCGGGCGGCGATTTCACCGCCGGTACACCGGGGTACTACTCCAATAGGGTCGCGCGGTGGGCCGGAGATCACTGGGACCCCCTCGGGCCCGGGTTGAATGCCCGTGTCTCCGTGCTCGCGGCCATGCCCAATGGGGACATCATCGCGGGCGGCGAGTTTTACGCCACCGGTGGCGGCGCCGCCCCCGCAAGCTACATCGCCCGGTGGAACGGCTCAGCCTGGTCCCAACTGGGGACGGGGATGAACGCGCCGGTCCGCGCGCTGTTGGTGTTGCCAAACGGTGATCTCATCGCGGCCGGCGACTTCACCGCCGCCGGGGGCAACTCCGCCGGCCACATCGCCCGGTGGGATGGCGCGACTTGGACCACGCTCGGTCTTGGGGCGGACAACCGGGTCCGTGCTCTGGCGCGCATGCCCAACGGAGACATCATCGCGGGGGGCACGTTCACAGCCGCCGGCGGGTCCGCAATCAGGTCCATGGCCCGATGGAACGGCACCACCTGGGCCCAGGTTGGAGAAGGACTGAGCGGATCAGGATTCGCCGACGTGTATTCGCTCGTGGTCATGCCCGACGGGGATCTGTTCGCTGGCGGAGCTTTCACCACCAACGGTGCCGTTCCCGTCCATGACATCGCCCGCTGGGACGGCACCACATGGTCGTCGCTCGGATCGGGAATCGCGACGACGTATCAGTACGACTATTACCCAATCGCGGCCACCCTCGCCGTGTCACCCAGTGGAAACCTCGCCGTCGGCGGCAGATTTACCCTCGCAGGAGGCGCGGCGGCCGCCCAAGTTGCCTCGTGGGATGGCGCCGGGTGGTCCAGCCTGGGTGACCCGGCCGTCCCGGGTGCCTCGGCGTTTAACAACTCCGTCTACGCGCTCACCTCTCTCCACAACGGGGATCTCATCGCGGGCGGCGACTTCACCATCGCCGGAGGCGTCGCGGCCAACAAAGTCGCGAGATGGACCGGCAGCGGCTGGGCAGCAATAGGCTCTGGAATAAACGGCCGCGTCTATGCGCTGACCGAAATGCCCAATGGGGATCTCATCGCGGGCGGCTCGTTTGGGGCCGCGGGCGGCGTTAGCGCTCACGGAATCGCCCGATGGGATGGATCGAGTTGGGCGCCTTTCGGTTCGGGAATGAACAACGACGTCCGCGCGTTGGCGGTCATGCCCAACGGAGATCTCATCGCGGGCGGACGGTTTAGTACCGCGGGAGGCGTCCCCGCAAACGGAGTCGCACGCTGGAATGGCATCACCTGGGCACCGCTTGGCACGGGTGTGCCCGGGCAGTATCCCTACGTATTCGAACTGGCGGTTCTACCGAACGGCGCGCTGGTGGCCATGAGTGCCTACGACATTAATCGGTGGTACGGCGCCTCGTGGGGTGGTCTGAGCGGTTCTTTGGGAGACGCCCCGTCCACATTCACCGTTCTCCCCAACGGGGACATCGTGGCCGCTCCCTACACCAACGGCTCAGCGGCCGGTGCCCTCCGCCGCTGGAGCAATGCGCCCTGGTCGGATTTCACTTCACCCATTGTCGGCCGGGCAAGTTCGCTCGCCGTCGCGCCACGGGGTGACCTCATCGCGGGCGGCACATTTGCGACGGCCGGGGGCGTACAGGTCAACTCCATCGCCCGCTGGGACGGCACGTCATGGAACCCGCTCGGCTCCGGGATTGGCGGTCGCTATTCGGAGGTCAAAGCGCTTGCCTTCATGTCCGACGGAACCCTCGCCGTTGGCGGCACCTTCCTCACCGCCGGTGGCAGCCTCTCAACGTACTTTGCCCGCTACTCGTTCGATGGCGGCGTGCCTTCGATCCTGACCGGCCCGGCGTCGATCCAGGCGTGCGCGGCCACCGAAGTTTCTTTCTCGGTCCGCGCGCTCGGCGCCGCCCCACTCACCTACGCCTGGCGGAAGGACTCCACCCCGATCGACCCCGAGCTCAACCCCTCCGCCGCGACCGACACCCTCGTGCTTGCAAACATCCAACCTTTCGACACCGGCTCCTTCGACTGCATTGTCACAGGTCCCTGCGGCATCGCCGCCTCCAGCGTGGCCACCCTCACCGTTCTACCTGCCTACGCCCGCGCCTGCGGCGGGCTCGGTTGCGACCGCGACCTCAACCGGGATGGCAATGCAGACCAGGGCGATATCGACTATCTCATTAACGTCGTCGCGGGCGCCGACAACCCCACCAATATCGACGCCGACTTCAACCACGACGGCAACGTCGACCAGTCCGACATCGACGCGCTGCTGAACGTCATCGCCGGTGGGGCGTGCCCATAAGGGAGCACTTCTCCCACATGCGGCAAACGTTCAGCGAAGGGAATGGCCGCCCGGTACTTGCGTGTGCGGCCGCGGTGTCTGAGGCCGCTTGGGGGGACGGCAGACGCAGATTTTCCAGTGCCGGCAATCGCACCTGAAGCGCGACGGGTTTTCGCTTGTGGGGCATCTTCCGCTACTACCTTTGCCTTGCCCAGTAGCGGCCGCCCTGATGTCTACCGACCCCCACCACCCTGATCATCGCCACGACCCCTATGCCGCGCTGCGCAGCCCCAACTATCGGGCGTTTGCGGCGGGCTTTTCGTGTTCGTCGTTCGGGCTGCAGATGCTGGCGACGGGGCTGGCGTGGGAGATCTACGAGCGCACGGGGAGCGCGTGGCTATTGGGGTGCATTGGTTTGGCGCGGGCGTTGCCGGTGGTGCTGTTGGCATTGCCGGCGGGGCACACGTCGGACATTTTGAGCCGCAAGTGGATCATCGTGGTGTCGCAGGGCGTGTTTGCGATGACGGCATTTGCGCTGATGCTGTGGTCGCACGAGCAGGGCCCGTTGTGGGCGGCGTATGCGCTGGTGGTGGTGATGGGGTGCACGCGAGCGTTCAACGGGCCGGCGCGCGGGTCGATCTTGCCGCTGATCGTGCCGAAGCATGACTTTCCGAACGCGGTGACGTGGAACAGCAGCGTGTTCCAGGCGTCGGGGGTGCTGGGGCCGCTGGCGGCGGGGCTGCTGATCAGCGCGTTTCACGCGGCGTGGCCGGTGTACGCGTGCTGTGCGCTGGGCACGCTGATTATGTTTTTTACGGGCATTTACATCCGGCCGCTGGAGGAACAGCAACCGGGGGGCAAGTTCACGGTCAAATCCATGTTGAGCGGGCTGGGGTATCTGCGCCAGGAGCGGGTGGTCTTTGGGGCGATCTTGATCGACTGCCTGGGCGTGCTGCTCGGGGGCGCGACCGCGCTGTTGCCGGTGTATGCGAAGGACATTCTGAAGGTGGGGCCCGATGGGCTGGGGCTGCTGAAGTCGGCACCGTATGTGGGGGCGTTTGTGATGTCGCTGGTGCTGGCGCATCGCAAGCCCTTTGAGCGGACCGCGCCGGTGTTTCTGAGCGCGGTGGCGTTGTGGGCGGTGTGTATCATCGGGTTTGGGCTGTCCACGAGCTTTTGGCTGTCGATGGTGTTGCTGGCGGCGGAGGGGGCGATCGACACGATCTCGGTGGTGATCCGGCATGTGCTGGTGCAGTTCCGCACGCCGGATTCGCTGCGGGGGCGGGTGTCGGCGGTGAACAGCATGTTCATCGAGATGTCTAATGAGCTGGGCGGGTTTGAATCCGGCGCGGTGGCGGCATTGGCCGGGCCGGTGGTGGCGGTGGTGAGCGGCGGGCTGGGCACGCTGGCGGTGCTGGGCGCGGTGGCGACGTTCATTCCGGAGCTTCGCAAGCTGGGGCGGCTGCACGAACATCACATGCATGTGCAGCCGGCGGCGGCGAGCGGTGTCGCGAACGCGCCGGCCGCCCCGCAGCCGTGAGCGGAGGGCGGCGCCAGGGGAGGCTGCTATTGGGAGAACTGAGTAGGCCCGCCAACGCGCACGGAGAGCAGCACACGCCCATCGGAGAGTGAGGTGGACCCGGTGAGAAAGCCCTGCGTGACTGCGTCGGCGGCTTTGGTGGCGAGCTTGGGGCGGCTGCCGGAGGTGGTGCCCCGAATGATCGCCGATTCACCTTCGTCGCGCACTTCGAGGATCTCTGCGATTGGGGTTGCCGCGTTCGGGGTCACGCGGTCGCAGATCATCTGGATGCCTTTGACGAGGGGCACGCTGAGCTTGAAGGGTGACGAGGCCAGTGGGAAGTGACTTACTTTGAACAGGCGGGTGAGCTTGGGGTCGGGGGTGACGCCGGCGGCGAAGGCCGCCCCGTTTGGGGCGATGATGACGCGGCGGGTGTTGTCCTCGAACAGGACTTCTTCGGGGAGCGTCGCGGAGACTTCGTCCGTCGCCTCGCGAACCTCG
>JBAZUW010000247.1:0-5301 GCA_041661205.1 Phycisphaerales bacterium
CCGCCTTGCAGTCTTTCTCAAACTGATTCTGAAAGTACACGGCGAACATGCACAGCCCGTCGCGAACGCCCGGCAAAGGCCGAAAACAGAATCCGTTGTGATCAAAGTAACTGCCGACCGCCTTTCGCAATAGGTCGGGCTGACGGTCAGGCCGCCTCCAGTCCCACACCAGCACCCCGATCGCAACGACGGTCAGTGCGCCAACGCCCGCTGCAACTGGCAGGATGTCGCCCCGTGTTTTCGGCTCCATGATTCCGAGCAGGATGGCAACGGTGAAAACCCCAAGAACGGAGATCAACTGAAACACAGCTCTAATGCTTGTCGACATTGCCATATTGTACATGAGCAACTACCCCCTTGCGACCTACCACCGTCCGCAGCCGCCGCGTGATCCTCGAACGTCTGCGTCGATTGTGGGCGGCGCTCGTTGGCTGTGTGCTCTCTGCGGCAATGCGCGTGGCAACACTGCTTCGGAGATCGGTGAGGAATTGAGATGCGAGACGAGCATCATTGCGGGCTGGTAGTGCCAGTCGATCGGGTGACCGGTTGACTGATAGAAGGAGGGCGCTGCACGGATGCAGAAGCCTTTGGCGAACGAGGCGGGTACAGAACGGTGGGAAGGACACGGGCTGGAAGCCCATGCCACTAGATTGGGAAGACCGAGTGCGGCGGGCGAGGGCGAAGAGGGGGCGGAGGCAATAGGGGGAGCACCGCTCTGGAGAGCGGTGCCGCCAAGAGCGGTGCCGCGTAGGGGTGGCGGGGCGGCGGGGTTGGGATGCTCGCGCGGGGAGGGGGTGCCGGTGAGCTTGGCGAGGCGGATGAGGAGAGCCGCGGCTTTTCGGGCGTTTTCGCGGTGGCGGCGGGGCTCGGGGGCTAAGGGCTGGGGCTCGCGTTCGTGCTCGTCTTCGTGGTAGTGGTCGATGATGGAGTTGAGCAGTCGCACGACGCCGGGAAGAAAGTTGGTGGCCATGAGGCGGGTGCGGCGGGTGACGGCGGATTGGATGGCGTCGAGACGGGCCGCGATGTCGGGGCGGGTCATCCAGAGGGTGAGGGCTTCGAGGGTGGTGCTGAAGTCGGCCGCGACATCGCGGAGTGTGTTGTCGGGGCTGCCCAGGGCGTCGATGACCTGGGCGGCGAGGGCGGGGGAAGGTGTGAACGGGGTGAAGGTCGCGTCCATGATGCGAGATTAGATGCGCGAGTGGGGTTGAGGGAAGGGGAAAGTGGGTATCACCTGAAGAGCGCGCGCAAAGGTGGTAGATGTGGTGAAAAAAGTTGGGTGGATGTGGAGATCGTGCGACCGGACTCGTGGGTTTGGGCGCCCTTGGTGCGAGCGGTGGCACGGAGGCCGGAGTACTAAAGTCCGTCAGAGGATGGAATGAAGTGGCAGGAGCGCTGTGCCACCTTGCCGCCCAATAGAGGCTTTATCAGTGATTGTGCTTCAACCTACCAACCTCACATGGATCGGTGGCGGGCTTGACGAGCCTACGGACCTTTGCGCGCACTCATCGGTTGAATTCCGGATTGGATCTACAGACCTCGTGGTTCCCGCGGATGGAAACTTCGCGGTGAGCGCGGCCTCACTCTACTTGCTTCGTTCTTTGACAAGGCCACACACACCCGACCTGCACAACTGGAGCCAACTGTTTCCATGCTGCGGCCACCATATGTTGGCGTATGGAACATCGGACGAGGTTATCATCCTTGGATGCGCCCGCGGGGCTGACTTTGAAGTCGTTCGGGTGGGAGAGGAAGTTGTCGTGAGTCGGGCTCTGGGCGATTCGTTTCGAATCCCCTTCATCGACTGGCGAGACGGGGTATGTGGCTTCTCTGATCAAGTGCGAGCGTTTTACGATAGATCTTCACCGAAGACTCCCAGTGACGAAGATGATGCCAAGGGGTTCGCATCGTTTTGGAATGAGTGGACGCGATTGAGAGCTGCGTCGGTGCAGTTCAAGTGCCTTTAACGGTCACGGCGGACGGCGGGAGATTCGCGCGGGAGGTTGCGGCGGTCCGCACCACGCAGGCGCGGCGGAGTGGTAGTCCGGGGGGTGCGCCCGAGAATGCAGGAGACTCCGCCGCCCCGTCGGGGCGGGGATGCGGGGGACGACGCTTCCACGGGTTGCGGCCGAGGCGGCCTTCACCCGTGGCTACAGGCCTACGCCCCTTCGGGGCTGGTTGAAGGTGCGGGCCTGATGCTTCGAGCGGGAGACTTCGGCGGTTCGCACCACTCAGCCGCGGCGGCGGAGTGGTGGCACGGGGCGAGGACGAGTCCTCATCGATAGGTCACCCGGTTGGGGCTTCGTAACCCATCCGCCACAATACTCCATGGGTGAGTATCTTGGGGCTCGCGAGGGACGCACCACTCAGTCGAGTCGGGAGCGTGGTGGCGACCGGCGGGCTCGCAGCACGAAGATGAAGGGTGGAAAGGACACGGGCTGGAAGCCCGTGCCACTAGATCGGGTAGTTCGCTGGGGCGGTGCATTGAGCGGCGCTTGTGATCACCTCGGGGGTTGTACGCTGCGGGCTGTGATCGCTCACCACACTGACTGGCTGCAGGCCGCCGAACACATCGCCCCCGCATCGGTGGATTTTCTGTACGCCGACCCGCCGTTCAACACGGGGAGTGCCAAGCGCACGCCGCCGGGGGCGGGGAGGCTGGGGCGGGGGGCGGTGGCGTCGTATTCGGATTCGTTCGGGTCGGCGGCGGGGTTTATTGCTTGGCTGCGGCCGCGGGTGGTGGCGGTGGTGCCGCTGCTCAAGCCTTCGGCGTTGGTGGCGCTGCATGTGGATTGGCGGACGAGCCATCATGTGCGCCTGCTGCTGGATGAGGTGCTCGGCGAGGACCGGTTTGTGAATCACCTGGTGTGGTCGTATGGGCTGGGGGGGTCTTCGCCCCGACGGTTTGCGCGGAAGCACGATGACATTTTGCTGTACTGCCTGGACCCGGCGCTGTACTGGTTTGAGGCGCCGACGGTGCCGGCGACGAGCGTGCGCCTGCGCGGCAAGATGAAGAAGTCGACGGATGTGCTGGACATTCCTTCGATTAACAACATGGCGGCGGAGCGGACGGGGTACCCGACGCAGAAGCCGCTGGCGTTGCTGGAAATGCTGGTGCGGGCGTGCTGTCCGCCGGGGGGGCTGGTGCTGGACCCGTGCTGCGGGAGCGGGACGACGCTGGTGGCGGCGGCGCGCTGCGGGCGGCGGGGGGTGGGGCTGGACATCAGTGAGGCTGCGATTCGGGTGGCGAGGCAGCGACTGAGCGAGGGCGGGCATGGAACGCTCCGTGCCGAATGACCTGGAGGGTGGGACGGGCTGGGCTGCACGCATCCCGGAGCGTGAACCCTTTCGACCCGGAGCTTTGCAGGGCCTCAGCTCCGGCGTCACAGGTTGGGCGTCATCTGGTCCGGCGTATAGGGAATCGTGCTCGACGTCGATGCGGGGCGGCTCTCGACTGACAGCCGCTGCGCCAACCATCGTGCCCCGGCGTAGCATCCTGCCCATGTCGCGTCTTCTGCGCTGGTATCGCCGGCGCATCGTCAACATCAACGTGAACATCCTCGCGGCGAGCGCCATCGCGGCTTTTTCCACGGGCGGGCTGATGCACGCGTTGGTGCTGCTGGGGCTGCCGGAGCAGAAGAAGATTCTGGTGGGGAGCATCACGTTCTTTGTGGATTTGGTGGTGGACCTGGCGGTGTACTACGTGCTGCACTGGGTGGCGAACCACATGCCGCGGGGGAGCGAAAAGCTCATCAACCCGGAGTATGCGAGAACGTCGTTCATCAAGGACGCGTCGTTCGTGCAGTTTCAACGGATGCTGTTGAGCCCGATCCTGTACGTTATCGCGCTGTACGGGCAGAACGTGATGCTGAACCTGGATTACTCGGTGTTCACGTCCACCGTGGTGGCGTTTGGTGCGGGGGTGTGCACCACTCGCGTGCTGCACACGCTGTGGATGGTCCGGGCGGACTATGTGGCGAAGCGGCGGGCGGCGCGGGTGACGCCGCGGGTGGAAGCGAAGTGAGTTGAGGCGTGTCGGCGGCGGGCGGGTAGCCTGCTTGACCCTCGCTGGGGCTTCGGGCTCGTATGCTGCGCCCCATGTGCGGCCTTGCCGGGATTTTCATTTCCACGCCCCCGGGGCAGCCTGCGCCGGAAATTCCCGACGCGTGGCTGGACCTGATGGATGCGTCGATCGCGCATCGCGGGCCGGATGGGTCGGGGCGATTTCGGGATGTGGTTGTGCGGGGGGATGGATCACAGGGACGAGTCGCGTTTGTGCATCGCCGGCTGAGTGTGCTTGATCTGGCCGGGGGGCGTCAGCCCATGACGCTGGCTGAGGGCACCTCGGAAGCCCGGACGGTGGTCTTCAACGGGTGTATCTACAACCATCGCCAGCTTCGGTGGAATCTGGCGAGCGCCGGGGCGAAGTTTGCCACCGATCACAGTGATACGGAGGTGCTGTTGCACGCGCACAAGGCGTGGGGTGCGGCGATGACCGGGCATTTGGAGGGCATGTACGCCTTTGGGGTGTGGAGCCGCGGCGAGGGGACGCTGATGCTGGCGCGGGACCTCGCGGGCGAGAAGCCGGTGTGCTATGCGAGCATGGAGCACGAGGGGACGCGGCTGGTGGTGTTTGCGAGTGGGCCGGTAGGGGTGGCGGGTGTGCTGACGCAGGCGGTGCCGCGGGTGCTGGGGAGGGTGTTTGCGCTTCGAGCCGCGCACATGAACTTGTGGTTGCGGTTTGGGGCGGGAGGGGTGAGTGCGTTTGAGCATGTGGAGGAGGTTGGGCCGGGGTGTGCCTTGGTGTTTGGGAGCGGGGAGCCGAGGATGACGAGCTTGCCGCTGCCGGCGGGGCCGGTGGTGCCGCTGAATGTGGAGGCGACTTCGGAGCTGCTCGCGCAGAGTGTTGAGGCGAGGCTGGATGCGGATGTGCCGATCGGGTGCATGCTGTCGGGGGGGATTGATTCCGGGCTGGTGGCGGTGTTCGCGCAGCGGGCGCTCGCGAAGCGGGGTCGAAGGCTGCGGACCTTCACGGTGCGCATGCCCGGCGGCATCGATGAATCCTCCGCGGCCGAAGAAACTGCCCGGCACCTGGGCACAGAACACACGACTCTGGACTGCGAGCCGGACATCGCGGGAGCGCTCCCTCGCCTCATTCATGAACTGGGCACTCCGTTCGGGGACAGCTCGATCCTGCCGACGTTTTGGCTTTCGCGAGCGATGCGTCAGCACGTCACGGTGGCGCTGACTGGGGACGGGGGGGATGAGCTTTTCGGGGGGTATGACCGGCACACGGCGGCGTTG
>JBAZUW010000248.1:0-5277 GCA_041661205.1 Phycisphaerales bacterium
TGATTCCGCGCTTGCCGTGAACGACACCCCCGGTGGGGAAATCCGGCCCCTTGATGCCATGCCGCACGATGTTGCCGGTTTCGTCCACCACATCCGTCATCAGCTCTTCCAGCGGCACCCCATCGCGCCCCGCGATTCTCGCCTCGATGACGCGAATCAGCGAGTCGAACACCTCAGTCGGGTTCTGAGGAGGCAAACTTGTCGCCATGCCCACCGCGATGCCCATGCCGCCGTTAATCAGCAAATTCGGGAACTTGCCCGGCAGCACCATCGGCTCGGTCAATCGGTCGTCGTAGTTGGGCTGGAAGTCGACGGTGTCAAGCGTCAAGTCGGCCAGCATGTCCATCGCGGCCGGCATCATGCGGGCTTCGGTGTACCGGTCGGCCGCGGGCGGATCGCCCGCGATCGACCCGAAGTTGCCCTGCGGATCAATCAGCGGCACCCGCATGCGCCACTTCTGAGCCAAAAACACCAACACGCCGTACAACGCCGCGGTGCCGTGCGGGTGGTAGTTACCCGAGGCATCGCCGACGATCTTGGAACACTTGTAGTGCTTGCGCCCGGGGGCAAGCCGCAAGTCGTTCATCGCGATCAGCACGCGCCGCTGGCTGGGCTTGAGCCCGTCGCGCACGTCGGGCAGGGCCCGATCCATGATCGTGCTCATCGCATAGGTGAGGTAGCTGTCCTGCATCTCTCGCTGGATATCGAGCTCGACCACGCGCCCATGGTTGATGGGGTTGGCGGGTGGGTCGCCACCACCGGCTTGGTCATCTGGAGCGAAGTGGGGAAACGTCAGAAATCCGTGCATGCAGGGCTCCCAGCCACCACGCTCCGCGCGGGGCTTATGCGAACCAAAAAGGGTATGCGGCAGGATCGCAAAGAACCAACAAATCGGGCCTCAAGCTCGATTTATAAGCTGTTTTTCAGCCAGACTTTACGGCAGCTCTTCCCCCGCCCATTCGCGCCTCTCCATCACCCGCTGCACCGGAAACTTCCCCCCCACGTTCAGCCACGCGTCGAAGTAGTTCCACGTCGCCAGCCCGTCCTCGCACGCCGGCTCCAACAGGTACCCCGCCAGCGAGCCCAGCGGCTGGTCCATCGGCACGATGTACCACCCCTTCTCGATGGTGCTCGTGCCCGGCGTCGCCGTCGCATCCACGTGAACCAGCACGTGCCCCTGATACTCGCGGCTCGCCGGCTGCGCCTTGTCGATGGTGTACGTCTCGGTCTTCGCTTCGACAGGCGAGGTGGCTCGCAGCACCTTGATGCCATGCTCGCGCAGCTTGGCGGCGATCTTCTCGCACTCCGGGGGCATGGCGTACGCAAACGCCCGCTTCACGCTGAGGGTGGGCTCGAACTTATCCCACAGCTTCACGCGGTATTCGGTCGGCTCGCCGCGTTGCACATGGCCGTCCACCATCGGCTCGGTGTAGCCCAAGATGGTCACGTCGTCGGGCCAGGGCTTGGCTTCGCTGCGGATGACCAGATCATCCGTACCTTGCATGCCGCTGGCCGCGGCCCGCACATCCGCCTGGCGGCACATCGTCCAGATGAGCTTGGAATCAGCCGCACTCTCACGCAGCAGCTCCAGTACAAAGTCGTAGGTGCCCAGCACGCGATCCTTGAACGGCGCGTAGGCATACGCCTCGCTCAGTGCGCTCACACGATTGCGCATGCCGAAGTACGTCGTGCCATATCTCCCCTCTGCGGGAAAGGTCTCCCAGCGGGTGTGCCCGCGCGGTGCATCAGCAAAGCCACCCTCAAAGCTGCCGTACCAGAAGCTGTCAACGCCGTGCTTGGCTTTCAGGGCCTTGTTCACATGCGGGAAGAACTCATCGCGGGTCCAGTCGATCAACTTTGCATCTCCCGCAGGGTTTTTTGGCCCCGCGTAGGTGATGAGAAACCGGTGGTAGCTGCCGTCGGTCGTGTGGCAGTCGATGAAAACCTCTGGGTCCCACTCCACGAACGTGCCGACCAGGGCCTTGGCCTCTTTGCTTTCCACTTTGATGAAGTCGCGGTTGAGGTCCAGCCCCTTGCTGTTCTCCCGGATGCCCATCTCGTCGGGCCCCACTTGGCCGGGGCGGTTGTCCTTGCTGAATCGCTCGTTGCCGTCGGCGTTGTAGATCGGCACGATGACGAAGATGAGGTTTTTCAGCAGCTCCGGCGTGCCCAGCTTGGCCGGCTCGGCGAGCATGTCTCGCGCCAGCATGGGCAGGGCTTCCTTGCCGCAGACTTCGCCCGCGTGAATGTCGGCGATCGCCAGCACCACGATGCGATGGTCTTTCGCTTTCGCCGCCCCTGCCTCGGCGGCACTCGCCACCGGCGGGTCGGCGACAATCAGCATCGGAATGTCGCGTCCCTCCTCGGTCTGGCCCATCGTCGCCCGGCGAGTCTTATCCGGGTATTGCTTCGCGATGGCGTCGAGCAGGGCCACGACGTCCGCGTGCTTCGCGGTGGCGTGGTAGTCGGTCTTCTCGGCGACGGTGCGCAGGCCGGGGGCGGCGGCATCCGACGCGGTATCCCGCGGCTGCGCGGGCGCAAGCAGCCCTGCCGAAGACAACCACGTCAACCCCATCAAACGCACAGCCGAGGAGATTTCCATTCCATCACGATACCCGGCGATCGGGCTTCGTGTTCGATCGTGTCCGGCGGGGTCTTGGGGTGTTCCGCTGCTTCGCCGCGGCCTCGATGGCGTCGAGCACGCGCGCCATCGCCCAGCGGAACTGGGCATCCGGTGATGTCTGGTGCACCAGCTCCCAATCGCGATTGGACTGCGGGTCGGTGTTGGACGGCGGGAGCGAACAGCCATTCGAAACCGCCGCACTCCACACCGGAAATCCGTGTATCAGCAGCAGGAGCGTGTGGTACCAAGCCGCCGCCGCCTGATCGTCGAGCCCCGCGTCTCGTAACGCGGCCAGAGCCTGTGACATCAGGTCAAACGCGGCCATGGGCTTGGTGGGGCGGCTCATCGCCAGGGCGTAGATGTGTGGATGCTCGCTCGCCAGCCTTCGGATTCCCTCGATCATCTGCTCCAGCCGTACCCGCCACCGCGTCGAAGCCTTGGGCGGGGGAGGTAGCTTCATCGCTCGCTCAGCCAGCGCGTTGAGCACGCTGTCGCGATCCTCAAAGTGGTTGTACACCGCCATCGCCGCGACGCCAAGTTCGGCCCCCAGCCGTCGCATGGTGAGGACATCAACACCCTCGGCGTTCACGATGTGCCAGGCCGCGTCCACCACGCGTTCCTGCGTGAGACCTTTGCGGATGCCGCGGGTGGTTGGTCGCCGGTGTGTCACTCTTGAAGTATAGCACTGGACTTCGAAGAATGTACGTCGTACATTTACGCTGTACATTGTGTACACGGAGATTTACCATGCCCCCGTCCACTCCCCGCTGGGTGCTTGTCACCGGAACGTCCACCGGCATCGGCCGCTCGCTTGCGCTTCGCCTGGCCTCTTCCGGCTTTCACGTCCTGGCCGGCGTTCGCAAAGCGGCCGATGGGCAGTCGCTCAAATCCGAAGCTGCCAATGGACCCAAGGGCGGGCACATCGAACCGGTGATTCTCGACGTGACCGAATCCGATTCCATCTCAGCCGCGGCAACGTGTGCTCGGCAGTCGGTCGGCCAAAGCGGGCTGTACGCCCTGATCAACAACGCCGGCGTCGTAGTGCCCGGACCGGTCGAGCACTTGGAGCTCTCCGAATGGCGCCGCCAGTTTGATGTCAACTTCTTCGGGCTCATTTCGCTCACCCAGCACGCGTTGCCGTTGCTGCGAGCCGGCGTGCGCACCCACGGCCTGCACCGGCCGCGCGTGCTGCTCGTCAGTTCCATCGGCGGACGGGTGGCCCAACCCGTGATCGCCGCCTACACCGCGAGCAAGTGGGCGACCACGGCCCTGGGCGACAGCCTGCGAATCGAGCTTCGACGCCAGGGGATCGGCGTCACCGTCATCGAGCCCGGCGCGATCGCCAGCGCCATCTGGGGCAAGGGCGAAGTGGATTCCAGCCGCCTCGGGCCTGCGCACCCGGCGCGGGTCCTGTACGGGCCAGAAATCGACGGCATGGCCAAAGCCGCCGCCAAAGCCGCCAGCAATGCCCTCCCCGCCGAGAAGGCGGCCATTCAAATCGAACGCGCGCTCCTGACCGCCCGGGCCCCCGCGCACGTGCTGGTCGGGCGTGACGCAAGGATCGCCGCGTTCTTCAAACGATTCATGCCCTACAGCCTGTTCGAGCGCATCCTGATTCGGGAGTTTGGAGTCGCGGGGCTGGCGCCGGCAAACAATCGCTGAATCTTGGTTTCGCTGGAAAAACGATCGTCCAGGATGTGCTCCCGGACGATCGTGCAAAAAACGACGCACTGTGGCGGCGTGCCCGCCGCTCGCCGCGAACAGGGGCTTCGATGCCGAACTATTTCGCGCCGGGCTTCTCGTCCTTGTCGTCTTTGTCGCCCTTCTCACCCTTCTCGCCCTTCTCGCCTTTTTCTTCCTTGTCCACACCCAGGGCGTGGTGACCTTCCGCCTGGAGCTTTTCAATCTTCGCAAGCGACGCCTTGGCCTCGTCCATCTTGCCGTCCATCAACTGCGTTTCCAGGTCCAGCAGCGCGTGGCCCAGGCCGATCAGGTGAGTCCGGAAGGTTTTGACCAAAGCGGCCTTTTCATCTTCGGTCTTGGCAGCCTTCATTTTGGGCCCACCGGGAGTGCCGCTTTTGGCAGCCAGGCACGCCCGCTCCATGTCGATCACCAGCAGCACGTTTACTTCCTTCTTGACCGGGTCGCCGATCTGGTCCTTGAGGGACTTGAACGCGCGGTTCATGCCCTTCATGGCCTGCTCAACGGAGGGGCCGCGGCCTTCGCGGCCTTCACCGGCCGGCCCGCGCTGGCGGCGGGGCTGCTCGCCCGTGGGCTGCGCCATCGCCACGCTCCCGGCGCACAACATCACACCCAGCACCGACACGGCCATCACACGAGTCGTCAAAGCAAAACGCGACATGGAAGCTCCTCTTTCTGTTCGCGGCGAACCGGCGACATGCCGCTCCCGCGCCCAAATAGCGTACCTTGAAGCTCAACGCCCGGCTTGCTTCTCATTGCAGCATTACTCTCCCGTTACGCCCCGCAACCCCGAACCCGCTCAGTCGTCCAACCCAGTCATGAACCTCACCCCACTCGCCCTCTTCGAAGTCTTTGGCCGCCTGCACCCGGTCATGCTGCACATGCCCATCGGCCTGGTCGGTGCGCTGGCGGGCGTTGAGGCATGGCGGCTGGTATCGCGCCACCCGGGCGCA
>JBAZUW010000249.1:0-5263 GCA_041661205.1 Phycisphaerales bacterium
CCAGCGGTCCAGTGTGTTCAGCTTGTCGGCCTTGCCAGCCTCCACCAGGTCGGTCATCACGCGATGCTCGATCGGCAACCCGTGGCAATCCCACCCCGGCACGTACGGCACGTCGTACCCCTGCATCGTCTTGCTGCGCACAACGATGTCCTTCAGGGTTTTATTCATCAGGTGCCCGAGGTGCAGGCTGCCGTTGGCGTAGGGGGGGCCATCATGAAAGAGCCAAAGTGCACCCTTGTGCCCTTCGGAGGGCATGGTGCCCGCCCGCTTCTGGGCGGCCTGCGTACGCAGCGTGGCGTAGACATCGGCCCAACGCTTCACGCTGGCCGGCTCGTTCTGCACCAGGTTGGCCTTCATGGGGAAGGCGGTCTTGGGCAGGTTCAGGGTGTCCTTGTAGCTTTTTCCCTCGGGGGCGTTGGTCATGGCTCTTCCGGCGATGCAGGTTGAAAAACGCCCGGCTTGGCCGGGCCAGCGGGCATGGTAGGTGCCGGGGGCATGAGGGAGTGGGTGGCGCTTTCCAGTTGCGTCGTCGCAACGGAAACAGCACATGACGCCGACCTGAGTCATCGAAAGTTCGGGTAGCACGGACACAACCCACCCGGAGCTTCGCAAAGCCTCAGCTCCGGCGTCTCTTGAGGGGTCTTCTACATTGCTACCGGGTGCCGGTCCCAGCCACACCCTGGGGGCCAAGGAACTCCTGCCATGCTTCCCCTTCGAGGGCGGCCTTCAAAAGCTGGTTGCGGGTTTCAAGTTGCCGCCTCATGTAGCTCGTCAAAAACACCCGCTCCGCCAGCCAACCCAGCGGGCCCAGCGGCGCGGCAAACGTGAACACATCCGTGATCCGCGTCACCCCGCCTCCGATCTCTTCAAACCGGTGCTCGTGCGTGAAAAACTTGAACGCCCCGCGAACCTGCTCGTCTGAAAAGAATCGCGGGCGCTCGAACCCGGTGATGCGGCTCTCAAGTGTCTGAGTTACGCCCAGGTGCCGGGCCCGCCACGTCACGTGCTCACCCAGCTCGATCAGCCCGCGCGTGCGGCCAGCGATCGCCACTTCGCCCGTGTGCGCCATCGACCGGCAATGAAAATCAATGCTGCGCGAAAGGTCGAAGCACCGCTCGATCGGCGCACGCACATCAAACACGATTCTGATGGTGGGCAACGACCGACCTCCAAGGCAGCCCCCCAGCACTGCCTGAGAGCGCTTACCTATTTGCACTCAAAAATCGTCTGCGTCCGCAGCACCAGACCCACGCTCGCGATGAGGTGGTAGGTCTGGGCGTGCACTTCTTTGCTCATCCGCTGCACATCGATCAGCGAGAGGCACTTGCCCGCCTCATCCGCCCAGCGGTGCGAGAGGGCCTGGGTCTGACGGGCGAAGTCCAACATCTCGTCGTAGGTCGCGGCGTACAGATTTTCGCTCAGCGTCTCGGTCTGCACCGTCGTCATGTAGTTCACTTTGTGCTTCGGGAAGGCCTGATCAAAGTCACGCTCCCCCGAACACAAGAACGCCGACACGCTTCCCTGGGGCACCGATTTGTCCTGATCGGTCAGAAGCTCGGTGAGGCAGAGAGACTTGCACTCAAACCGGAGCAGGTGCTGGCCGGGAAGGACCCAGGATTCCAGCTCGTAATCGCCTTGGCGGACCACACGGCGGCCCTGCAACTGAAACGCGTCCGGATGAAGGGCGCGATCGTACAGGACAACCTGGTACGCCTGGAGAACGTTCTGTCGGGCCGCTGTGCTCATGGGTCAATCCTTCCTTGGATCGGCGTCGAACTGCCGTTGCCGGTCCCCCGCGTGCGATTCCCCCAAGCGGGTTACCGAATCGCCACACCTTTTGGTGCAGCGAATGCAGACACAACCGATATCTCCCAAGCCCCCACACGAGAACCAACAGGACACGCAGGAACACCCCACGCGTCCACCCACCCAAGGTATGCTACACCTCAGATGATGACTACTACCCCTAGTGGACTCAAACCCGACTTTAATACGCGAACGACTCGCGTTCGTCGAATCTGAACCCCAAGTGCGGAGTTTGACAGGAAGTCTTAGGCCGTGTCAAGACCGATCGACACATTCTTTCAACGTATCGCGCAGGTCAGGCACTTTCCGCCGGTCGCCCGAGTGGCCGCTTTGGCCGCCGGACTCTCGGTTTGCTCGCTCGACGAAGCTCGTGGGCTGGTGCCCGAACTCATCGAAATGGCGGCCCAAGTTCCCGCAGTTCCTGCGGTTCCGTTCGCATCGACTGGCCCGGCGGTTCGCCTCAGTCCGCTGAATTGGTTCAGAAATCGCCGGGATGCCACCCGGCGGCACGTCGCCGACATCGCGCTCGAAGCCCTGATTCGCCACTGGGACCGGGTGCCAAGTGATTTGGTGCCCCTGATCGCCAGCGCGGGGCGGGGCCGCTTTGGCGTCGCCGCGGCCGCTTCACGAGACGCGGACCCCGCCATTCGCGCCAACGTGGTGGCGGCGGCCGGCGAACTTGGCGAAGGGCAACTGGCGCGGCTCGTAGGCAGCATGTTGGCGGATGAGGACAAGTCGGTCGCGAAAGCCGCCGAGCACGCGCTGGTGCACATGGCGCTGGGAGAGTTTGCCCGCACGAGGACCGGCGAGGCGTGCCTGGACCCGAGGTTGGTAGAGCAGTTGTGGCGCGTCCGAGAAGCCGCGGAGTTCGGTTTTTCACGGGAAAATCGTGCGGAAGTGTCGGCGGCGGCCGGCGAAGCTTCGGACCAAGGCGCGTCGCGTGAAGGCGTGATCGATGGCATCGCGACCGCGTGCGAAGCGTTCGAGCATCATCGGCGGCGCGGCGTGCTTGTGTGCGCGATGTTGCTGCTGGATCGCACGCGCCTGGCGTCGCGATCACCACGCGCCGCGGCGCACTCGCGCGAGCGCCACGCCCCGGACCGTCTCGCGGCGTGGTTCGCCAAGCCCGTCACCGACGCGCACAGCGCACTGCGCACCGTGCTCCGCGCCTCAGTCCTGCCGGTCGCGGGCCTGCGCGCCATGGAGTGGATCGGCGTCGAACCCTGGACCCGCGCGTGCAGCGAGCGCCTGTCGCGCGGCGGCACGGTGCTGGAACACGAGCTCGCGCTCGCGAGCGCGCACCTGACCCTGCGCCCGCGCCGCCGGGCCGCCCTCGCACGCGTCATCATCAAGAGCCGCCCGGCGAATCGCGACACGTCCGACGCCCCCGACGAACCGCGCGCGACAGGGACCCGGGTGCTCGAGCCAGGTCTTCTACCTGATGTTGCGATTGTGAACTCATTGTCAATTGACGCTGGTCGCGGAGCCGCCCGAATCGTGGGGGTGGTGAGCGCCACCGCCCCTGATCGCGAGCTCGCTGCCCGGTCTTTCCTTGGGCATGCCGACCCCGTCGCTCGTCACGCCGTGATGCGGGCCATGCCCGGCAGCGGCCTGCGCGACTGGGTCTTTGACGACAACGACCAGATCAGCGCCGGGGCGGCCCTGCGGATGTCGCGCGCCGATGACCCGCGGGCCGCGGAGGCGGAAGAGTCTGATCTCGCGTGGTGGAGGCAACTGGCCCGGGCCCCGCAGCCCCGCACCCGCTTCCTCGCGGAGGAAGAACTGGCCCAGCGGGCGGAGCTGATGTCGGGCACCGTGCGGGGCCGGCTGCTCGCAGCCCGGCGTATGACCCGCGAGCCCGAGGGGGTCGTGACCTCCATCAGCGAATCGCTGGGCCAACCCGAAAGCCAGTCCGGGGCCATCTCGCTGTTGCGGCGGCTTGGGCTGGCCCCCACCTTCCAGCAGCAACTGGTGGACCTGGCGTTGCAGGCGACGGATGCAAGGGTGGCCGCGACGGCGGTGGCGGCTTTGGCGGACGTATCCAGCGAAAGCGCGATGGACGCGGCGGTGACGTCGCTAAGACATACGGATTCGCGCGTGCGAGCCAACGCCGTGGAGACGCTGGGTCATCGCGCCCGCAGTGGCGAGGCGCTGCCTACGCAGATCGTCGAGCTCAAGCACGATGCCCACCACCGCGTGCGGGCCAATGCGCTGCGCCTGGAACTCGGCCTCGCCCCCGCGCCCAGCCTGGCGGGCGAGCTGGCCGCGATGCTGCGGGATGAGCGGGCTGAGCATCGCCTCGCGGGGGCGTGGCTTGCTTCGCGGGCGCTGGGGGGCAACCTGAAGCGGCGCCTGGGTGCCGACGCCGACCAGCTTGCCCTGCGACTGGTCGAGTTGGCGTCGGGCGACCCGGACGACCGGGTTCGCCGCCGTGCGGCAATCGGGGCCTCGCGGGTCATGGGCGAACTGCGGGCCTCGTGGCGAAGCGGCCCCGCCACGGGCGGCACGCCAGTGCTGGCAGGAGGCCCGCGATGAGCCACTTCGTCGACCTGCTTTCGGCCGGTGCGGCGGCGGTGCTGGGGCTGGATGGCACCACGCCCCCGGCGGTGTCCATCGTCACGAAAGACGCCACACCGGCCGCGAGCATCGGCTGGTGGGTGCTGCCCCTGATCTGCGGCGGGGTGGGCCTTGTCGTCGGCCTTGTCTGGTGGTGGTGGCGACAGGCCGACGCCCTGAAGCGAGATCCCGCGGCGTGGGCGGCGGACAAGCTCCTCGCCAAAGAGCCCCGGGAAGCACGAAAAGCCCTGCGGCAAGCGTCGAAGGCATCCGGTGTGCCCCTGCTGGCGCTGCTGATGAGCCCGAGCACGGCGCAGCAGTGCATGGAGGAGCTGACCGGCAAGGCCGGCTGATCCCCCGCCCCCATGTTCCGGGCACGCCGCCTTCGCGCGAGCGGATAACCGGACCAATCCGTGCAGCAAGCGCGAGAAACCCCAAACCCATGATTCGGTCATGCCGATCGTGAGGGGAGCGAGGTTTTCTCGCTTTCACGCTGGCGAGGCATCTGGCCGGAGGGTCAGCCCTTGCCCGGGCCGCACTTTTGCAGAGAAGGAATTACAGATGCACGCGAACTCGCTCAGCCGCCGCCGCCACCAACGCCTCGCGTTGCCCCCCATGTACTCGGCGGTGCGGGTGCGATTCCTGCATGACGAAAAGTTCTCGCTCGAAGGGCACGCCTACGACATTTCCGAGGGCGGGGCGCAGTTCGAGCTCGACCAGGCCATCGACCCCGGCACGCCCATCGCGCTGGAGATCATGTTGCCCCACAGCTTCGGCGCCGAGGAGGGCGTCGACGGCCCCGGACGGGCGATCTTTGTGCTCGGCAACGTAGTGTGGATCGATGATTCGGAAGCCGGCCCGGTGCGACTGGCCATGGCCTTCACGCGTTTCGCCCGCGAGG
>JBAZUW010000250.1:0-5230 GCA_041661205.1 Phycisphaerales bacterium
CGTCTTGGGCGTGTGGCGACGGCGGGCCAAGCCGGTGCGTTCGTCGGGTGGCAAGCCCAGGAACTTCTGGGCCAGCCCCTCATGCAGATCCTCGGGGTCGTCGTACCCGAGTTCCTTGCCGGCCGCAGTCAGGAGCGCCCAGTAGCGACGGTTCTGAGGGGACGTGCGCTTCTCCCGGTAGGGTGTCACCCGCAGCGTGACCGGGCCATCGGGCCTGGATTTCATCGCGTCGGTGAAGTCCTGCCGGTGATCCAGCTTGAGCATCCCCTTGGCGACCGTCGCGGCACACTCGTAGAAGCGATCCATGTCAGAACGGGAACGGGTCGTCGCCGATGGCGTCGGTCACGCGCGCTGGCTCTGGATGAGTCTCCGGCCTCGGCGTGGGCTTCAGCACCCGCCATGCCGGGGCTTTCGGGTTCTCGCTCTTGTTGCGAAAGCACACCACCGGCTGCTCGTTGATCGTGCCGGTCATGTAGTCGCCCTTGCTGCCCTGCTTGATCCACAGGGCACCGATCTCGTTCGGGTCTTTAGGCATGGCCCATGAGTCCTTTCACCGACTCCAGTTCCCGGTCTACCTCTGCGAGAAAGGTGCGCGCCGCCATCTCGTAGTCGGTCAGTTCGAGTGCCGTGGGCGTGTAGCGCACCACGAATAACTGAAGTTCGGCCGGGAAGCGGTTATCGAAGGACGCGAAGTCGCACCACTGCGCGCTCGAGATCCAGCAGTTGTGCAGCATCTGGGCGCGGTGTTCGGCGGGCACGGCCTGTCCCCGCAGATACCCCAGGTGCGTGGCGCTCTTGGGGCACTTACATTCCAGGATGCCCGTGAAGTTGTCTACGTCGCCGTCCAGCGAACAGCCTGCCAGCAACTCGTCGCACGCCAGAAACCCCGTGCTCCGCACGAGGTTCCCGGTCGCGCCTTCGTAGGCCGCGATGGCCGCCGCCTCTAGGTCGATCCCCCGCTGCATGGCCGGCGAGATGAACCCCTCCTCTTGCGGCTTGCCCGTCAGGCGCTCGACGACGAGCTGCATTCGCAAGTCGCGCCGCGCCGCCGCTTCGCCCGTCTTGATCTTCGCCAGCATGTCCCCCGCGCATGAGCCAGTCAGCCGGCCGAGCCGCGCCTGAAACCACGCTTCGCTGCGCTGTTCCGCCTCGATAACGCGGAACGTCACGACCGCACCTTGCCCGCTTGTTTCTTCGTCGCCTCCCACGCTGCCGGATCGGCCGCGACGTGGTAGTCCCGCAACGCCTTGGTCCCCTTCGCCCACGCCGCCTTGAGCGCGTCCAACCCCTGCTCGGCTGCTTCGTCCAGCGTCATCACAAAGGGGAGATAGCCTTCGGGCGGGGCCGCCGGTTTCTTCCCCGCCGCGCCATTCCCGTCGTCGTCGTCCTCGCCCACGGCCACGTTGAAAATCATCTTGAGCAGGTAGCGCATTCCATAACTCAGCGCGGAACCCACGGCGTGCGTCTTGGTCATCACGTCCCCGCCCCTGGCTCCCTTGCCATCGGCCGGGATGTCGGCGTGGTAGGTGCGGGAGTGGCCCCCGGCATGCGTGACGTAACAGATCACGCGCACCCAGTCGGAGGCGGGGGCGTCGGCGGTGTCGAAGGACAGGCCGAACCCGTGCTGCGTGTAGATGGGGCGCAGCGCCTTGTCGAGCGCCCAGTATGAGGCGTACCGGCTCCGCGTCTGCGGGTTCTCCGCATCGGCCGCGATGGGGTGAATGTCGGCTTGCGCCTGGGACATGGCCGCGTTGAACTCGGCCTCGGCCGTCTTGGCCGTCACCCGTTCCTGCATCGCCATGAACCGCTCCATCTTCTCGGGGTCCATGGCGGGATCTTTCAGGAGCCGCTCGAACATCGACGCGGGTTCGGGCTGCGCGCTCTCGGCCAGCGGGAGCCCGTCAGTCGGCACCAGCGCGACGGCCTTGACGCCATTCGGTCTGCTCATTTCTCCCTCCCTATCGCCACCCACTCGCGCTCCAGTCGCCCGAGTTCCCCCGCCGCGTCGATCCGCTCCTGTTCCCGTGAGCACTTCCCGCAGATCGTGTGCGTGACCGGCGCACCGGGGTCGCCTGCCTCGATGATGTCCTGGCACCACGCGCAGACATGCCAGTACCGCACGGGGGCATCGTCAATCCCGCTGCCGGAGTTCCGCTGGTGGGCCGCGTCGAAATCCGCGTCACTCATCACAGCCTCCCGCTGGCGCCGATCCAGGCGCACAGGTTGACGAAGCCATACACAAGCAACGCCAGCCAGAACGTCGCCGTCGGCCACTCGCACGACTCGCGCCCGCAGCCCCACCGCTTCAGATCGGCGGGCTCGCGTGCGGGATTGCCGCGTCCTTCGGTCAGGGAACGGGCACGAGTCGTCATGACACCCTCCGCATGATGTGAATCGTGGTTTCCACTTCGACACGCTGCCGGTCGAGTTCCGCGAGCGCAATCACCATCGGCCCGCGCAGTTGATCCACCGCAAAGATCACATCGAACAGTGGGCGGTCCTCGCCGGAAGCCCAGCGCGCAATCTGTCCGGTGTCCCGGTCCAGCAGCGCCGCAGCTTCCTTTTCCGAGAGTCCCGCCAACGCCAGACACCGCTGAAAGGCGTGACCAATCTCCGTCTTCCATGCGGGGTCAATTTTCCTGACCGCTTTCGCCATCACCGGGCGAATGTGGTCAAGTCTTTCGACATGACAGGCAGGGGCCGGGTGCGGCAGAGTAGCCGGCATGTCAAGCCATCCTTCTGATGTGCGTCGGGACGACCGGGGACATGGCGGCGAGGTAGCGATCGACGGGTTCCGCGACGTAGCGGCGCTTCCGACCCAGGCGAGGCTGGCATTCGATGAGGAAGGGCAAGCGTCCACCGACGAGCAGGCGCGAGAAGTGGCGGCGCGACAGTTTGAGCGCGCGGCAGATGTCCTGCGTCGTGTAGCAGCGAGGCTCCGCGATGAAGCCTGACTGCGGGAAGCTCCTCACGCGACCCCCTCGCGGTCCACCAGGCCGAAGCGCAGATGGCGCGGATCGACCCGCAGCGCGGACGCGAGCCGCAGCACGGTGTCGAGGTGGGGATTGGGGATGTGGCCCGTCTCCAGACGACTGATGTTGTTTTGCCGCACGCCGGATTTCTCGGCCAGCGCCACTTGCGTCAGGCCGGCGCGCGTGCGGGCTTGTTTCAATGTGATCTGCATGACAGCGCGAATCCTATCTTCTCGGGGATATACCCGTCAAGGATTTTCATCCGAATGGCCGAAAGATTTTACATTCGCCGTATCCCCCTGGGATATATCGGGTTATCGCTGGAGCTTTCCGTCTATCCTGTGCGCGTCATGGACCGCGTGATCCGAGAGGGCTTCAAAACGCAGCGCGACCAGCGCCGCCTGACACAGCCCCAGGTGGCGGCGGCGGGGGGGCTGTCACAATCTCGGATCTCGCGGATCGAAACTGAGGAGGAGTACCAACCTGAGGTCGCGACCTTTTTGCGGGCCGTCAAAGGACTCGGCTTGACGGCCTCAGAATTCTTCGCGTTCGTGGAGGGGCGCGCCCTGCGTCAGACGAACGCTGACTTGTCGCACACGGCCACTTCGGCTATAACCAGCACACCGCTTCTGGCGAACCGCACCACACAAGGGGTACTCCGTGGCTCAACTCGTGCCCTTCCCAGCGGAGCGACCGAGACGCTCCGCACGCTCTTCGCGCAGATCGGCAACCTCTGCTTCGAGGCCGAGATCCAACTGCGTCAACACCTGGAGCAAACTCCAACAGCTCCAAAGGCTGGCCCCCGACGACGCCGCACTTCTTGAGGAGATCGTCGATCGGCGGCTCGCCCTGTGTCTGCAACGGAGGAGGCGGTGACCGCGAACCCTGACGCTCCCATCCCTGTCGCAGCGCCTATCGTCACCATGACGGTCCGGATCGTGGATGTCTCGCTGCCGTTCTGGTCAATGGTGGGGCTGCTGCTACAGGTGGCGCTCGCCTCGATCCCGGCCCTGCTGATCCTGGCCGCGCTGGGTGCGATCGTCCTCGTGGCGCTGAGCGGGCCACTCGGCCTGTAGGCGCGTGCGCGCGCATCCCGTGGGCGTTCGGGCGTGGAAGGGATCGCTCCAAGCCTACATCCGCGTGGCCGGCCGGTTGTACTCGCAGACCTTCCCGGTCACCACGCCGCTCGATACCATCGAAGCGTGGCGCGCGCAGACAAAAGCCGTCCGCGCCGTCCGGCCCATCGGGCGGGGTTCCTTCTCCGCCGACATCCGCGACTACCTGAAGCGCGTCTCGGCCATGCCCACGTACGGCCAGCGCAAGCAGCATCTTCAGCTCTGGCTTGACGCGCTCGGCGCGGAGCGGCCGCGCGGCCTGATCACCGCGGCTGAGATTGACGAAGTGATGCAGGGCTGGCTGAACGCGGGAACCGCGCCGGCCACTGTGCGAAAGCGCCGCACCGCACTCCTGGCCTGTTGGAATCGGCTGGACGGAAAGGATCGCCCGAACCCCGTACGCGGCTCGCACGCGCCACCAGAACCACGGCCTCATGCTCGCGGGTTGGGCTACGACCGCATTCGGCAGGTGCTTGCCGTCATGCCGGCCAGCAAAACGCGGGCGCGGCTTGCCGTCATGGCGTGGACGGGACTCCCGCCGTCGATCCTCCAGGCCATCACGCCGGCCGATGTCAACCTGAAAGCCAAGACGTTGCGTGTGCGGCCACGCCGGAAGGGCGCGGGGTCTGATGCGCGCGTGCTGACGCTCCTACCACAAGCCGTGGCCGCGCTGCGCGAGTTCGACCGGCTGAACGCCTACGGGAAATTCACCAGCGCACCGATGGGCGTGTCCTTCCACCGGGCCTGCCGCAAACTCGATCCGCCGCTGGAGGACGTGAAAGTGTACGATCTCCGCCATAGCTTCCTCACGCTCTTGTATCGCACCACACACGACCTGGCGACGGTCGCGCGGTTCGGCCTGCATTCCTCACTAAGCACGACCGCCCGCTACGCGCTTGGCGCGGTCGGGGACGTGGACCGAGAGGCCGCAAAACAGGCGGGAAGACAGGCGGGAAAACAGGCGAAAGGCTGATGAGAGTTGTCCCGAAAAGTCGTCCCGGCCAGGGGCCGTTTAGAATCAGCGCGTTACAGAGAGGACTGCGCCCTTTCAAGGCCGAAACACGGGTTCGAATCCCGTTGGGGACGCCAACTCAAAACCCCCAAAAATCTCGTGGATTCAGGCGGTTAGGCCCACTGTTGTGC
>JBAZUW010000251.1:0-3052 GCA_041661205.1 Phycisphaerales bacterium
GGGGGGCTGGGGGGGGGGGCGGGGCGAGGGCGTGGGAGATGCGGAAGATGAGAGCCGCGGCTTTGCGGACGTTCTCGCGATGGAGGCGGGGCTCGCGCGAGAGGGGGACGGGTTCGTGGCCGTGCTCGTCGGCGAGGTGGTTGTCGATGATGCTGTTGAGGAGACGGACGACGCCGGGGAGGAAGTTGGTGGCGATGAGGCGCGAGCGGTAGGTGACGGCGGAGTGGATGGCGTTCAGGCGATCCGCGATGTCGGGGCGGGTCATCCAGAGGGTGAGGGCCTCGACGGTAGTGTTGAAATCGCTGGCGACTTCACGCAGGGTGTTGTCGGGGGAGCCGAGGGCGTCGATGACCTGGTCGGCGATTTCGCGGGTGGGTGTGAACGGGGTGAGTGTCGCATCCATGTTGGGAAGTTAGATGCGCGAGGTAGGGGTTGGCAAGGGGGAAAGTGGGTATCACCTGAAGAGCGCGCGCAAAGGGTGTAAGTGTGCGGAGATTGTTGAGGGGGTGACGGGGTGGAGCCCCGTTCGGGCCGACGTAGTTCGACAATGCCTCTATTACTTCGAGAAGTAGTAGTACGGAAGGGCCAGCATCTCTCGGGCGATGAAAAAAGGCTTGCCGAGAAGGAATCGTGATTCGGCGGCGGGGACGGTGCGCGCGTGCAGGCCTTCGCGTTCGCACGTGAGCTTGATGCGGGCGATGTGGTAGGCATGGCTGACGGCCAGAACGCGTGTGCCCGGGGCGAGGGAGGCTGTGGCGTTGCGGATGGTGGCGAATGTGTTGAGGCCGTGTTCGTCGGTGATGATGGCTTGCGCTGGGACGCCCTGACGGATTGCCATCGCTTTCATGGCTTGGGGCTCAGAGGTGGGCCCGTCACCAGGGCCACCGGACATGATGAGCGTCGGAGCGAGACATTGCTTGTAGAGGTTGACGGCCGTGGTCACGCGATCGGCGGCCGCGAGGGAAGGGGAGCCATCCGCGTAGACGTGCGCGCCGAAGACGAGGATGGCATCGGCGGGGCGGCGGTAATCGGTGGAGCCGAAGAAGAAGATCTGGAGCAGACAACTCAGGGCGGCAAGGGCGGGTGCGGCGAGGATTGTGCGGCGCACGTGGGTAAGCGTATTGCGACGGATGGCGAGCAGAACGGTGATGACGCCGAGCGCGGCGGAGAGCGGGATGGGGCGAGGGGTAGCGATGTCGCCCCGGAAGACGAGCGCGAAGTAGGTGACGGAGTTGATCAACGCGGCCGCGACGAGCGAGAGGAGCGCGATGCGGAGCGTGGTGGTTGGCGGATGGAACGCACGCACGATGAGTGCCGCGGCCCAGGTGAGGATGAGGAGCGACTGCAGAAACCCGGGCAGGGCGCGGAGGTCGACGAGCCAGAGGGTGGCGTCGAGGGAAGGCGCGAGCAGACTTGCGACTGTGTTGATGAGGAGTGTGATCCCTAGGAGGAGCGAAGAGGTGGGGAGAAGGGTCGCCAGGAGGGTGCGTCTCATGCGAGCAGTATCGGCTGGCGGGCGAGTTGGGCTGGAAGGGCTCTTGTGTTGGCGTGAAGGGTTCTGTCAGCAGGAACTACCCGTGTGTCTCGCCGAGTTCATCGTCCATCTTTGACGCGTGAAAATCTGGCGTATCAGGCCAAACCGGGTTAATGACTTCATCGGCTGCAAGTTGAATACGCCGGAGTTCTTCCTTGACTGCGTATAACTCAATTTGATCGGACAAGAAGTGAAACGTGTCCGTCATCGGATCATATCTTCTGCGGACTGGTATGTTTGCCCCGTGAATGACCGCTATATTCAACGGGCCAACGAAGTCGCTGGCCCAGATGTGATTCGGATCAGTCGCAGCCCATGTGTCAATGCGCTCGTCAAAGTGCTCCACATGGTTGCGAAGAATCCGATTGTGCACGGGCGAGCTTGCTAGAACATTTAGTCGTTTGGATAGTGCTTCGCCGCGATCAGTAACGAGCGGTTTCTTGTTTGGCGTGGTTAGAAGTTTGGACACGTTGGCGGCGCAAGTCAAGACGTTGTTCAGAGCTTGAAAAACAGTGCCGATGTGCTCTTCGATATCACTTGCTGAACTTGGCGAGGTAACAAGTCGCCGCATTTGCTGATAAGCCATGATGCCGCGATTACACTGCTGGGCGACCTCTCCGCAATATACTCTCAAGAGAAAGTCATTCATCGGCACAGGCGTTGGAGTAGCGGGACCTGTTTGACTCACGGCTTCACCCCGAGCTCCGCGCGTTTGGTGTCGATTTCGGTTTTGATGGCCGCGACAAAGGCGTCCAGCGACATCGCGCCCAGGTCCTTCTCGGCGCCGCGGGCTCGCACGCTGACGGACCTGGTTTCCGCGTCGCGCGGGCCGACGATGAGGAGGTAGGGGATTTTCCAGTCGGTCGCTTCTTTGATTTTGCCTTGCACGCGGTCGTTGCCGGTGTCGGTGGTCACGCGCACGCCGGCTTCGCGGAGGGCTTGCTCAACCTGGGCGGCGTATTCGTTGGATTTTTCGGAGATGGGGAGGATGCGGACTTGCTCGGGACTGAGCCAGGTGGGGAAGGCGCCGGCGAAGTGCTCGATGAGGACGCCGCAGAAGCGTTCCATGCTGCCGAAGGGGGCGCGGTGGATGACGACGGGGCGATGGGGCTTGTTGTCGGGGCCGATGTAGGAGAGATCGAAGCGGTTGGCCATCTGGTAGTCGACCTGCACGGTGCCGAGCTGCCACTCGCGGCCGATGACGTCCTTGACGACGAAGTCGATCTTGGGGCCGTAGAACGCGGCCTCGCCGGGCTCCTTGGAGAATGCGACGCCGAGCGACTGGGCGGCGGCGATGCAGGCGGCCTCGGCTTTGTCCCATGACTCGGGCGAGCCGGTGAACTTGCTCGCGTCTGGGTCGCGCAGGCCGACGCGGACGCGATAGTCCTTCATGCCCAGCACGTTGAAGATGGTCTTGACGAGGGAGAGGCAGCCTTGGATTTCGCCGGGGATCTGGTCTTCGGTGCAGAAGAGGTGGGCGTCGTCTTGAGTGAAGCCGCGTACGCGGGTGAGGCCGTT
>JBAZUW010000251.1:3062-5218 GCA_041661205.1 Phycisphaerales bacterium
TGTTCCCAGCGGTAGACGGTGCCGAACTCGGCGAGGCGCACGGGCATGTCGCGGTAGCTGTGGGGGGCGCTGGCGAAGATCTTGGCGTGGTGCGGGCAGTTCATGGGTTTGAGCATGAAGCCTTCGACGAGCTTGTCGTCGGCCATGACGCGGTCGGGGGAGATGGTTTGGGCTTTGGTGCGCTCGTTGATGCCATCGGCGAGGCGCTGCGAAACGCCCTCGACGCGGTGCATGAGTTCGGCGCAGGTGCAACCGGTCGCGGAGAGCTCTTCGAGGGTTTGGCGTTCGATGATGGGGGCGAACTGGGAGTCTTTGTAGTAGGGGTAGTGGCCGCTGGTTTTGTAGAGCTCCAGGCGGCCGATGTGCGGGGTGAAGACCTCGGTGTAGCCTTGCTTTTTCAGTTCTGCGGCGATGAAGGTTTGGAGTTCTTTGCGGATGATGGAGCCGTTGGGGGTCCAGAGGATGAGGCCCTGGCCGACGTCTTCGTCGATGTGGAACAAGCGAAGATGCTTGCCGATGACGCGGTGGTCGCGCTTCTTGGCTTCTTCGAGCTGGTTGAGATAGGCGTCGAGCTCGGCCTGGGTGGCGAAGGCGGTGCCGTAGACGCGGGTGAGGCGGTCGGAGTTTTCGTCGCCGTGCCAGTAGGAGGAGGCGATGGACATGACGCGGGCGGCGCCGATGCGGCCGGTGCTGGGGACGTGGGGGCCGCGGCAGAGGTCTTCCCAGTTCTTGCCGGGGGTGCCGGTGGCGTAGAAGGAGAGTGGCGAAGTGGTGGAGAGGCTAGGTGTGGAAGTGGGGGCATCGGCGAAGGCGGCCTTTTGGCCGGTGTAGACGCTGGAGCGCATGCCAAGGGCGCGTTCGGCGTTGTCGATCTTGTACTTGTTGGATTCGTGTTTAAGGCGGGTCAGACCGTCGGTCGCGGATTGTTCGTAGCGGCAGAAGTTGCGGTTTTCAGCGATGATCTCGGCGATGCGGGCGTTGATCTTGTCGAAGTGCTCTGTGGAGATCTTCTTGCCTTCGGGCACGAACATGTCGTAGAAGAAGCCGGTGTCGGTGGGGGGGCCGTAGGCGAGGAGGATGTCTTTGCCGAGGACGTCCTGGATAGCCTCGGCCATCACGTGGGCGGCGGAGTGGCGCATCAGGTAGAGGGCGTCGGCGCTGGCGGGTTGGCCGGCCTTGGGGGCGGTCACCAGGGCGATGGCGCAGTCGTGGTCGATCTTGGTCGAGAGGTCTTTGAGTTCACCGTTGATCTTGACGGCGAGGGCGGCCTTGGCGAGGCCGGCGCCGATGGATTGGGCGACTTCGAGGCCGCTGACGGGGTGGTCGAAGGATTTGGTCTTGCCGTCGGGGAGGGTGATGGTGGGCATGGGGGGTCCAGGGCAAATGGCTAAAGGGCTAAATGGCTAAATTCGGAAGCGTGCGAGCGGGCGGTGGCTTGATGCTGGGAGGATTTTCTACTTCATCTTGTGGCACAGGCTTCTGGCCTGTGTCCTTCGTTTCTTTTTAGGTCTTTACGGGGGCGTTCGGAGCGTACGACTCGAGGTAGCCGCAGGTGCTGCAGCGGAAGGTGACGATGTGCAGCGCGGCCCGGGTCTGGTTCCACGTGACGTGGACGGTTTTGAACCCCAGGAAGGATCCGACAACGGGGAGGCCGGGTGCCCAGCGGCTAGCGGTGGAGCGATCGGCATCACCCCGGTCGATGATGAAGCCGGCTTCCATGGCGCTCTGACACTTGGGGCATGAGATGGTGTCGTTCATGGCGAAATCCTGGCGGCGGTGGGCGAAGCGAAAGGCGGGAAGATACGAAAAAACCCGGCGATCGGCCGGGTTTGGAGAGACAGCGTGCTGGCGGGTACGGCCGTTACCCGCGCGAGTGGTCTGAGGGCGTCGTCGTGGTAGTGGGGCGGGTCATGAGGTTGGAGTATACGCGGGCTGGGGGAGATTGGGTATCCTGCGGCCGCCCCTCGGAGCCCCTCTCGGAGAGAGGGGGTACCCGCAGAGGGGCACCAGAGGATTGAACCGTGCTGTGCCCCTACTGCGCCAAAGACGATGACAAGGTGATCGATAGCCGCGCGAGCGACGGCGGGAAGTCGATCCGTCGACGGCGCGAGTGCTTGGCGTGCGGGCGGCGGTTTACGACCTATGAGCGGGTGGAG
>JBAZUW010000252.1:0-5123 GCA_041661205.1 Phycisphaerales bacterium
GGTCGTGGAGGTTGGTCGTCACCAGCGGCACGTTGGGCCGGCGTTCGTGCAGACCCTTGAAGGCATAGACATACGCGCCCAGATCACCCCACTCCTCAGCTTTGTCTGTGTTGTTGCCGAGCCTGAACACCGCGCGCCCCTCGGCAAGCACGGCCGGCGGCACCTGAGCCAGCGCCGCGTTCAGGTGAATCTCAGCTGACTCGGGCGTCTGCGGGCCGTCGCCGAAGCGCACGACGTACAGCGGCTTGTAGCCCCAGCCGGCCGCGATCGCTTCGAGGTAGCCGTAGACGCGCCGGTCGTGCTCCTTGGCCATCAGCGTCACCGCCGCCGGCCGCGCGGCCGCGATCACGCGCCGGTCGCCCTCCGTCCATTGATCGAATGTGTAGTTTGGTAAGCAGATGCCTGCTCTCATGCTCGCCCCCTAGTTCTTCTTCACCGCGCTAGCGACCTCGCGCCGTAGTCGTTCTAACTCGTCCTTCACGGCCTGGTACTTAGCATCCAGCGTGTTATAGGACACCTGCAACACCTCGTACTTGCCCTGAAGGACGCTTTTTTCATCTCGCAGGGCGTAATAATCCCGTTTCCAGCAGTCCAAGTCCTTTTCAACGCCCTCCAGCCTGCTCCGCAAGGCACCAATTAGCTGCATCATATCGTCGCGGAGCTTGTCCGCGGCGTCCGTCTTTTCCGCCCTGCTTGGCCACAGGCGCTGTAGCACGGCCACAAACCCGCCTCCGCCCACCAGGCCAATCAAAATGTCTGACCAATCGCCCACCGCACTCCCCTTCCACACTACGCTACTAAGCAAGCACCGCTGTCAGTGATGCCCTCCGTCGCTCTACTATGTCACCCCCTACGGCGTCACGATCGCCAATATCACCCACTGCCCAGCTGAGGGCAGGTAGGCTGCTAACACGATCTCCCCTACCACCGGCCCCCAGAGGTTGGGGTCGTTTGCCTCGAAAATGGCGCCACCGTAGGCGATGCCGTAGATGTTGTTGATCGCGTCGGCGGTCGTGACCGTGCCCAGCGTCGTCGACGGCGCGCCCATCAGACTAGCCTCTGAATGAAATACAGCGCATACCACTCTGGCAGGAAGGCGGCGCTGATCGGCCCTGCCGCTGCGTAGGCCCCCGAGAGCGTGTGCGAGTGCAGCGGCAGGGCCGGCACCATCGAGGGAATAGTGAAGGCGTGCGCGTGGATCCCCGGCAACAGCGCGCAGCCCACCGACACGTTGCCCTTGCCGATGACAGTGTCGGCTGGCACGTTGTCGCCGCTGACGTAGCCCACCACGTCGTGACTGTGCAGGTTATCGGCGACGGCGGCCACCGTGCCGAGTCCGTGGCCATGCGCGGCCACCGTGAACTGGTCGCTGCCACCCGTGTTGCCGGGGATATACTTGGCACCGCCCGCGCAGGGCACGAACTTGTCGCGCAGGTCGGGCGTGCCCAGCGACCCGTCACAGATCTGATAGCCAGCGGGGACGGCGCCCGCCGCTCCGCTCCACCAGATAATGCCGCCGATCGGTACCGTCATGTCAGCTCACCCTCTGGATCATCACGAGCACGTAATTCGATGGCTCGGGGTACAGGTAGGAGGCGGGATTGCGCACCCCGCCGGTGGCGGCGTTGGCGCTCGGCACGTGGCCGTGCGAGTCGCTGTCCGCGCCCGCCGCGCCCGTCTCCTCGAAGACGGAAAACTCGTGAACGTGCTGGCCGGGAAAACTCGGTCCCGGGCCGATGGTGCCCCACTCGCAAGCGCCAGCCGGATTGACCTCCCACCAGGCTCCGTGCGCGTGGGCAGCATTGTCGGCCATCGCGATCGTGCCCAGCCCGTGAGTGTGCGCCAGATCGGAGTTCTGCAGCGCGGTGAGGCCGCCGCTGGTGTTGACGGCCTTTGCCCCGCCGGCGCCGACGATCAGGTGCCACCAGGTGGCGGGCGTGCCCCCGGTACCGTCGCAAATCGCGAAGTTGACCGGGATGGCGAGATAGGTGCCGGCGAAAAGCACAATGCCGCCGATCGGCACGTTCGAGGCCTTGCCCGCAATGTAACACAGCGCGTAGTAGGGCGGGCGCACATCGACGTTCTGCGAGTCCAGGGCTGTGTAGCCGTTGAACGAGTGGTGGTGAGGCGTCCCGGCACTCGTCTCGTAGTTTGCCGCGGCGTGGCCGTGCGGCGAGCCGTGATTATAATCGTCGCCGGGCGGGAAGCCACCGCGCTCGCCTGTGTCCGTGAGCGCAGGCCCCACGCCGCGGTGCTTGTGGGTGCCGGCGTCGTCGGCGCTGGCGAGCCCTGGATTGTGCTGGTGTGAAAGACTGTAGGAATCAGCCCCCGCGGTGTAGCCAATGTCGGCGTTGTCCCACGAAACGCGGATGAAGTAATCTCTGAGGTCCGGCGTGCCGCCCGTGCCGTCGCACAAGTGCCAGCCCGTGGGGATCGTGGCGACGCTGCCCGACCAGAGAATGATACAGTCGACGCCCAGCGCCAGGCGCCGCACGGCCACCAGTTCGCTGGTTCCTGGCAGCACGCAGCAGACGACCGCGTCGCCCACCGTCAAGTCGCTGGTGTCAGGCAATGCCCGCGCCTCGTACGACTGGCCCCGCCAGATGCCACGAAAGCGCGTGGTGTCGACGATCGCGGCGACCGTAATCAGTTTGTAGGGTTCGTCGATCACTGGCGTCATGGCATCATATTCTCCGCGAGGAAGCGCTCGGGGTGCGTGTTGATCAGCCGCGCCGTGCTCGTAATCTGGCCCGCCTCATCCCATGCGTGCGACCAGCCGTCGACGATCCACGACTGATCGCGCCCGAAGCCGATGAAGCGATCGTCGGCCACCCCCACCTCGAGGAAATACTCGAGCCACAGCTGCGCCTTCATCCCCACCGTCACGCTACCCAGTTTGCGGTTGCGCTGCCACCAGTGCTTTTTGGTGAGGCCAGAGTCGGACTGGGAGGCGACACTATTGGCGTGCTCCACCACGCCGTAGAACGGTTGGCGGTGCGGCGGCCAGACGTTGGTGAAGCCGCCGCCGGCCATGTTGGTGTTCTCGATCGCCAGCTGCTCTTGCGCGGTGGCGTCGAAGGCCGATTCGGTCCACTCAACCGAGTCCACCTCGTCGCCCGTCGACAGCCAGTAGGCGGGCGCGTCCGTGCCCCAGGCCCACTCCTGAACCTCGATGCGCGCGTCGCTGCGCCGCTGGTAGACGGCCAGCGCCGCCTCCTGACAGAGCTGCTTCACCGCCGCGAGCACGCTCATCCTGAAAACGTTGTAGTTGCGCGGCACGTACAAGGCGGTGGCCACCACGTTCATCGCCGCTGCCAGCAGGCCCGCCCTGGTAGTCAGCAGGTCCTGCACGATCTGCTGCACGGTGAAGTGCATTCCCACGCCCGCGATAGTGGTAGCGGCATCGCTGTAGGCGGCCAGCACCTGGCTGTCGTCAGCCTTGGCCCGCCAGCGGTCGCGGAAGGGCACGACGATCGTGCAGACGCCACCCTGGAGGCTCACGCGCTTCTCGGCGGCGAGGCCGTCCATCAGTACCTGCCAGTTCGTCCAGCGCCCGTTGCCGTCGCCGGCCCTGGCTTCGACGAGCAGACGCCGATTCCAGAAGCGAAAGTCCGTGTACAACCTGAGTCGCGGCTCCAGGTCGCGACTCAGCCAGAAGTTATCCAGCGTGATCTCGCCCACGTCGACCTGGTTGTCCACGTCGCAGTCAATCCGTCCGCCCAACATCACCGGCAGATAGGTCATGCGGGTGCCGTCGTAGGTGAACGGTGCCGCCCAATCGGGGTCCTCGATCGTCTCGGCGGTGCCCGTGACGGTGACGCGGTCGACCTCGATCTCCGACCACGCCCCCATCGCGCCCTGAATGGCGGTGCTGTTGCCGATCACGATCGCCTCGGCGTAGCAGCCGAGCGCGTCCTTGGTCAGCGACACCTCGTAGACGCCGTCGTCGTCGGTGTCCACCTCGGCGGTGTAGGTCTGGGCGGAGGCGTCGAACGTCACCCGCCAGCGGTACCAGGGCGTCGGGCCCGTGCCCACCGGCGTCGATACCACCAGCGCCTCGCCCATGAGGTCGAAGCCGCCGCCCAGCTCGTTGGCGTAGCCGGAGGCGATGAGGTCCTCGGAGCGCATGTGCCCACAGAGGCGAAAGAACACCCCGTAGCCAGTGAGTACCGGCCACCGGAAGCGCGTCGAAAAGACCCAGTCGGTATCGTGACGCAGCGGGAAGGCCAGGTTGTGGCGGGTCTGCAGCCAGGGCGGCCGGATCGCCCAGCCCGTCACCGAGAGCGTCACCGCGGTGCCGGCGACGACGACGTTGCCCCACGAGGGGCAGTCGCTGAACCAGAGGTCGGTGTCCAGCGCCCCCGCGGCGAAGTGGTCGTCGAAGAGCCCCGAGAAAACCGGCCGGTCCAACTCCACGGCCACGCGCACCTGCGAGGTGATGGTCGGCGCTTTATAGATTGCGGCCTCATCCAAAGTGGGAATCGGCATGCGCTACTCCTTCGGCCGCCAGTGTGCGCCACCACAGTGCCAGACCCGACAGAGTGCCGGCCGCTCGGCGTATGTGGAACAATCGCCATCCGGTGTCAATAGATTGCAGATACCATAGGTTCCGACCGGCTTCCATGACTCCTTGGCTTCAGCCAGAAACGCCTGTACCTCCGCTTCGTTCATTTCCCGAACCGGCTTTAACTCTTCGCGTTTCTCAACTGACCAGATCAGCGTTCCCCGGCAGCAGTCCGCGGAACAGCTCAGACACGTCTGTTCGACGACTACCATCGGCCTACACCTCCAGCCAGAATCCGCAAGTCAACCACAACACCAGCCGGCTGCTGTTGGCGCCGCCCGGCACGACGTCGACGTCCAGGGCGAGGATGTCGCCCGCCCTGAAGGTGGGGATCGTCGAGAGCACGGCGCCCGTGCCCAGCAGGGCGTGGCCGTTGGCGTCCTTGTCATCGACGTTGAACTTGGGCCGGGTGGTGAAGTAGTCGCGACCCTGGGTGACGTTGCGCACCTGTATCTGGGTGTAAGTGCCGGCGCCCGTGCCGGCGTCGTTGATCCAGCCTGTCGCCTTGGGCGTCGCCGCGTTGCCCAAAATCTCCCCGTCGTAGGGCATCCGCAGCCGG
>JBAZUW010000253.1:0-471 GCA_041661205.1 Phycisphaerales bacterium
TCGCCCAAATCACCGCCATCAACCAGACCATCCTCCGCATCCTGCCCCCCGGAGGCACCCCTCCCCTGGTCATCCGCTACTCGGCCTCCAACGTGCCCATTCTCCAAACCGCGATGGGTTCCAAAACCCTCAGCGAGCAGGAGCTCTACGACCTCGGCCTTAACTTCATCCGCCGGGGCCTCGCCACCGTGCAGGGCGCTCAAGTCCCCCTGCCCTACGGCGGCAAGGCCCGCCAGATCATCGTCGACCTCGATCCGCAAAAGCTCACCGCCCGCGGCCTCTCCCCCTCCGACGTCTCCCTCGCCTTCAACGCTCAGAACGTGATCCTCCCCGCCGGCACCGCCAAGTTCGGCGAGACCGAATACAACGTCCGCACCAACTCCAGCCCCGATCTCTTCGCTGATCTCAACGACCTGCCGGTTCGCCAAACCGGAAACTCCACAATCTACGTGCGCGACGTCGCCAACGTGC
>JBAZUW010000253.1:481-3867 GCA_041661205.1 Phycisphaerales bacterium
GCGCGACGGTTTCTCACCTCAAACCTCCATGGTGCACGTCGACGGCGTTCGCTCCTCGCTGCTCACCATCCTCAAGAGCACCGGGTACTCCACCCTCGACATCGTGTCGCGCGTCAAAGAAACCCTTCCAAAGATCCTCAACACCATTCCCCCTGGCGTGGATGTCAAACTCCTGCTTGATCAATCCATCTTCGTCCGGGCGGCCATCGGAGGCGTTCTCAAAGAAGCCGCCATCGCCGGAGGCCTCACCGCCCTCATGATCCTCCTCTTCTTGGGCTCCTGGCGCTCCACCGTCATCATCGCCATCTCCATCCCCCTCGCGATGATCGCTTCGGTCATCTGCCTCGCGGCCATGGGCCACACGATCAACACCATGACTCTTGGCGGGCTCGGCCTGGCCGTCGGTGTACTCGTCGACGATGCCACGGTCGAAATCGAAAACATCCACCGCAACCTCGCCCAGCGCAAGCCGATCCTCCGCGCCATCCTCGACGGTGCCCAGCAGATCGCCGTGCCCGCCTTCGTCAGCACGCTGGTCATCTGCATCGTCTTCCTGCCGGTCTTCTTCATCTCCGGCTCCGCCAAGTTCCTCTTTGTCCCCCTCTCCCTCGCGGTCGTCTTCGCGATGCTCGCCAGCTACATCCTCTCCCGCACCCTCGTCCCCACCATGGCCCGCACCCTGCTCGCCCCTGAGGTTGCGGTCTACTCCCAGGGCGAGCACGCCTCGGGCACCGGCCCCATCTGGGCGGTCCATCGCGTCTTCAACGCCGGCTTCGAGTGGTTCAAAGGCCTTTACGAACTGGCCCTCGCCTGGGTCCTCTCAAATCGCCTCTTGGCCCTCGTCGGCTTCGCGGCCACCGTCGGTGTCGGCGCGCTCGGCGTCACGCAGATTGGCCAGGACTTTTTCCCCACCATCGATTCCGGCCAGATCCGCCTGCACGTCCGCTGCCCGGCCGGCACCCGCATCGAGTCCTCCGAGCAGTATTTTCTCGGCGTCGAAGACGAGATCCGCCAGATCATCCCCGCCTCCGACCTCGGCACCATCATCGACAACATCGGCCTCCCCGCCGGCGGCGTCAACCTCGCCTTCTCCGACTCTTCCACCGTGTCGGCCGCCGACGGTGAGATTCTCATCTCCCTCACGCCCGATCGCATCGGCAAAACCGCCGACTACGTCAAGGCGATGCGCAGCCGGCTGGCGGCCACCTACCCCGACCTGGAGTTCTTCTTCCAAAGCCCCGACATCGTCTCCCAGATCCTCAACTTCGGCCTCGCCGCCCCCATCGACATCCAGGTCACCGGCCCCAACAAGGCCACCAATCAAGAGTTCGCCCAGAAGCTCATCGACCGCATCGAAAAAATTCCCGGCGCGACCGATGTCCACACCCAGCAGGTCGTCGCCGCCCCCGAAATCAGCGTCGACATCGACCGCACCCGCGCCGTCCAGGCCGGCCTCACCCAGCGCGACGTCGCCTCCAGCGTCCTCACCAGCCTCAGCGGCACCGGCCAGGCCGCCCCCAACTACTGGCTGAACCCCAAGAACGGCGTCAACTACCTCATCAACGTGCAGACCCCCCAATATCGCGTTGGCACTCTCGAAGACCTCGCGGTCACCCCGCTCAGCCCCGGCCCCAACACCCAGGGCCAGCTCATCGAAGGCCTCGCAACCACGCACCGCACCGTCACCCCGGTGGCCGTGGGGCACTACAACATCCAGTCCGTCACCGACGTCCTCGTCTCGGTCGAGGGCAGCGACCTGGGCCGCGTCGGTCGCGATGTCGACAAAGTCATCGAAGAAATCCGCAAGGAACTGCCCAAGAACACCCAGATCATCGTGCGGGGCCAATACCTCTCCATGCGAGACAGCTTCAACGGCCTTGCCGCGGGCCTCGTGGGCGCCATTCTCCTCGCCTACTTCCTGATGGTCGTGAACTTCCAGTCCTGGACCGACCCGCTCATCATCGTCACCGCGCTCCCGGGCGCGCTCGCGGGCGTCGTCGCCATGCTGCTGCTCACCCACACCACCCTCAACGTCCCCTCCCTCATGGGCACCATCATGTGCGTCGGCGTCGCGACCTCCAACTCCATCCTCCTCGTCACCTTCGCCAACGACTACCGCCGCGACACCGGCGTCGACGCCATTCACGCCGCCTGGGCCGCCGGTCGCACCCGCCTGCGTCCCGTCCTCATGACCGCCGCGGCCATGATCATCGGCATGGTCCCCATGGCCATCGGCCTTGGCGAAGGAGGCGAACAAAATGCCCCGCTGGGCCGCGCCGTCATCGGCGGCCTCCTCTTCGCCACCGTCGCCACGCTCCTCATCGTCCCCGTCTTCTACAGCATCCTCAGAAAAAACGTCCCCGTCAGCCATGACGATCTTGAGAAAGAGGTTTCGCTGGCATGAGTGATCCAACCAACCACCCTGAACCCGCTCCCGGGATTGCGGATACCCATCCCCACGCAGGCCCCGCTACCCGCAACGATCTCCCCAAACTCACCCCGCTCGCCCGGGTCATGGTGCCAGTCTCCCTCGGCTTCATCATCGTGGTGGTCGTCGTATGCGTCGTCCTCTTCGGCATCCGCCCGCAGGAAGAAGCCCGCGCCACGCTCGAGCGCGACACCGCCACACGTATCAACCAGGCGCCGCGCGTCGTCGTCAAGCCCGTCACCGCCGCCAGCGCCACCATCACATTCACGCTCCCCGCCCGGGTCGAAGCCCTTCAGGAGGCGGCCCTCTTCGCGCGCGAAGCCGGCTACCTCCGCGAGCAATACGCCGACATCGGCGACCATGTCGAGGCAGGCGAAATCCTCGCCGTCATCGACACCCCCGTCCTCGACCAGCAAATCGCCTCCGCCGATGCCGACATCCGGCTCTCGCAGGCCCGCCTCGCCCAGGCCGATTCCGACCTTGACCTCGCCAAGATCTCGCTCAAACGCCTCGAAAGCGTCGACACGCCCGGCGCGGTCACCGCCCAGGCCTTGGACGACGCCCGCGCCAAACTCAGCTCTCAGCAAGCCGCCCGCAACGCCGCGGCTTCCACCGTCGAAGCCTCGCAGGTCAACCTCCAGCAACTCAAAGCCCGCAAAACCCTCGCCACCATCGTCGCCCCCTTCACCGGCGAGATCACCCAGCGCGGCTTCGACGTCGGCGCGCTCATCATCGCCGACAAGACCGACACCAACCGCGCCCTGTTCAGCATCAGCGCCCGCGACACGCTCAATGTGTACGTCGAAGTCCCCCAGTCCGTCGCCCTCGCCATCCAGCCCGGCCAGAAGGCCACCCTCGACATCCCCGAGCTCACCGGCACCGAAATCACCGGCGTCGTCACCCGCGCCTCCGCCGCCATCAGCACCGCCACCCGCACCCGCCTCGTGCAGGTGCAGGT
>JBAZUW010000253.1:3877-5101 GCA_041661205.1 Phycisphaerales bacterium
TCGACAACAAGAACCACATGCTCCTGCCCGGCATGTTCGCCCGCTGTACCTTCGAGGTGCCCCGCACCGACCAGGTGGTGGTGCTTCCCGCCGAGGCCATGCTCATCCGCGATGGCAAACCCGCTGCGGGCCTGGTGCGGGCCGATTCAACGATCCACTACGTGCCCCTGGACATCGATCGGGATCTCGGGCCGACGATCGAAGTCCGGTCCGGCTTCGCGGTCGGCGACATCGTGGCGGTCAACCTCAACCGCCAGCCCGCCGAAGGTGTCAAAGTAGAAATCGTGGATCGCGACGGGAAGCCCGCCGCGGGTCAGCCCGCTCCCAAGTAATCCAAGGAATCGGAAGCAGCCGGAGCAGCCTCACGCCGCCTTCTTGTGCCCGCCCCTGCCACCACCGCTGGCGCGGGTCGCGCTCCCCATCGGGTTCATCTCCGCCATCCGCCGCAGCCGTTCCATCTGCTCGCGCCGCAGCCTGTGCACGCGCAGTTTCAGGTCATGCAACTCGGTGTCGTGCCGCACCGCCGTCGCCATGACGTGCAGAATGCCCAGCACCCCCAACCCCCCAACGATTGAAAGCACCACCATCACTTGCCCAGAGAAGGCTTCCATAGAAAACGAATCGGCGACCGCACCCTCCCGCTTGAGTACCTGTAATATGTGTGTCATGGGTTTGTCCGGGAATCGCTCCATCCATCACGCCCCCCGCGGCCTCACGCCCCTCTTGGCGCTCTTGGCCCTATGCGCGGGTTTTCTGTTCAACTCCCCCCAGACCCTCGCCTTCGAGCCCGCCAAGGGCGTCATTGATGTATTACCGGACGCCGAGGTTCGCATCGAGTGCGATCGCTTCGGCGTTGGCGATACCTCCCGCCGGGGTGAATGGACCGGCATCCGCCTGGTGCTGACCGACACCAGCGCCAAGCCTCGGGAAGTCCTGGTTCGACTGACCAGCACCGACGCCGACGGCGACAGCCCCGTCGAGCAGCGCGAAATCACCCTCAACCCCGGTGTCGCTCAGTCGGTCTGGATGTACCTGCACCTCCCTTCCAACTACGTCGCCGGCGAAGGTCTCGTGGCCTCGGTCTCCGAAGCGTTGGAAGGGGGCCAAGCCCCGGACGGCAGCCGCGGCTATCGCGCCGGCGCCCTCCTCGCCCGCGCCACCCTTGCACCAAACGCCAACTCCATCAGCCATCCCTCACAAGGCCTCCTGGGCGTGGTGGGGGAA
>JBAZUW010000254.1:0-5077 GCA_041661205.1 Phycisphaerales bacterium
GAGTTGTTCTTGCCCAGCGGCAACTCAACATGGCAGCGATCGGCGATCGCCGAGGCATTCGCCAGGGCCTCTCGTCCCGCCTCGCCATACTTCGCGTTGTTGTAGTCGTCGCCGCCAAAAATCCCTTCCATCTGCTGCGGGCTTTTCACGTACAGCTCGGGCGTGTAGTGCATGCGGCTGTCGTCGAACTTCCCCTTGCCCGTCGAGATGCAAATCAGCGTGTCGTGCGCATCATGATCATCCGCCTTCAAAAAGTGCGCATCGTTGTCGCACACCAGCGGCAGCTTCATCTCCCGCGCAAGCTTGATCAGCAGCGGATTGATCGCATTCTGCTCCGGCACATGATGCTGGAGTTCGATGAAGAACGAGGGAAGTGGTTGAGTGGTCAAGTGGTGAGGTGGTTGAGCAAGGGAAGGCACCGAACCTTGCCCTTCACTCGACCACTCGACCACTTGACCACTCGACCACTTCTTCCCCCCGCCGAAGGCGGCTGCGTGCCACTCCGCGCTCTCCACCGCCGCAGCCCAGTGCTTCGGGTCGCCACTTCGATGAAAGGCCAGCAGGTGATCACCAATCTCGCTGCCCAGGTGCCCGTTGATGGCGATGAGCCCCTCGCTGTGGGCCGCTAGCAGCTCGCGGTCAATCCGCGGCTTGTAGTAAAACCCGGTGAGATACGCCTGGCTGCACAGCTTCAGCATGTTCTGCCAGCCGACATTGTTCTCGGCAAGCAGCACAAGGTGGTAGCCGCCCTCGCCCCCGCCGCTGTACGTGCGATCGGTCCGAGGCTTACCGGGGGGCGTGACATACGCCTCCACACCCAGGATCGGCTTGATGCCCTTTTCCTTGCACGCAGCGTAAAAGGCGACGGCCCCGAAGATGTTGCCGTGATCGGTGATGGCGCACGCCTTCATGCCCAGTTCGGCCACGCGCGCCACGAGTTTCTCGATCTGGTTGCCCCCATCGAGCAGCGAGTACTCAGTGTGCAGGTGCAGGTGCGTAAAGCCCGTGGCAATGCCTTCAGGATCGCGTCTGTCAGTGGCAGTCATCTTGAGACACCGTATCGCAGGTCCGGCCCTCTACGCGACAGCGTTCCGTGGCTGCCGCGACCGGCGACCCATGCGACTACCAAAGATTATCGGACGTCATCAGGCCTCTCGCGCGGCCTTCCCGCGTCCCTCAGTATGAGCCTGATATGCAGTCGCCACAGGGTTCCCCCGAGTCAAACCGCCTTCGCGCAGCATTCATTGATTATCGGAGGCAATTGGGGTTGATACCTAAGTACATTGGGGTAGGCTATCTGCTGAGACAGGTTTCGTACCTGCCCTAACGGGCAACTAGGAGGAGTTTGACATGCGTGGGATTTGTGTTGGCCTTGTGGCCATGGGTCTTGCTTCGGCGGCCCTCGGTCAAAACGTCGTGCTGTCGGATGGAAACTCCGACGCGTTCTTCAACGTCACGGGCGGCAACCAGGTTGGTTGGACCGTCGACGGTGTGAACCAGCTTTTCAATCAGCGGTTCTACTACCGCGCCGCTGGCTTCGCCGACGAAGTCGCCGTGGACAGCCTGCCCCTCAACGGCTTCCAGGCTTCGGATACCAACCTGTTCGATGATCCCCGCAACGACACGTTGTTCACCCGTCACACCGATGCCGCAGGCATCCGCTTTGACATCCGCTACAACCTCGCCGGCGGCACCGCTGGCAGCGGGGCGGCGGACCTGGGCGAACTCATCACAATCAACAACACCGGCAACACTACCCAGACGATTTCCTTTTTCCAGTACGTTGACTTCGACCTGGGAGGAACGCCCGGTGGTGACATCGGCCGCATCATCGGCGGTCGTATCGCTGATCAGATCGACGCGCTCGGCACTTTCAGCGTCAACGAGACCGTCGTCACCCCCGCCCCAAGCCACTACGAGCTCAACACCTTCCCGAACTTGGTCGCCAAGTTCTCCGATGGGCTGGTCACGGACCTCACCGACGTTGCTGGCCCCCTTGCCGGCGATGTGACGTGGGGCTTCCAGTGGGATTTCGTCCTTGCTCCGGGCGATGTCTTCCTCATCTCCAAAGACAAACGCCTCGAGCAGGTCCCCGCTCCCGCCGGCGTCGCGCTGGTTGGCCTCACGGGCCTGGTCGCCATGGGCCGCCGTCGCCGCTAATCGCGAACGACTCGATAACTCAATCACTTCGCAGGGCCGCCTCGAAAGGGGCGGCCCTGTTGCATTTTGGGACGGCAGCCTGACCAGCTCCGCACCCCACCCCGCGTTCTAGGGCTTCGTCCCGCTACCGGTGACGCGGGGTGTATCGCTACGCGCCGCGGCACCCGCGCCGCCCACGCTCAAACCGCCCGCCCCACACCCACATTGCTGGTCTTTCTCCACTCTTGATGCATGTTGTGAGTAAGCAGCCCCACATCGGAGAGAGACAGGGGCGGGGGGGACGAACACTCGTCCCCCCGTTACGTGAAACCACACTCATACGAGGAGAGAGACACATGAAGACCCGCATTTGCACCGTCAGCGCCCTTGTTCTTCTTGCAGGCGTCGCTCAGGCCGACATGATCAACGTCCAGTTCACCGGCACCGGCGCCGGCTCCAACGTCCACATCAACTCCCCCAGCTTCAACGGCAACGTCTTTGCCGGTCAGCTCAAGCACACCCTCTCCAACGGCACCGGCGACGCCGCGGCCTACAACGGCAACTATCTCACCTACTGCACCGACCTCGCCCAGCACGTCACCAGCTCCACCAAAACCTACGACGTCGTCTCCATCACTCAGCTGCCCGACGGGAGCCCCATGGGCGCCGTCAAGGCCAACGCCATCCGCTCCCTCTACAGCGCCGCCAACTCCGCCCAAAGCGGCGTCGGCACCTCCAACGACCTCGCCACCGCCTTCCAGCTCGCCGTGTGGGAAATCGTCACCGACTTCAACCCCGTCGCGTCCAACGCGGGTCTCAGCATCACCGGCGGCAACTTCCACGCCACCACCACCAACGGAGGCTCACTCTCCAGCGGCATCCTCAACCAGCTGAACACGCTCTTCGCCGCGGCCAGCGCCGGTGCCGGCGGGACAGACCTCGTCGGCATCCGCAGCGGCCAGTACCAGGACCAGATCCTCCCCATCGCCGTGCCCGCGCCCGGTGCCGCGGCCCTCGCCTCGCTCGGCCTCCTCTGTATGACCGGCCGCCGCCGCGCCCGCTAAGCAGACCACCAACACGGCCCTGACCAAGCCGTGACACGCCGCACCGCCGCCCGTCACACTCCCGGGCGGCGGTTGCTTTTTTGTCCCGCGCTCCCACCTTCCCATCCTGGCGTCTACCCTTTCTCGGGGTGGCGTGCGGCAACGGAAAAGGCCGGCGGCGGCACGCGGGCGAAACGGCGGCGACCCGAAACCCAGTATGAAGGTCCGGGGTGAGCACTCGCCCCGTTTCCCCCATCGCGCCGTTGGTCAGGGCGCCGGAGGCTACGCATCGTGTGGAAATGGCTGCTGATCATCGCCGTCGTGCTGCTGGGCTCATGCGTGGGGACCGGAATCTACCTTCAAAAGTCCGGCAAGCTCCAGGAAATGATGAAGAGCTTCCGGCCCGACCTCAAGGCCACTCAGGTGCGAATCACCCCCGCCGCCATGGGCGACCTGGTCCGCACCGTCTCCGCCCCCGGCCAGGTGGAACCCAAGACCAAGGTCGAAATCTCCGCCCAGGTCTCCGCCCGCATCATCGCGCTCCCCTTCCGTGAGAATGATGAAGTGAAGGAGGGCGACGTCGTGGTCCGCCTCGACGCCCGCGACCTCGCCGCCCTGCTCGACTCCGCTAAGGCCTCCCTCAAAAGTGAAGAAGCCCGCCTCGAAGGCGCCAAGGCCAGCTACGCCAACGCCCAGCTCGAGCTGAACCGCAAGAAAGAGCTCCTCTCTACCAAAGATGTCCCGCAGAGCGAGGTCGACGCGGCCCAGGCCGAGTTCCTCCGAAGCGAAAGCAACCTTCGCGTCGCGGAACACTCCATCGAGATCGCGCGGGCCAACATTCTGCGCGCCGAAAAAGATCTGGACAACACCACCATCACCGCCACCTTCGATGGCGTCATCACCAAGCTCAACGCGGAAGTGGGGGAGCTGGTGGTGGTCGGCACCCTCAACAGCCCCGGCTCGGTCATCATGGAAATCGCCGACCTCTCCACCATGATCCTCAAGGCCAAGGTCGACGAAGCCAATATCGCCCCCGTGCACCACGGCCAGAAGGCCCGCGTCTACGTCAACGCCTACCAGGACCTCCGCCTCACCGGCACCGTCACCAAAGTCGGCCTCAAGCGCCAGCAGGATACCGACGGCACCGTCTACTTCGAGACCGAGATTCTGCTCGACAAACCCAAGGACCTGCTGCTGAGGTCCGGCCTCACGGCCAACGCCGATATCGAGGTCGAAACCTTCCGCGACATCATCAAAGTTCCCAGCCAAGCCGTGCTGGACCGCGCGGTGGACGACCTGCCCAGCGGCGTTACGGCCAACAACCCGCGCATCGACCCGGCCAAGAAGTTCGCGCGGGTGGTGTATGTAATGAAGGACGGCAAGGCCCAGCCGGTGCCGGTGTCAGTGGGTGCGAGCGATCTCACCAGCACGGTCATCTCTTCAGGCCTGGACGATGGTGCGCAGGTCATCTCCGGCCCGTTCAAAGTGCTGGTGGGGATCAAGCACGACCAGCTCGTGGAAGAAACCAAGGACGCCGCACCCGGCGAAAAGAAAGACGCCGCCGTCGCCGCCAAAACCGACCCCAAGTCTGAAAAAGACGCCAAGCCCGCCGAAGAAAAGAAGTCCGAGCCCAAGGCCGCCACCAGCGGTCCGGGCAAAGGCTAATCGCCCCCCGCCAATCCCCGCCACGGGCCGCACGCCGCGCCACTCCACACCATGGCACCCACGACCGACATCACCATCCGCATCCGGGGCCTGCACAAGGTCTACAAGGTGGGCACGGAGAAGGTCCACGCCCTACGCGGCGTCGATCTCGACATTCGCCGCAACGAGTTCGTCGCCATCATGGGTTCATCCGGCTCCGGCAAGAGCACGCTCATGAACGTTCTCGGCTG
>JBAZUW010000255.1:0-5074 GCA_041661205.1 Phycisphaerales bacterium
CCGAACTCAACCCCGCGCCCGCACGCCAACTCCTCCCCCTCTCCCCCTCCCCATCTTCCTCTCCGCCTGCTCCCTCTCTGTGCCTCTGTGCCTCTGTGGTAAAAACTCTTCTCCCGGCCCCAACGCGGCACCGCGGCACCCCACGCCCCCGCCCTACTTCGCCATCGCAGCCGCCGGCCGCCTGCACAGCGTGTAGGTCGCGAAGAGGTCATTCTCAATATCCATAGACTGTGGCCCCTCGTTCCACTTCATGGCAAAGGCCATCTTCCGGGCGATCTCGCTGTCGTCGGTGTTGATCGTCAACACCTCAAATCCCGCCTTCTCCAGCATCTCCTTGGAGAAGGGGCTGCGCCCGTCGGCCCAGGGGATCCACTTCGCCGGGTCTTTGGACTGGGCCGGGCAGAGGTTGTACATGAGAAACAGCCCGCCCGGGCGCAGTCGCTTGAACACCTCCGCGACGAACGTCTCGTTGGGCACGCCCAGGTCCACCAGCAGCCGCTTGTCAACCTCATGCTCGGGGTTGATGTAGCCATTCTTGAGGGTGTTCTTGCTGATGATCGCGTCGTAGCTGTCCCCGGCCGACCGCGTGAGATTGTCATCCGCAGGGAAGTGACCAAAAAGCAGCAACAGCGAGCCATCGGGCGCGACATCGTCCATCATGGGTGAGCCGTTGACCACCCCCTGGTCATTTGGGTCGCTATAAAGCGCCCGCAGCACCGGATCCACCTCGATGCCCACGACGTCGTTGCCCAACGCGGCCATCAGTCGCAAATGCCCGATGCCCCCAAAGCCGTAGTCCAGAATCCGCTTGTTGCGCAGGCGCGTGTTCTCGGGAATGCTCGCAGGCATGTTCGAGGCGAGCAGATCAACCACGCGCACATACGCCAGCGGCGAGCCGTAACGCGTGAAGTAGTAGTCCTTCTCGCCGAACTCGTGCTTCTTGAAGCCCTCGCGCTTGTCCGGCGGCAACGCCTCATACTCGCGCCCCGAGATCGCCTCGCCGGGCTTCTCCCACACGATCCGTGTGTCGGGCAGCGTCAGCCAACTCGTGGAAATCAGAAAGCGCTGGGCATCGGCGATGCGGGCCAGCGGCAACAGACGCCCCGCCTCCATCCGCAGCTTCTCCACAATGTTGAGCGGGTACAGATCGGTAATGTCGGGCTGCTGGGCAGCAGTCGCCGGCGCGGGTGTGGCCGGGGGCGCCGCCGCGGGTGCAGGCGTGGGCTGGGTCGTGGGCTGGGCCGCCGGCTGGCCGTGCGCAACCAAGCCGCCGGTGACCGCAAACAAGCAAGACGCCGCCAGGCCCGCAAGACGTGTGAGTGCCATCATGCCCGGATGATACGAGTCGCGACCGGCGCCGGGGGGCGGCGTGTGCAACCGGTTTCGGCGTGATCCGTATGCTCGCTGTCGTGAACTGCCGCACGTGTGATTACCCGCTTTGGGAGATTCGCGACCGCACCTGCCCGGAGTGCGGGAGCGGCTTTGTTCCGTCAGACTTCCGCTTCCCACGCGGCGGGGTCAAGTTTTCCTGCCCGCACTGCGGGCAGGCCTATTACGGGACTGACGAGAACGGCCAACTGGAGCCCCGCGAGTTCGTGTGCGTGACATGCGGCACGCGCATCGGCATCGATGAGACCGTGGTCTCACTGCACCGGGGCGGATCCAGCGCCGAGATTCGAATCCCTCCCAAATTCTCGAACCCGTGGCTGGAACGCCACAGGCTCGGGTGGTACCGGGCGATCATGCAGACTGCAACCGCCGGAATGACCGAGCCGGACGCGATGATGAGGGCGACCAGCCCCCACGACACCACCGCGCTGGCCTTTGTGATGGTGCTGTTCGCATTCACCGCACTGGTCGCCGCACTGCCCTGGGTTGCGTGGGGCGTTTGGGGCTTCGTCACCGCCAGGCTCTTCGGCACAGACATTGTGGAGCTTGCGCTCTGGCTGGTGGTGCCCCCGCTCGTCGCGGCCTTGCTGGGCCTTTGCCTCGTGCTCACGGTTGGAACCATCGCGCACGTCATCCTGATACTGACCGGACCCAACCCGTACGGGCTGCGACGCACCTTGCAGGCGTGTGCGTATACCTCCGGGCCGATGATGCTGTGCATCGTGCCGTGCCTTGGCGTGGTGTGGGTGCCCGTGGGCCTCTTGTGGTGGTACCTGTGCGCCTGTGGGGCGCTGACCGTGGCCCAGGAAGTGAGCATCTGGCGTGGCGTCAGCGCGATTACGCTCGCGATCGTCATTGTTGCGACGCCCTTGGTTTTGTGGATGGCGACACAATAGCGGAGGTACGCTTGGTCTATGGAATGCCGCGTCTGCAAGTACGCCCTGTGGGAGATTCGCGGGCGCACTTGCCCGGAATGCGGCACGCCCTTCGCCCCATCGGAGTACCGCTTCCGCCGCGGCGCCGTGCGCTTCTGCTGCCCCCACTGCGAGCAGGAGTACTACGGCTCCGACGAAAACGGCCTGTTGCAGCCCCGCGAGTTTGAGTGTGCCGGCTGTGCGCGCCATGTCACGCTCGATGAGATGGTGCTCCGCCCCGTGAACGACCTCGCCCTCACGCGGGCCGAGGTGGCGGACAACCCATGGACCATTCGCGCCCGGGTGGGCCGCTTTGGCGCGTTCTTTAGAACCCTGTGGGCCGGTGCGATCACCCCGCCCGAGTTGATGCGCATCACGCCCCCCGAGAGCGAACGAGGCCTGCGCTTCGCGTGGTGCGTGCTGCTGGCCATTCAGCTCGGCACCTACAGCGTGTTCGTGCTCATCGCGGGCGGCACCTCGTTGTTCGCGATCAAGTCCAGTCCCGTCAACTCCCTCATGCCGCTGGCCATCATCCTCCTCATCGCGCCGGTGGTCGCGCTCATACTGACGATGGGCCTCTGGATCGTCGCGGCCATCGCGCACGGCGTGCTGCGACTCAGCGGGCCCACCTCCCACCCGCTGCGGCGGACGGTGCAGGCACTGGCGTACACCTGCGGGCCCCTGATCGGCTGCGGCATCCCCTGCTGCGGGATGTATTGGATTCCCGTGGGGCTGGTGTGGTGGGGCATCGTGGCCGGGTTTGCGATCGCGGCCGCACAAAAGGTCTCGGCCGTGCGGGCCGCGGGCGCGGTGGTCGTCGCCGGCCTGCTCATGCTCGCGCTGCCGACCTATGGGTTCGTGCTGCTCGTGCAGGCCGGGCAAGCCGCCAACGCCGCGCTGACCGCGCGGGCCACCCCGCCCCCAGTGCCCGTCGCACCCGCCTCGCCCATGCCGGCTTCGCTCCCGCCCGCGGCCCTCGCCACAACCGCGGGCGCCGCGTTGCAAACCCATCTCGCGGCCAACGGGGCCTGGCCCGCAAACGCCGTCACCCTGCTCGCCAGTGGCGAGGTCACGCCCGCGATGCTCGCCGCGGATGACGACGAGGCCCTGGATCAGCCGGTAGGTCGTTTCAAGCTGCGCGACTTCAATCGTCTGACGTCCGAAGCCAAAGACGACACGGCGCTCAACGTGATCGGCGAAATGCCCAAGGATGTCATCGCCCACCGCCTGGGGCTGTGCGTGTTCGTGTATCACGGCCTGCCGCCTGTGCCCGACCCCGGCGTGTGGCTGGTGATCCGCACACCCTCATCGTGGGAAGAGACGTACGCCGTATTCAAAGCAAGCGGCGAGAGCGAAGAGGCCGAAACTCGCGATGACTTCGATGCGCTTTTTCAAGCGCAGAACCAGCTGCGGGCCAAACTGGGTCTGCGCCCACTTCCCGACCCGGATACGGTGACAAGCGCGAGCGGCGTGCCGTAGCGCGCACGGAGACACCCATGCGAGCAAGCTTGACCAAGGCGACCATGTTGACAACGTGCGCGATCATGCTTGCGAGCATGACGACGCCACCCGCCCAAGCCCAAACCACCACGCCCCCGGAGGCCTCGATCCCCTTCGAAAGCTTCACCGTCAAAGGTGGCACCACACTCCGCTACGTGCTGCTCCGTCCCGCCGACGCCACGAAGCCCGCGCCACTGCTGCTGGCGTTGCCGCCGGGAGAGCAGAGCGAGGCCATGTGCCGCGTGGTGGTCGAGAAGTATTGGAACGGGCTTGCGAAGGCCGGGTGGGTGGTGGTGTGCCCCGCGGCTCCCGCAGGACATCGCTTTGGCCCTGCAGATGAGGACGCGCTGCTGGCGCTGGCCGGAGACGTCGCCTCGCGCGTCAAGGCCGAGAATGGGCTCGTGCACCTCGCGGGTGTGAGCAACGGTGGCATTTCCGCCGTGCGTCTCGCGGCCGATCACGCCGACCGGTTTGCATCGCTCACGCTGCTGCCGGGTGCGGCCGACAAAAACTTCCAGCTCGAAAAGCTCAAGGCTCTCGCGCAGCTACCCGCCATGCTCTTTGTGGGCGAAAAGGACGACGAATACTGGCACGCGGGCTCAAAGGCCATCGTCGCCGCCATCACCGGCGCTGGGGGCAAAGCCACGCTCCGCGTGCTCCCCGGCCAGGGCCATGTTCTGGACTTTGCCGAGGGAGAACTCGTCGCGGCGTTCAACGCGATGCGCCCCGGCGCCAAGGCGAGCGACGAGGATGCGGTGAACAAGGCGATCGACGCGCTGCACGACGCCGCGGCCAAGGCCGACGAGGCCCGCTACTTCGGGCTCTACACCCCCGGGGCGATCTTCCTCGGCACCGACCCAGCGGAGCGCTGGACCAGCGAGGCCTTCCACGACTGGGCCAAGCCCTACTTCGCCCGGGGCAGCGCCTGGACCTACACCCCCAGAGAGCGTCACGTGTACTTCGCGCCCGCCCGAGACGTCGCGTGGTTCGATGAGACGCTCGACAACGCCAAGCTCGGCCTCTGTCGCGGCAGCGGCGTGCTGCTCCGCGAACGCGGGGAGTGGCACATCGCGCAGTACAACCTCAGTGTGCCCGTGCCCAACGACCTGATGGGCAAGGTGGTGGAGATGATCCAAGCCGCGGCAAAGAAGCCGTGAGGTGATCTGAGAAGTGGCGAAGTAGAAACAGACGAAGTGGCGCGTCTCTCCGGAACTTCGTCTCTTCCTCTCTCCCCTCACTTGTTCCCCAGCCGCTTCGCGTCGCGGATGAAC
>JBAZUW010000256.1:0-5018 GCA_041661205.1 Phycisphaerales bacterium
GCTGGGTGGCAACATGGAAGGCAAGGAGGCCCGCTTCGGCGTCGCCAACTCCGCCCTCTGGGCCGCCGCGACAACCGCCGCGAGCAATGGCAGCGTCAACTCCATGCACGATTCGTATACGCCGCTGGGGGGGTTGATCCCGCTGTGGCTCATGCAACTGGGCGAAGTGGTATTCGGGGGTGTGGGTTCGGGCTTGTACGGCATGCTGATGTTCGTCATTGTCGCGGTGTTCGTGGCTGGGCTCATGGTGGGTCGCGCGCCGGAGTATCTGGGCAAGAAGATCGAGCCCTTCGAGATGAAAATGGCGATGGTGTGCGTGCTGGTGCCGTGCGCGATTGTGCTGGTGGGAACCGCCGTGGCGGTGCTCACCCCGGCGGGGAGCACCACGAGCAATCCCGGTGCTCACGGGTTTAGCCAGATTCTGTACGCCTTCAGCAGCGCGGGCAACAACAACGGCTCGGCGTTCGCAGGGCTGACGGCCAACACACCTTTTTACAACATCGCGCTCGGGCTGGCGATGTGGTTCAGCCGCTTCTGGATCATCGTGCCGGTTCTCGCCGTAGCGGGGTCGCTGGCCGCCAAGCGCGTGAGCCCCACCACCAGCGGCACACTGCCCACGCACACCCCCGTCTTCGTGCTCATGCTCGTCGCGGTCGTCGTCATCGTCGGCGCACTCACCTTTGTACCTGCACTAGCTCTGGGCCCGGTGGTGGAGCATCTGCAGCTCGTCAGCCAGTAAGTCCCTGACACTTGAGAGAAGCCATGCCCAGTACGACCACCGATGTGAACGCCTCGATATTCAGCCCCGTGATTGTGCGCCCGGCCGTTGCCTCAGCGCTGGCGAAACTGGACCCGCGTGTGCAGCTGCGAAACCCGGTCATGTTCGTGGTCTGGGTGGTGAGCGTGCTCACGACGCTGCTCGCATTCGCTGGGTTTGCGGGCAAGGGCGAAGCCGGCGGCTACTCACCGACGCTCGTGCTCGTCATCGCACTGTGGCTGTGGTTCACAGTATTGTTTGCGAACTTTGCCGAGGCGATGGCGGAGGGACGAGGCAAGGCTCAGGCCGCGAGCTTGCGCCGGAGCAAGCGGGATGTGACAGCGAGAATGCTTCCGGCTGGCGCTCGAGAGATGGGCGTAGGGGAACGGCAGAAGGCAACGGATATCAGTGCGCTGAGGACCGAGAGCGTCTCCGGCGCGACGCTCCGCAAAGGCGACGTTGTGCTCGTGCAGGCAGGAGACACGATTCCCGGTGACGGCGAGGTGATTGAGGGCGTGGCGAGCGTGAACGAGGCCGCCGTCACCGGCGAGTCGGCGCCGGTGATTCGCGAAGCGGGGGGCGATCGTTCCAGCGTCGTGGGTGGCACGCAGGTGCTGAGCGACTGGCTCATCGTGCGGATCGCCGCCGACCCCGGCTCGTCGTTCCTGGATCGCATGATTGCGATGGTGGAGGGGGCCAAGCGTCAAAAGACGCCCAACGAGATCGCGCTCGACATCCTGCTCGCTGCGCTGACGATCACGTTTCTCCTGGCGTGCACGACGCTGCTTCCGTATTCGGTGTACGCGGTGATGCAGGCGAAGGCGGCCGACGCGAGCAGCACGGCGCAGCCCATTACCGTCACGGTGCTGGTCGCGCTGCTGGTGTGCCTCATCCCGACGACGATCGGCGGTCTGCTGTCAGCGATCCGCATCGCGGGCATGGACCGGCTGGTGCAGGCCAACGTGATCGCGACCAGCGGACGCGCGGTGGAGGCTGCGGGAGACGTGGATGTGCTGTTGCTCGACAAGACGGGCACGATCACCTTCGGCAACCGCATGGCGTCGGCGTTTTATCCTGTCGATGGCACCACTGCCGAGCAACTCGCCGACGCGGCACAACTGTCGTCGCTCGCCGACGAGACGCCGGAAGGTCGCTCGATCGTCGTGCTTGCCAAGCAGAAGTTTCAGATTCGCGAGCGTGACATGCACACGCTCGGGTTCGAGGGCAAGCCCGCATCGTTCGTTCCCTTCACCGCGAACACGCGCATGAGTGGTGTTGATCTGCCGGTATCGGCGCTATTTCCCTACGGACGGCAGATCCGCAAGGGCTCCGCCGACGCGATCGAGGCATATGTCACGCGGATGGGCGGCACGCCGAGCGTGCAGGCCCGGGAAATTGTGAATGAAGTCTCCAAGCGTGGCAGCACGCCCCTGGTCGTCGCCGACGGCAAGGGCAAAACGCTGGGCGTGATCGAACTGAAGGACATTGTCAAAGGCGGCATCGCCGAACGATTTGCCGAGCTGCGCCGCATGGGAATCAAAACGGTGATGATCACCGGCGATAACCCAGTTACCGCCGCGGCCATCGCGGCCGAGGCCGGCGTCGACGATTTCCTCGCGCAGGCTACACCCGAGGCGAAGATGAAGCTCATTCGCGAGTATCAGCATGGCGGGAGGCTTGTCGCCATGACGGGCGACGGCACCAACGATGCCCCGGCGCTCGCTCAGGCCGACGTCGCCGTCGCGATGAACAGCGGCACGCAGGCGGCCAAAGAGGCCGGCAACATGGTCGACCTCGACAGTAACCCCACCAAGCTCATCGAGATCGTCCGTATCGGCAAGCAGCTGCTGATGACCCGCGGCTCGCTTACCACTTTCAGCATCGCCAACGATGTCGCCAAGTACTTCGCGATTATTCCCGCCGCCTTCATGACCACCTACCCCGCGCTGGGCGCCCTCAACATCATGCGGCTGAATCCGGAAAGTGCAATTCTCTCGAGCGTCATCTTCAATGCCCTCATCATCGTCGTGCTCATCCCCCTGGCGCTTCGAGGCGTGAAGTATCGGCCGGTCGAGGCCAGTCGCCTTCTCGGGCACAACCTGCTCGTCTATGGCCTGGGCGGGCTCATCGTGCCGTTCATCGGCATCAAGATCATCGACGTGATTGTGAACCTGCTGCCGGGGTGGACCTAAGACGTGGAAATCGCTCGCCCAACCTGTGCAGCACGATTCGCCGCGTCGGAGTCACGCTGGCTCGCTGACGAGCAGGCGCAAGGCGCCCTCGAAGCTCGGCTGTGTTCGCCAGTGCCGGTGCTTTCGGTCCCACTCGCCGGATGCAAGATCGCCCCCGAGTGCCGCGCGGAAGCGGTCGAGCGTGCCCGGCGGCGTGAAACCCCAACCAGACTGCGCTCGCGTCACCGACTCGTCCAGGTACCTTTCGGGCCTTCCGTAGTACGCCTCGACGAAGCCGTCGCTGCAATCGATCGGCACGGGCACGGTGGAAATCCGAACGCGCCGCCCGCCGTCACTCAGCCCCTTTGTCAGCACCGGCATCGGAACGTCGCGCGCCCGCTCTGCGGCGACGTATTCAGGGGCGTACGCGGCGAGCCAAAACGACCCGAAGACGGCTGGGTCGAACGCCATCACCACGATCGGTCCCCGCGTCACTCGAACCAGCTCCGCGAGCCCTGCGTCGCGGTCGCGCCACTGGTGCACCGTCACGGTCGCCATGCTCGCATCGACGGACTGGGCATCCAGCGGCAGCGACTCGGCCCGGGCGTTGATCGCCGGGGCCAGCGTTCGGGGACGCTGGCGGCGCATCGCCTCGGACGGTTCGATGGCGATGACATGGCGATCGTTCGGCTCGTACGAGCCCGCGCCCGCACCGACGTTCAGCACGGTGCGTGCATCGCCCAGGGCCGCGTGAATGCGCTGAGCAATCCGCGGATCTGCACGTCGAAGTCTCGAGTAGCTGTCCCCGACACTTGCATAGTCCACGTCGCCTGCAGTCTTGTCGCGCATGTTCAACTGTAGATACGCACGAAATCAGGGAGTCCACCGATGCCTGTACTCCGCCCCGCGATCGTCCTCTTACTACTTCTATCACTGATCACAGGCGTGGTGTATCCGCTCGCGATCACCGGCATCGCGCAAATCGCGTTTGCGGACAAGGCCAACGGGTCGATCCTGACTGGCACTGACGGCACGCCCATTGGCTCTACGTTCATTGGTCAGGAGTTCGGCACTTCCGACGCTGCGGCCGCCCCCCAGTTGGCCAAGTGGTTCTGGGGCCGCCCGAGCGCGACGAGCCCCGTGCCATACACGCCCCTCAGCCTCGACAAGAGCTCCGGCTCCTCCGGCAGCAACCTTGGCCCCACCAACCCCGCGCTGCTGGACAACATCAAGGCTCGCCTGGCAGCGCTCGACGCGGCTGACGCCAGTGTGGGCATCGTGAGGGTCGTCGCGGGTTCAACATTTCGCCAGGCGCTCGTGCCGGTCGACCTCGTCACCGCCTCAGCCAGTGGGCTGGACCCGCACATTTCTCCTGCCGCGGCAGAGTATCAGGTGCCCCGCGTCGCCAAGGTTCGTGGCATGACGGAGGAAGACCTTCGCGTGCTGGTGCACGAGCACACGCAGGGCCGCGCACTGGGCGTGCTCGGCGAGCCCGTGGTCAACGTCCTCGGCCTGAATCGTGCCCTTCTCAACGTTCAGAAATGACGGGGGCGGCTCGCCAATAGGATTACATTCGCATGGCAACGATGGAGTCCAATCCGAGCCCCCAGACTGCCGACGAGGTATTGGACCGTTTCAAGCGTGCGCAGCGGGCCGCGATCGAGGTGGCGGCGACCTCAGGGGCTGCTCAGCCACGCGGGCGGCTGAAGATCTTCTTCGGTATGGCGCCGGGTGTAGGGAAGACCTATGCCATGCTCGCGGCAGCGCAGCGCATGGCCGGCCAGGGGGTGGACGTGGCCGTCGGCGTGGTCGAGACGCACGGGCGGGCCGAGACCGAGCAGATGGTGCTGGGGCTGGACATCATTCCACGCGTCAAGATCGAGTATCAGGGAACGACGCTGCATGAGTTTGATGTGGATGCGTCGATCCGGCGCCGGCCGGACATTCTGCTCGTCGACGAGCTGGCGCACAGCAACGCGCCCGGCTCGCCCTCGGGGCGGGCCAAGCGGTGGCAGGATGTCGAGGCGTGCCTGGCAGCGGGCCTGAATGTCTACACGACGCTGAACGTGCAGCACCTGGAGTCGATCAAC
>JBAZUW010000257.1:0-5014 GCA_041661205.1 Phycisphaerales bacterium
CGGCCCAGAAGCGGATTTCGTCGTGATTGCGCCGGGCGTTGATGTCGGCTGGTCCAGCGGGGCTTGGCGGCACCGGGTTGCTGCACAGCACATGCACCACGCTCTTATTCGGCAGCACGATGGGCACATCCCAATGGCCGACGCTGCTGAGCCGGGCCGCGGCCTTCTCTTCTTCGGTGTACAGCGGCTTCTGATCTGGCCCGACGGGCAGGTAAGCCGCGTCCATGTAGCTCCAAGGGAGTTTGCGAAAGGTGCGCAGCTCGCTGGTTTTGATTTCGAGGCGCTCGTCCACGAGCAAGGCCATGCCGCGTTGGCCGGGGTAGTCACCCGGGCCCCAGCAGTCGGCGGAATAGGCCGCCCGGGCAAGGAGCTGCTCCGGCGTATCGGCGGCCAGCGGGAACTCTGTCGCGATCTTGCCGTCGTGGTTGAGGTCAAACCCGCTGGGTACGCCGCTGTTGGGTTGGTCGACGAATATCCGGTAGCGCAGGGGGGGCAGGTCCGGGGCTTGAGCCACCTGTAAGTACTCTTGCACAAAGCGTTTGGCGTTGGTGCCTGGGGTGTCTTTGGCGGAGACTCCTGGCGCCCCGGGCATGTCATACGCAAGTCCGCTCAGCAGAAGGACTTGCGGGCGGATTCGCTGGATGGCCTGCGCAAGCTCGCGCACGCGGGAAACGTCCGCCGCCGCCAGGTCGGCGGTGGTTACGCCGCCGAGGTCAAAGGTGGCGATGCGAAACTTCACCGACCCGGGAGGGAGGGTTGCGGCGGGCTGGAGGGCTTGCACCGCGGGCGCAAACAAGACCACCCAAACAACGATCAGATCCCGAAGACGCATTCCGATTCACTCGCGGGTTTCATGGACGATTGATTGCCGGGCGACGATTCCAGAGCCTATCCTTGCTGGCATAGCCGCAGATCGGGCGGCGTTGCCGGCGCTGTTGGATGTTTGGGTGGGCTTGGTGGGTTTCGCGTTCCGCGAGGCCGGTTCGGGTGAGCGCCGTTCATCATTCCTGTTCCTGGGGGACTTCCGTTTCGGAGTATCCCCACCAGAAGCGCCCAATGGGCGTGCCTGTGTGGTCGGCTCTTAGTGAGCCGCCCAACCGATCCAAGCACGCTGGTGTCGCTGCACGAAAGGTAGTTGGTTCATGGCAAACACATTGGTTCAAGATCTCGTCGAGTCGGGTGTTCACTTCGGGCAGCGTGCTTCGGGCTGGAACCCGAAGATGGGCCCGTACATCTACGGCAAGCGCAACGGGATCCATATCATCGACATCAAGGAGACCATCAAGGGTCTCCTGCTCGCCCAGAAGTTCATCACCAAGATCGTCTCCGAGGGCAAGGACGTCTGCTTCGTCGGCACCAAGCGCCAGGCGAAGAACGTGCTCCAGACCCGCGTGCCCGACGTCAAGATGCACTATGTGACCGAACGTTGGCTGGGCGGCACGCTCACCAACTTCCGGACCATCCGCCTTCGTCTGAAGCGCCTCGAAGAGCTCGAACTCATCGAGAAGGGCGACAACTTCGCCAGCTACTCCAAGAAGATGGAGAGCCAGCTCAAGCGCGAGAAGCGGAAGATCAGCCGCAACCTTGAAGGCGTGCGCCACATGGAGAAGCTGCCGGGCGCGCTGGTCGTCATCGACGTCAAGAGCGAAATCACGGCGTTGAAGGAAGCCCGCAAGCTGGGCATCCCCACCATCTGCCTCATCGATACCGACGGTGATCCGGAGTTTGCGGACATCCCCATCCCCGGCAACGACGACAGCATGCGTTCGATCGACGTCGTCATCCGCGAGCTGTGCTTGGCGGTGGCCAAGGGCCGCGAGGCTCGCCAGTCGACCGACGCGCCCATGGCCGGTGGCCAGGGCGGCGAAGGCCACGGCGATGCACAGCAGCCAGCACGCCGCAGCCGCCGGGCGCAGTTCCGGTCGGATGATGCACCGGCCGAAGGTGGCGAAGCCCCCCGTACTCCCACGGCCCCGCCGCTGGGCGTGCAGTCGTAAGCCGGTTTGGGTACGTCGGCTCTCCGAGCCGACATTCTGATCGCCCGGAGTCGGCTCGGAGAGCCGACCTACCAAGAACACCTGGTCGGCTCGGAAAGTCGACCTCCCTCACAGCGAGCAATCCATGGCCGAGATCAACTCCAAAGACGTGATGAACCTTCGTAACCGCACGGGCCTGCCGATGATGGCATGCAAGGGCGCCCTGGCCGAGGCCGGGGGCGATGTGGACAAGGCCGAGGAGCTGCTCCGCAAGCAGCTCAAAGGCAAGATGGAAACCAAGATGGACCGGGCGGCCGGCGAAGGGCGCATCGCCATCGCCAAGACCGAGGAAGCCGCGACCATCGTCGAGGTCCGCACCGAGACCGACTTCACCGCCAAGAACGAGAAGTTCGTCAACGCCGTTGAGACGATCGCCAAGCTGGCGATCAACGCTCACGCCGGCGCGGTGGCCTCCACCCCCGAGATGCAGAAGCTCATCGACGATGTGCGGATCTCCACCGGCGAGAACGCCAGCATCGCCCGCGCCCACAAGCTGACCCAAGACCCGGGCACCGGCTCCTTCGGCAGCTACGTGCACCACGACGGCAAGACCGGCGTGCTTGTCCAGGCGACCGGCTCCATCAGCGACGAAACCCTCCGCAAGGTGTGCATGCACATCACCGCGGCGGTCCCTCGCCCCCAGGGCGTCTCCGCCAACGACATCCCCGCCGATGTCGTCGACAAGGAACGCCGCTTCCGTATCGAGCAGGCGATGGAATCCGGCAAGCCCAAGGAAATCGCTGAGAAGATGGTCGAGGGCGGCATGCGCAAGTTCTTCGAGGAAATCGCCCTCCTCGAGCAGCCCTTCATCATGGACCCCACCATCAAGGTGAAGGACATCGTGGGCAAAGACGCGCAGATCGTCGGGTTCTACCGCTGGCAGGTCGGCGAGCAGGCCTGAGCGAGGATTCGTTCTGGCGACACGTTCAACAGATCCACAGAGCCCCCGCCGTCAGGTGGGGGTTTTTCATTGGTTGAGAACGTGGAGAGGGTTGAGAACGTGGAAAGAGGTTGGCCCGCTGCGGGCCCGCTTCGTCACGACTTCTTCGCGGCGATCACCACACGGCGCGTCATGTCGCTCACCCACACCCCGCCGGGCTTTTCGATCGTCAACGCAAACGCCGCAGCCCCGTTCACCGGGATCCCCGGCTTGATCGGCACGATGGTCTCGCCGCTCGCTGCGTCGAAGATCGCCCCGCTGATGCGCTGCTGCATGCCGCGGCTGTCGATGATCCAGAGCTGATACTGCTCTTTGCCGGGGTCGTTAGGCTTCAGGCCCACGAACTTCATGTAGCCGGCCTGTTTGGCCTCCGACCACACCACTTCGCCCGTGACGCCCTTCTGCTCCGGGTTATCCCAATCGCCCCACGGCAGGTGCACCGCGTTGGGGTCGCTCTTGGCTGCCGCGATCGGGCCCGCAGCAGGCCGTTCCATGCCGAGTTTCGGCATCCACGCGAGCGCCGCCAGCGTGATGCCCGCGGCCGCCGCCAGCCAGGGCAACCATCGCGCCCCGCCCGCATTGGCCCGCTCAGTGGCCCGCGTTGCCGCCAGGGGTGAGGTGGGGAACTTCATGTTCCCAGTCGCATCGCGCGCGGGCGAAGTCGCCGGCTTCGACGAGCCTTCGCCGATTCGCATGCGCTGCTGTGCCGCCACGTTTTCGCACCAGGCCTGACCCGCCGCGTGCAACTTGTCCATCAGCGCGGCGGGGGGGTGCATGGGGCCATGGGACCCCACAAACGCCACCGCCAGCGCCGCCGCGGGAAGCTCAAGCGACACATCTTCCTCGTGGACGCCAAGTCGGCGCAGGGCGGCATGCAGCTCTTCCGACGCCGCGGCATCCAGCCCGACCGTCGCCTGCTCGGTGAGCAAGTCCAGCACTCGCTCATCAGCGGGCATGGGGGGAAGGTGGTTCACTTGCCACCCTCCTGGGCTGCGCCCTGCGTCGCGTTCTGCGCCGATTCGTCGCCGTTGCCTGCCAGCATCTCGCGAAGTCTCATCAGCCCACGCCGCGCATGGGTCTTGACCGTGCCCAGCGGCAACCCCGTCGCCCGGGCGATCAGCTCGTGCGACAGACCTTCGTATACGGAGAGCCTGAGAACCCGCTGTTGTTCGGGGCTCAAGAGCTGCAAAGCCTGCGAGGCCTTGGCCGCTTCTTCACCCAGCTCGGTCTTCGGCTCGGAGTTGGAGGGGGGCAGGCCTTCATCGGCGATGATGGGCTGCGGGGTGGGCTTGCGACCCAGGCGGCGACGCCGATCAATCAGCCGCCGCCGCGCGATGGTGGCGATGAACGCCGTGTCCGAGGCGATATTCGGGTCGTACTTGGCACCGTTGCGCCAGATCTCGGTGAAGATTTCCTGCACGGCGTCTTCGGCCTCCGTGTCGGCAAAGCCGGCGCGGCGGGTCAGCGACCACAAAAGGCCGGCGAACCGCGTGATGCACTCCTGCATCGCACCAGGGTCGCCATCGCTCACTCGATGAAGCAGCGGCTTTTCCAAACGAACGGGCTTCTCGACTTTCCGGTGTTGCTTCCTGCGAACCCGCGGCTGGCCGCCCCGACGCGCCGTGCGTCGCCGAACTTTCGAGCCAACTGCGCCTCGCGATTGTGCCACACGTACCGGCATGACGTTATCCCACTCCATCCTTCCGTGCAACGCCCCACCAACTTTGCGGGGCGAGCGATTTTCAAACAAAGGACGCGGGTTCTTCGCCCGGCGTCCTTCAAGGGGACCCTCCGCCGACCGCGCGAGGCGATCGGGGTGTGAGGGAGAGGTGCCATGCCTTACTTGGGGATCAGGACAGTGTCGATCACGTGGATCACGCCGTTGCTGGCGTCGATGTCCGTCGCCGTGACTGTCGCGTTGTTGATCATGACCTTGCCGTGGTCGGTCTTGCTGGAGAGCTCGGCCCCGTTCAGCGTGCCGCTGCTCCAGCCCTTGCTGGCCACCTTGTCAGAGAAGACGCGGCTGGACACGACGTGG
>JBAZUW010000258.1:0-5006 GCA_041661205.1 Phycisphaerales bacterium
AACCGTCCCCCCCCCCTCTAGTTAGAAGCACTGCGTCCCCTCGCGGCCGACTTCATCGGGCATCCAAAGGCTGAGCGACGAACTCAGGCTGGTCTCCCCCGTTGAAGTCTCCGCAAGGGTCACGCAGTGCCGAAGCGGTGTGTGGGCAGTCACACGCTCGCGTGATCGATCGGGGAACCATCGCGGCTTTTCTCTCTACCTCATCTAGTGGCACAGGCGTCCCGCCTGTGTCCTTCCCTACCTTCCCCGCCGCGACCAACAGAGGCTCCGTCTTCGGGACAACACACCGGAAATGCCCTCGCCACGACCGCGCACGCGAACACGGTGACAAAAAAAGGTTCCCAAGGCGTCGGCCAAAGGTTCCGTCCACCATCGCCGTTGATGCCGTGCCCAAGGATCCCTCTTGAGCGCCTCAAAAACGCCCAAGGGTGGGAAGACCAGCCACGCGCCCAACGGAAAGCGGAACCCACCACTCACCACCGACCCACCGCGGCCGGCGGTATGGCATTTCAAGCGGCATAGCACCAAAGTCGTGACGCGCAATTTGCCCTCCCCCCAACCGCGACATCGCCTCCAACCCTGCAACAATCCACCCCCTCGCGGCCTAGGTCCGCCGCGTTGGGCCTGGAGCTTCCCATGTCCCACAACGTCCTCATCCTCGGCGGCGGCAAGGTCGGCAAATCAGTCGCGGAACTCCTCCTCGCCTGCGGCAAGGGGGCCTACCGCGTCACGCTCGCCGATCGCGACCAGGCCACCCTCAACGAAGCCGTCGAGAACCTCTCTCGCCTCGCCTCGCTCGTCCCCTTCAAGGTCGAGTTCGCCACCCAGGTGCTGGACGCGACCGATCAGGCGGCCGTCCGCAAGGCCCTCACCGGCCAGCACGCCGTCATCTGCATGCTCCCCTTCAACTTTGTCAAGGGCATCGCCGAAGCCGCGAACGAAATGGGCGTCCACTACTTTGACGTCACCGAAGACGTCGCGACCACCGACGCGGTGCGCCAGATCGCTTCCAGCGGCCGCGCCAAGGTCGCCCTGGTCCCCCAATGCGGCCTCGCCCCCGGCTACATCGCCCAAGCCGCCTATGCCGTCGCCAAGGAGTTCGACAAGGTCAACGACCTCACCCTGCGCGTCGGCGCCCTCTCGCAGTTCCCGACCAACCAGCTTAAGTACAACGTCACCTGGTCCGCCGCCGGCGTCATCAATGAATACTGCGAGCCCTGCAACGTCATGCTCCACGGGCACAACGTGAAGGTGCCCGCCCTGGAGGGCATGGAGAAGTTCAGCTTCGAGGGCGTGGAGTACGAGGCGTTTTACACCTCAGGCGGCGTCGGCACACTCATCGAAACCCTCGGCAACGAAGGCCGCCTCAGCCACGAGGCCAACGTGGCGTACAAGACCATCCGCTACCCCGGCCACCGCGACCTCATGCAGTTCCTGCTCAACGACCTCGGCCTCGCCACCGAGCACGCCACCCCCTCGCCCAGCGGCCGCAAGTTTGACCGCTGGATGCTCATCGAACTCTTCGACCACGCCCTGGCCCGCACGCTGCAAGACGTTGTAGTGATCTTCGTCAACGGCATCGGCACCAAGGCCGGCCGCCCGTGGCAGGTAAACTTCCGCCGCCGCGTCCCCTCCACACAGCTCTTAGGCCGCATCTGGCCGGCGATCGAACTGACCACCGCCGCCGGGGTGTGCGCCATGGTCGACCTCCACCGCACCGGCAAACTGCCGCAAAAGGGCTTCGTGCGCCAGGAGGAATGCACCCTGGAAATGTTCAGCAGCACGATCTTCGGGCTGGCCTATGACCACCCGGAAAAGCTGGAGGCGGCGGTGTTGGCGAAGTGAGTTTCCAGGCCGAATGGGCTACTTCCGCCGTGCGTTTGCGCCCCGCACCTCGCGAGTATCCTTCGCCCTATGGCCAGGTCACCCCAAAAATCTCTCACCTACGCCGGCTCGGGCGTGGACATCGACAAGAAGGACGCCTTCACCGAATCCCTCGATTCGATGCTGCGCCGGACGCACACCAGCCGCGTCATTCCCAACCCCGGGGGCTTTGCCGGGCTCTTCCGGCTCGACTACAAAGCCCGGCTCTTCGCCCGCAACTACAAGGACCCCGTGCTGGTCGCCTGCTGCGACGGCGTGGGCACCAAGGTCAAGCTCGCGGCCGACCTGAAAATCTTCGACACCGTGGGCATCGACCTCGTCGCAATGAACGTGAACGACCTGATCGTGCAGGGTGCCGAGCCGCTGTTTTTCCTCGACTACATCGCCACGCCGGTGGTGGATACCGCCTTCCTCACCGACCTCGTTCGCGGCATCGCCGACGGCTGCCGCCGCAGCGGGTGTGCGCTGCTGGGCGGCGAAACCGCCAACATGCCCGACATCTACGCCAAGGGCGACTTTGACCTCGCCGGGTTCTGCGTGGGCGTCGTCGAACTCGCCCGGGTGCAGAAGCCAACGCGAGTGCGGGTGGGCGATGTGGTGCTGGGGCTGGCGAGCGACGGCATTCACAGCAACGGCTACACGCTGGTGCGAAGTGTCGTGAAGGAGGCCGGGCTGGACCTGGGCAAGGTGTACCCGGAGTTTGACGCGGCCAGCGGCCAGACTAATGGCAAAACGAAGAAGCCCCGCACGCGGAAGAAGGCCGCCGCCGCACCCCGCACGCTAGGCGAGGTGCTGCTCACCCCCACGCGCCTCTACGCCGACCCGATCGTGCGCCTGCAACGCGGCTACCCGGTCAAGAACATCATCTCCGGCATGGCCCACATCACCGGCAGCGGGCTGGGCGGCAACCTATGCCGGGCGCTGCCCCCGACGCTCGACGCGCAGGTCGATACCAAAGCCTGGCCCCGCCCGGCGGTGTTCAGCTTCCTGCAAGCCCACGGCAACATCCCCGAAGCGGAGATGTGGCGAGTCTTCAATATGGGCATCGGCTACTGCCTCATCGTGCGCCCCAGCTTCGCCCAGTCCGTCGCCGAGCGGCTTACCAAACTGGGCGAGACGGTGTACGAGATCGGGCGGATCACGAAGGGGACGGGGCAGGTAGTGCTGGAGTAGGTGGGCGGCACGGAAGAGGTTTACCACAGAGGCACAGAGGCACAGAGAAGAGCAGGGAGAATGCAGCAGAAGACAGAGCAAGGAGAGAGAGAGAGAGAGAGAGAGAAAAGCAAGAGAGAGAAGGAATGAAAGAAGAGACTTGAGAGATGAGACCGAGAAAAATAATATAAACTAAAGGCAGAGCGCCCAGCGAAACGAACCCGCTGAAATGAAGCGGAGGGAAGGCCCCCGAAGAACTCACGCGGCATGACGCGAGGCCCATCACGTTGTCCTCTCGGACATTGGCGGCAACCTGTTTTTTCCTCGCCTCTCTCCTTCCTCCGCCCCCCTCTCATTTTTCCTGCCCTGCTCTCTCTGTGTCTCTGTGCCTCTGTGGTGAACTCCCCCGCCTGAGATTCGGCCTGCTCAACCCGAACGTACGAGGCCACCCCCCTACCATCGCCCCATGTTCGTCGATCAAGCAATTATCAAACTTCGCGCCGGCAACGGCGGGAATGGCTGTGTTTCCTTCCGCCGCGAAAAGTTTGAGGCCAAGGGCGGGCCCAACGGCGGCAACGGTGGCGACGGTGGCTCGGTCATCATTCAGGCCGAAGAGGGCCTGAGCACCCTCTACGACTTCCGCCATCAGGCCCTGTGGGCGGCTCAGCACGGCGAGGCCGGCGGGCGCAAGCAGTGCTCCGGCAAGGCCGGTGAAGACCTCATCATCCGCCTGCCCCCCGGCACGCTGCTCTACAACCAAAGCACCGGCGACCTGGTGCATGATCTCAAGCCCGGCGACCGCGTCGTCATCGCCAAGGGCGGCCGCGGCGGCTGGGGCAACGAGCACTACAAGCGCCCCGACAACCAAGCCCCAAAAGACGCCGAGGACGGCCTGCCCGGCGAAGAGTTCACCATTCGCCTTGAGCTCAAGCTCATCGCCGAGGTGGGCATTGTCGGCAAGCCCAACGCAGGAAAGTCCACGCTGCTCGCGGCCCTCACCAAGGCGACGCCGAAGATCGCCAACTACCCCTTTACGACGTTGTCGCCGCAGTTGGGCGTGGCCGAGGTGGACGCCACGCGCCGGGTGGTCTTCGCCGACATCCCCGGGCTGATCGAGGGGGCCGCGGAGGGGGCGGGCCTGGGGCACGACTTTCTGCGGCACATCGAGCGCACCAAGCAGATCGTCCACCTGCTCGACCTGCAACCCGAAGATGGTTCGAGCCCGGCCGAAAACTATCGCGTGATCCGCGAAGAGCTCGCCCGATACTCAGAGGCGCTGGCCGACAAGCCGGAGCTGGTGGTGTTGAACAAGGCCGACCTGGTGGGCGATGAGAAGGAAATTCTAAAGGCGACCAAGGCCGTCTGCCGCGATCTGGAGTTGCGGTTGAGTGACGTGCTGGTGATCTCCGCGGCATCGCGGCAGGGGCTGAAGCCGCTGCTTGAGAAGCTGTGGACGCGACTGCACCCGGGCCAACGCGAGGCGGCGGGGTGGAAGGTGGCCGCGGAGGAGGAATCACCACAGAGGCACAGAGGCACAGAGGAAGACGGGGGAAAAGAGGAAGCGGTGGAGCAGAAGAAGAGCGCGAAGCCAAGAGCGGCAACGGCGCGGCGGGTCAAGGCGGTCAAGACGAGTAAGACAAGCAAGGCGAGCAAGACGAGACCGAGTATCGCAAAGGTGAGCAAGGCGAAGACGAGCACGGCCTTGAAGAGGAAGACCATGAAGAGCAAGGCGAAGACGAAGAAGAAGGTCAAGCTTTGATGGATGAAGCGATCGGGCTGGCCTTCTCGCATTCGACGGAAGTCGGATATTGAAGAAGGCATCCTGGCATGAGGCATCTAGGCATCGAGGGGCGTTTGCTTCTCCAGTCTATTCTTCCTCTGCTTTTTTCTCGCTTCTGCGGCTGATGCTCTGTGTCTCTGTGCCTCTGTGGTGAACTCTTCTGCCCGCCGCGCGGGCGATCTCGGGATTC
>JBAZUW010000259.1:0-4967 GCA_041661205.1 Phycisphaerales bacterium
CCGGCCGCAACCTGGGACCCGCCAACGCGGAACTCGCCAGCTTTGGACCCGCGAGGCACGCGGCGAAGGCTCTTCGTTCCAACGGGCTTACAGCGTCTCGCCAGTCTCCGCCATCTGCTGCGCCGGCCCGCGCAGTTCGCCCCGCCCAAACCGTTCCAACGCTTCGTAGATTTCATCCGCCGCCCGGGCCACCCGCACTGCTTCCTTGAACGGCTTGACGCTCTCCAGCTTGCCCCCGGGCAGCTCGCGCTGCAGGTTCTTCGCAAACCAGCTCACCCTCCGGTTGATCTGAAAAAGCGCGTAGCGGTCGTCGCGCTGGGTGCGCATGAGGTCGAAGTAGCGGCGGATGGTGGCGAGCTGCTCGGGCTCGCTGGGCGGGGCCATGTGCTCACCCCGCGAGAGAAGCGCCCAGGTGTTGCGAAAAAGCCACGGCGAGGCGAGCGCCCCGCGTCCGATCATCACCCCGTCGCAGCCCGTTTTCGCGATCATCTGGCGGGCGTCCTCGGGGGTTCGCACATCGCCATTGCCGATCACCGGAATGCGCCCGGCGACTTCCTCGACGACGCGCGCGATCCCTGCGTGCTGCACGACGCCGGAGAACTTCATTTCGGTGGTACGGCCGTGCACCGTCACCATGGTCACACCGACATCGGCGAGCAGGCGGGCGAGGTGCGGCGAGCAGGCCTGGCCTCCCTCGTAGTCTGTGGTGGACCAGCACAATCGCATTTTGCATGTAAGCGGAATCACCACAGAACCGGCATTCGGCATTCGTGATTCGGCATCCGTGGCTTGCGTTGATGCATCCGCCTCCGACGAACGCCGAATGCCCAATGCCGCATGCCGCGGCTCATTCCTCGCATCCCGCGCCCGCCTCCCCCACTCCTCGCGGCTCACCGGGCACTTCTCCAGCTCCTTCACCACCCGGGCGGCGATCGCCACCGCCCGCGACAAATCCGTCATCAGCTTGCTGCCGCCGTCCTTTTTCGTGACCTTGTCGACCGGGCACCCCATGTTGATGTCGACGACGGTCGCCCCATGCTCGACCGCCCACCGCGCCCCCTGCGCCATGATCTCCGGGTCGGCCCCATAGAGCTGCATGCCGATGGGCTTGTCAAAGTCGTTCGTCTTTGCGAGGTCCAAACTCGTCGCCGTGCCGCGCAACAGTCCCTGCGGACTCAGCAAATCCGTGCACGCCAGCCCCAGCCCGCCATACTCGCGGCAAATGGTGCGAAACGCCAGATCGCAGTACCCAGCGATCGGGGCCAGCAGCAGATTGGTCGCGGGCACCAAGGGCCCGATGCGAAACATGGTGAAGAATAGAAGGGATTAGGCACGAGGCATTGGGCATTAGGGAAGAGCTGCGAACGAAGCCGTCGAGTTCGGCTTAGGCCTCAAATTCCGGTCCGGGGAACCCTGGTGCCTAAGGCCTGATGCCTAGTGCCTTTCCCCTCCAACAATCCCCCATGACCACCTCCCTCCGCACCCTCCTGACCGATCTCGTCGATTACGCCGGGCTCTTTCCCCCCGCCAAGCTCGGCATGCAGGACGCGGCCGAGGCGTACAACCGCAGCCGCATGTCAGAAGAGGAGTGGATGCTGGGGCGCTTCGTGCTTCCCGCGGCTCGCTTGGAAGAGTTCAGCAAGGCAGCCGGGGCGTTGCTGCCGGGCACGCTCGCGACCAGCGGCTATCGCGAGCACGCCGCAGTCGGCGAGCCGTGGCGCCTGAGCGTGCTGCTGGACGGCACCGACCCAAAGGCCGTCGGCGACGGGCTTGACGCGATCGATGCGTTCAACGAGCACCACAGCCATGAGGAGAGTGGCCTGGCGATCGCGGACAACGTGGAGGTGAAGGTGGCCGAGGCGGGGCAAATCGACATGGTGCTGGATGAGTTGCCCGAGGAGATTTTCCCGTTCTTTGAGTTCCCGGCTGGCGGGGATTGTCGCGGGTTTGTGGCAGCGCTGGCCGGCGAGCAGGCGGCAGCAAAGATCCGCACCGGGGGCATCAACTCCAATGCCTTCCCGACCGCCGCCGAGGTGGTGGATTTTCTCGCTGCGTGCGCGAGCATCGGCGTGCCGTTCAAGGCCACGGCAGGGCTGCATCACCCGGTGCGGGGTGTGTACCGGCTGACCTACGAGAAGAATCCGCCGACGTGCCACATGTTCGGATTTGTGAATCTCTTTCTGGCGGCCGCCCTCGTGAAGGTCAAAGGCCGGCACGACGACGCTGAAGCCCTGCTCACGGAAGAAGACCCCGCCGCATTCATGTTCATGGAAAACGTAGTCAAGTGGCGCAGCTATGGCTTCGAAACGGCCCAGCTGGCGATTGTTCGCGAACGCTTCGCGCTCTCTTTCGGGAGTTGCTCGTTTGATGAGCCGGTGGAAGACCTCACGAAACTGGGATGGATGTAGGCGCCGCGCGCTTCCGAGCCCGGCGTGCACGACATTTCCGCATGATTTCAGGCCGAAGGCCTGGTCGTCAGTAGCCGGGGGTGAAGCGAGTCTTCGAGCGCCACCCCCCGGGAAAGGACCCATGAGTCCTTTCGACCCTGAAGGGGTCGGCGTAGGTCGCGAACAGTCCTTCGGGCTGCACTATCTCAACACGATATTCCGGGGGTGTCGCCGCCCTCCAACCCCGACTACCGAGGTGACACGTCTTCGGCCGGCCAGATACTCAACACTCGCTCACACTCACCGAAATCTGCAAGGCCAATCCGCCCTCCGCGGTTTCCTTGTACTTGCTGTTCATGTCCTTGGCGGTCGCCCACATCGTGCGGATCACGCTGTCCAGGCTCACCTTGGCCTCGGCCGGGTCGCTTTCCACGGCGATGCTCGCCGCGGTGATCGCCTTGATCGCACCCATGGTGTTGCGCTCGATGCACGGAATCTGCACCAGGCCCCCGATCGGGTCGCATGTCATTCCCAAGTGGTGCTCCATCGCGATTTCCGCGGCCATCATCACCTGCCCCGCCGAGCCGCCCAGACACTGAGTGAGCCCAGCCGCCGCCATCGCGCTGCTCACCCCGATCTCCGCTTGGCAGCCGCCCATGGCCGCCGAGATGGTCGCGCCTTTCTTGAACAGGCTGCCGATCTCGGAGGCGACCAGCATGAAGTCGATGATGCCGCGTTGTTTTTCATTGGCACCGTGCGGGGCGCAGAACAACTCGTAGTACATCATCACCGCGGGGATCACCCCGGCCGCGCCGTTGGTGGGTGCCGTCACCACCCGCCCAAAGGCCGCGTTCTCTTCGTTCACGGCGAGGGCGAATGTGGAGACCCACTTCAATATCTCGTCAAAGGTGCGGGCCTCGCGCTTCACGTGCTGCTTCCACTCGGCGAGGTTTTCGTTGGTCAACACCGGCACGCTTTCGCCCAGCAGAGCTTCAGTCGGGGGCTCGTGGGCCAGTTGTCCGGCGATGCGCAGCAGGCGGTGGTTGATCTTGGCGGCCCGGCGCGTGACCGACAGACCCCCCGGCAGGATTCCCGACGTGTGACACCCGCGATAGATGCACTCCTGCATCACACGCCAGATGCGCACGAGGCCGGCGTCGATCTGGTCATCAGTCCGCCACACCCGTTCGTTGGCCCGCACGATTTCGGGCAGGCTCAGCCCCTCGCCACTCGCCTGGGCCATCACCTGCGAGGCTTCTTCGGCGGGAAACGGCAGCAGCACGGTCCGCCGGGCTTCGAGGCCGCCATCGGCCTGCACCACAAACCCGCCCCCCACGGAGTAGTACGTCTCCTCATGCGTCGGCCCGTCGGCGCACGTGGCGACAAACGTCAACCCGTTGGCATGAAACTCCGGCACGATGCTGGTGAGGAACTCGATGTCGATCGCAGGGTCGAAAGGAATCTCGTGCGTCCCGGCCAACCGCAGGGTCTTCTCGCGCCGAATGCGAGCCACCCGGGCCGGCAACCCGCTGATCTCGCACGTCTCCGGGTCTTCACCCCCCAGCCCGAGCATCACGGCCAGATCGGTGCCGTGTCCTTTGCCGGTCTTGGCGAGCGAACCCATGAGGCGGACACGCATGTGCGTGACATTCGCCAGCCCGCCGCGACGCTCCATGACACCCAAGAACCTCTCCGCGGCCCGCCACGGCCCCATGGTGTGAGAGCTGCTGGGTCCCACGCCGATCTTGAAGATGTCGAAGACGCTGATGGCTTCCATGCCCAAAGGCTATCACGGCGATGCTTCTCACCCCGGCCTTTAGCGGAGGTGCTGTATCCGTACCCGGTCTAAACTCTTTGCTTGGCTGAAACACCCGACACCCATCTCGATGGCCCCGCCCCGCCCATGCTCAGTGTCGTGGCTCCTGCGCACAACGAGCAGGACAACGTTGAACCTCTGATTCTCGAAATAGAGAAGGCCCTTGCCGCGGCTCGGATCCCCTTCGAGGCGATCATCGTCGACGATGGCTCCACTGACCAAACGCGGGCCAAACTGCTGGCCATGATGCCCGGTCGCCCCTGGCTCCGCTGCGTCGCGATGACCAACACGCCCCGCGGCAAAGGCAACGGCCAGTCCGCGGCCTTCCACGCTGGCTTTCGGGCGGCCCGAGGCTCCCTCATCGCCGTGCTCGATGCCGACCTGCAGAACGACCCCGCCGACATCCCCAAGGTCATCGAGCTCATGCGCTCCAGCGGGGCGGACCTCGTGCAAGGCGATCGCTCCCACGCCCGCAAGGACAACGTGATTCGTCGCGTGGGCTCGATCGTCGGCCGCCTCTTCCGGCGCTGGCTGCTGGGCGACACCGTTCGCGACACCGGCTGCTCGCTGCGAGTGATGAAGCGCGAAGTGGCCTTGAAACTCCCCCTCGAGTTTCGCGGCATTCACCGCTTCATCCCAATCATGGCGGCAAACCTCGGCTACAAAGTCGTCGAGATGCGCGTCTCACACCGCCCGCGCGTGGCTGGCGAGACGAAATACGGCCTTGGAATCATCCAGCGGGCCCTCCCCGGGTTGCACGATCT
>JBAZUW010000260.1:0-4911 GCA_041661205.1 Phycisphaerales bacterium
TTCTTCGGCAGTGTGATCGGCGCGATATCCGCCAGCGGCACGAACACGTCACGCACCTCCCGGCCATCATCCGCTCCGTTCAGCGTGCCCTTGTCGTTGTGCACGTCCTGAATCTTGCCGACGTATTGACACGCCACCACCACGGTGCGCCCATCCGGCCGGAAGAAGAAGACCGCCGCGGCATCCGCCTTGTCCGCCCGAATCGCCGCATCGCGGCACGCCAGCAAGCCGTTGCGCAGCTGGTTCTCCGCCAGCGATTGTTCCGAATCCTGCAAAATGTTCGAGATCGCCGGCACACCAAACCCAATGAGCAGGCCCAGGATGGTGATCACCACCAAGAGCTCGATCATCGAGAAGGCCCGGGTCGCGATGCGGGGGACAAAGGGTGTCATTGGCCAACCTCCACGATGTTGTCGGCCGCGGCTTCAACGCGGGACTCACGCTCGTTCGCCGCCGTCACTTCGTGCCCGAGCAGCCGCCCCAGCTCCATCAGGTCGGTCTCATCCCCGAACGCCCCGTTGCGCCCGGCCCCCACCACCGCCCACGTCGCGCTCTTGAGCGCCGGGTTCTTCGAGATATCCCGCTCCGGCGGCACCCGATACCACTTGTAACTCAGGATGTAATCCCCCGCCGTAGTATCAATCCCCACAAGGCGCGGAATGTTCATGTCCGCCGTAGTCCGCACGATGTATTTCGGCGGGTTCGACGAGCTGTTCGGGTCGGGCACACCCTGCACCCACCGGTAATACCGGTACGGCACGTTCTTCGCGTCCACCAGCTGCACCGTGTGCTCGTCCGCGCTGTCCTTGATCACCACCTTGCCCGTCGAGGCTTCCAGGTACGGGCCCAGCACCTTGCCCGTGCTGCGGCTGGGGTTGTTCGCCGGATCCTGCGCGCTCTTGATCACCGAGTCGGGCACCTCAAACCGCCCGTTCGGCAACGCTTTGTACATCCCGTTGCCCACCACCCCGTCCAGCGGCAACACATTGTCAAGGTCCAGCGCGTTCATCGCGCCCATCAGATAAATCGCCAGCGACTGCTCGCTGTACCGCCGGTCCTGGCCGAACGGGTTCGACGAGGGATTCGGCATCGACTTGGTGCGAAGCACCGCGACGTCGGCCGCAGAGCCTGACGCCGTGTCGTACTGGTCGCTCAGGTTGAAGACATTCACATAGGTCTTCGGCGGCGTGCCCCGCACCACCACCGTGGTGTTGTTCGAAGGCTGCGCATCTTTCACCAGGGGCGGGACAATCCCGCACTCGGTCTTGAACTGCGAAATCGCCGCGGCGATCGACCGCACCGCCTGCGCGTTCACCGTGTCCTTCGCCAAGCGAGTCACTTGCACCGCGCCGGTGATCACCAGCGCCATCAAGATGCCGATCACCAGCACCGACATGATCATCTCAATAAGCGTGAAGCCCCGGGAGCGGCCACTCGTGCCGTTGTTCCCCGCGCCTCGTTGGGTCATGCTGTTGTGCCGCATCACTGTGTCCCCTTCAGGTCCGTCCACCAGCCACGCCGCCACCGTGTTCCGGATCGCGTGCCGACTTCGCCCCTGCGCTTCGGGCACGCCGCCACCGCTTTGCGGCCATGCCCCGCGTCCCGCCACATTCCCGCGTCAGATGCCGCCACCCTGCAGGCTCTCGATCATCGAGACCAGCGGGAGGAACATCGCCACGACGATGGTGCCGACGATGCCGCCCAGCACCACGACCATCAGAGGTTCCAGCAAGCTCACCAGCGACGCGACGGCCACGTCCACCTCTTCGTCGTAGTTGTCCGCGATCTTCAGAAGCATCGCGTCCAGCTCGCCGGTTTCCTCACCCACGTCGATCATGTTCACCACGATGGCGTCGCAGGTCTTGCTCTCGCGCAGCGGGCCGGCAAAGCCCTCACCCTCGCGGATGCTGTCGTACACGCCCTGCAGGGCCTTCTCAAAGACCCAGTTGCCGCTGGTTTCCTTCGTGATCTTGATCGCTTCCAGGATCGGCACACCGGCGGAGATGAGCGTGCCCAGGGTTCGCGTGAAGCGGGCGATGGTGGTCTTGCGCACCAGGTTGCCGAAGACGGGAATGCGAAGCAGAATCCAGTCCGTCGCCGCCCGCCCGGGCCCCGACATGCGGATGAGCTTGAAGGCACCCCAGATCAGGATGGGCGAGGGCAGCAGAATGATGAAGCCGGGGACGGCCTGTCCCTTGTTCGCTCCGGCCACCCAGCGGCTGGAGTTGATCAGCATGCGCGTCAGCGCCGGCAAGGCCACGCCGAAGTCTTTGAAGATCTCCTCGAACTTCGGGATGATGAACACCATGATGCCGGTCAGAATCAAACCGGCAATGCTCACCACCACGATGGGGTACACCATGGCGCCGCGAATCTTCCGCTTCAGGCGCTGCGCCTTTTCCATGAACTCCGCCAGGCGCTGCAGGATGATGTCGAGCACACCACCGATTTCGCCGGCGTTCACCATCTTCACATACAGGTGATTGAACGCGCGAGGGTACTTGCCCATCGACTCGCTCAGGGAGGAGCCGCCTTCGACCTCCTCGCACACGCCCAGCAAGATGTTCTTCATCTTGCCCGGCTTCTGCTGGCTCTCCAGAATCTGCAAGGATCTCAGCAGCGGCAAGCCAGCGTCCTGCAGCGTCGAGAGCTGACGGGTGAACGCGGTCAGACGCTTGGCGGACAGGCCGCCACCGGCGCGACCCTTCTTGCGCTTCGCTTTGGTTTCCCCGCCCGCCGCGGTGTTGGCCGACTTCTTGACCGCCTGCTCGCGCACCGAGGTCGGGTAGAAGCCCTGGGCTTTGATCCGCTGGATCGCCTCTTCGGTGGTGCCCGCTTCGATGGTGCCCTTCTGAGGCTTCCCGGATGAGTTGAGCGCTTCGTATACAAACGTCGCCATACGTCAGCTTCCTCTCGGTTCTTTCCTGGGTACCCCCTCTCACTGCGAGGGGCGTTCCAGTCTTTGCCTTGCACACGGGTGTCCCGCCCGCGTTTCAAACCCCGCACCCACCCACCCTCATCGCGCCCCGCTCCCCTTTGAGGAGCGAGCCCGGATCCTCAATCCTCTTCCGACAGCGTTTCGCGCACGACCTCGTCGATCGTCGTCTGCCCTTCGTAAATCGCCAGCATGCCCGACTCGCGCAGCGACCGCATGCCACGCTTACGGGCATGGGCCCGCAGCAGCGTCGTGTTGGCGTTCTTCATGATCAACTCGCGCATCTCGTCATCCATGCCCATGATCTCGAAGAGCGCCATGCGCCCGCGATACCCGCTCTTGTTGCAGTTGTCGCAGCCCCTGCCGCGGCTGAACTTCTTCCCCACCACCTTCGCGGGGGTCAGGTTCAGCTCCATCAGTTCCTCTTCCTTCGGCTCGTACTGCTCCTTGCACTTGGGGCACACCGTGCGCACCAGGCGCTGGGCCACGATTCCCTCGATGGTCGCCGTCAAAAGGAACGGCTCCATGCCAAGGTCCACCAGACGAATCACGCTGCTCGGCGCGTCGTTGGTGTGCAGCGTGCTCAGCACCAGGTGGCCGGTCAGCGACGCCTGCACCGCGATCTGCGCGGTCTCCAGGTCGCGGATTTCGCCCACCAGGATCACATCCGGATCCTGACGCAGGAAGCTGCGCAGCGCCTTGGCGAAGGTCAGCCCCGCGTCCTCGTTCACCTGGCACTGGCACAGCCCGTCGATGTCGTATTCGACGGGGTCTTCAACGGTCAGGATCTTGGTCTCGATGTCGTTGAGCTTCGACAAGGCCGCGTATAGCGTCGTGGTTTTGCCCGAGCCCGTGGGCCCCGTCACAGCCACAATCCCGTTCGGGCGATTGATCAGCTTGACAAAGGTGTCCAGCTCATCCGGACGCAGGCCGATGCGCTCCAGCGACAGTTCCACGTTGCCACGGTCGAGCACACGCATCACGCAGCTTTCGCCGTGAATCGTCGGCAGAATGGCGATACGCAAGTCCACCGGCTTGCCGGCGACCGTGAGTTCAATACGCCCGTCCTGCGGCAACCGCCGCTCCGCGATATCAAGATTCGCCATGACCTTGATGCGGCTCGTGATCGCCGGGCCCAGCTGCTTGGGGGGCGGCACCATCTCATACAGCACGCCGTCGATGCGGTACCGCATCTTGAACTCGTTCTCAAACGGCTCAAAGTGAATATCGCTCGCCTTGTCCTTGATCGCCTGCATCAGCACCAGGTTCAACAGCTTGATGACCTGGTTGTCGTTGGCCAGCTCCGTCATCTGATCCAGGTCGATCGACTGATCGCCCCGGGTCGAGAGCGCCTCGAACTTCTTGTCGTTGGCCAGGTTGGAGACGACATCCTTGACCGACTCGACCTTCGAGAAATGCTTCTTGATCAGGCCGTCCACAATCGCCGGATCCGCCACCACCGCCTCGACGTTGAACCCCATCAGCACGCGAAGGTCGTCCACCGCCCGGAAGTTGTCCGGGGTTTTCATCGCGATCTTGAGGCGCTTGGACGTCGGGTTGAAGTCGATCGGCACGACCTCATATTGGCGAATGTTCTCAGACGGTATGACGTCCTTGAGGGCGTCCGGCATCGAGAAACTCGTCAGATCGGCATACGCGATGCCGGCCTGCCCGGCCAAGCCCTCGGCGATGTCGGTCGACTTGCAGATCCCCATCTCGATCAGCAACTTGCCCAGAAGCTCCTTGCGAGTCTTCTGAACTTCGAGCGCCTGGTGCACCTGCTCACGCGACACCTTGCCCAACTTGGTGAGCACTCGCCCGAGCTTGCGGCCCTTCAGTTCTGCCGGATCAACTGCCATGTCTCAATAACCCTTCCGACGGCCGACTCATCGAGCACTGGCCAAACTGCGTCAAACGACCAAGCTCCGACATCACCCACCCCGCCACCCCAACCCCGCGGCCATCGGAAGGGTTAT
>JBAZUW010000261.1:0-4904 GCA_041661205.1 Phycisphaerales bacterium
CGTGGTCCGGCTTCCCCGACGCCCGCGCCTACCTCATCGACACTCGCTCCCACGACACCCTCAATGTCCCCACCCGCGCCACCGTCAAGCAGGTCCAGATAGATTGGTCCGGCGGCCCGCTCTGGAACATGCCCGTGCCCCAGGGCACCGATGGCGGCCCGGGCGCCCTGACGCTCGACCCCGCCGGTGGCGGCTCCACCGGCCGCCCCCTCATCAACGGAATTCTCGTCCACAAACTCCCCGGCACGCTCAAAAAGGTTCGCATCGTGGTGGTCAAGGGGCAGACGACGCTCCAACCGGTCCGCCGCAAACGGTCCGATGTGGACAACTTCCCCCAGGTGCAGGGCGAGGCGTACGAAGTTTCGGAGTGGGCACCGAACACGCCGCTGGATTTAGCGGTGACAACAGCCCCGCTGACCCGCTCCGACGCTCGCCAGATTCTGGGGTGGCTCAACTCACTCACCCCCAACAACTTGGGTAACAGCTTCACACAGGAAGAAACCTCCGAATACGCCCGCAGCTTCGAGGATCGCATGATGGCCCTGTCCTTCATGGGGTACCTCAAGCCGATGGACACCCCCGGCGACAACGCCGCCAGCCAGCCCGCCGCCCAGCGCGGCGCCACCCACGGATACGACCTCAGCCGCTGGCTCACCCAGCCGTGCGTCATCGTCGTGGGGTTCCTGGGAGACGAGGCGGCCGACGCCCCTTCGCCGGTGCCGCTGACCGTGGACGGCAAACCGATCAACACGCTGGGCCGAACGCTGGTGCGCTGGGTGTACCCTCTGCCCGCCAACCCGCCCGCCTATCCCAGCGAAACCGAAACCAAGCCCGGAAGTCCCGAAGAAAACACTCCCAACGGAGCCGCCGAACCCGGCCCGGACAGAGATCCGCAGTAGTTCGCCCAAGCAGGAACGCAAGGGGCGTTGGAGAACCAGTCTGTGCCGATGATCGAGACGATTAACCTGACCAAGCGCTACGGCGAGCTTGTGGCGCTGAATAACCTCAACCTCACCATCAACGATGGTGACTGCTTCGGGTTCATCGGGCCCAACGGCGCCGGCAAGACCACCACCATCAAGATCCTCGCGACCCTCCTCAAGCCCAGCAGCGGGCAGGCCAACGTCGCCGGGCTCACCGTCGGCTACCAGAACCGCCAGATCCGCCCCCTCATCGGCTACGTGCCGGACTTCATGGGCGCGTACGAAGACATGGTGGTGACCGAATACCTCGAGTTCTTCGCCGCCGCCTACGGCATCCACGGCTCCCAGCGCCGCAAAGTCGTCACCGACGTGCTGGAACTCACCGACCTCACCTACAAGGCCACCGCCGAGGTCAACAGCCTCTCCCGCGGCATGCAGCAACGCCTCAGCGTCGCCCGCGTGCTGCTGCACGACCCCAAAGTCCTGCTCATGGACGAACCCGCCAGCGGCCTGGACCCCCGCGCCCGCATCGAAATGCGCGAGCTCCTCAAAGAACTCCGCCGCATGGGAAAGACGATCCTGATCTCCAGCCACATCCTCCCCGAGCTCGCCGAACTGTGCAATGTGGTGGGCATCATCGAAAAGGGCCAGCTGCTCTTCAACGGCTCGGTGGACGAGATCTTGAAACGCGCGAAGATGGGCCACGTGCTGCACGTGGGCGTGACCGACCGCGTGGAAGAGGCCGGCAAGCTGCTGGCCAAGCTCCCGGGCGTCAAGAAGGTCTCCCTCGCCCCCGACGACCCGACGGTGGCGAACGGACGCAACGGCAAGGTGCTCCACCTGCAGTTTGACGATGCCGCGGGGCAGGTCTTTACCGACATCCCCAACGTGCTGGTGAACAACGGTTTCCGGGTGACCAAATTCACGGAAGAGCCGGTGAACCTGGAGACGGCGTTCATGCGCCTCACCAAGGGACTGGTGCAGTAGACGGCCAACCCGCCGCGGCCTGCGAAGCTGGAATTGCCTGCATCGCCATCCGACCAAGAAATCTTCGCCACTTTGTGCAACAATGCGGGTCCCGCGGCCTGGGGTTTTGGTTCTGCCGCGGCCATTCATGGAGACTCTCTCATGCACAAGTCGGTTGTACTGGCGGCTCTGGCGGGAACAGCACTGATGCTCGGCGCATGCCAGAGTCAGCAGGCGCTCCCCCCGGTGGTGATCCTTCCCAAGCCCGCCGCCGTGCCCGACACGCCGCCCCCGACCCGCGTGGAGCCGGTCACCGAGACGATTCACGGGCGCACGCTGACCGACAACTACCGCTGGCTGGAAGGGAACAACTCCGACCCCAGCGCGATGGGCAAGATCGACGACGAGGTCGCCGCGTGGACCGACGCGCAGAACGCGTACACGCGTGAGTGGCTGGACAACCTGCCGGGACGCGCCAAGATCGAGTCTGAAATCCGCCCGCTGATGGAAGTCGGCTCGGTGACGGCCCCGGGGATGTACGGCGATCGATACTTCTACTCCCGGCGCGAAGGGACGCAGAACCAGCCGGTGTACTTCTATCGCGACGGATACAAGGGAACACCCAAGGAACTGCTCGACCCCGCCAAGCTCGACCCCAGCGGGCTCACCACCATCTCGTGGATCAGTCCGACGCACGACGGCAAGATGGTCGCCTACGGCACCTATCGCTCGGGCGACGAGAACTCGGTGCTCCACCTCATGAACGTGGACACCGGCGAGAAGCTGCCCCTGGAGATCTCCGGCAAGACCGAGGCCCCGACCTGGCTGCCCGACGCCTCCGGGTTTGTCTATCACAACCTCAGCGACATCAAAAATCCGTACTCGGGGCAGCTCAAGTTTCACGCCCTGGGCAGCGACCCTGCGTCGGACAAGCTGATCTTCCGGCAGTACACCCCGGAGGAGGACGTCAAGCTCGCCACCACTTGGGGGCCCGACGGCGGGCTGGACAAGTCCGGCAAATGGTTTGTTCTCTCGTATGCCACCAGCACGGCCAGCAACGACCTGTGGGTGATCAACTTCGACGACTGGCGGAAGACGGGCACGCTGTACGAGGACTTCAGCCTCACCGGCAAGGCCGCGAGCAGCGGCATCGCCGAGATCGTCGGCGACACGGCGTACATGCAGACCACGTACGAGTCTCCCAACGGGCGCGTGGTCGCGATCGACCTGCACAACAGCGGGGAGAAGAACTGGAAGACGATCGTCCCCGAGCGCAAGGACGCGGTGATCCAGGGTGTGTCGGTCGCGGGTGGGCGCATCGCGGTCACGTATCTCGTCAACGCCTCCACGCAGATTTCGCTCTTTGACATGAACGGCGCCGACCTGGGCACGCTGCGCATGCCGGGCATCGGCACCGGTGGCTTGTCCACCGACAAGGACCGCACCGAGGCGTATCTCTCCTTCAGCAGCTTCAACTATCCCCCGTCGATCTTCCGGGTGGACCTGGCCGACCCCAACGCCGCCCCGGAACTGTGGGAGCGCCCGGATGTGCCTGTGAACCCCGACTCGGTCACTGTCAAGCAGGTGTGGTGCACCTCCAGGGACGGCACCAAGGTCAGCATGTTCATCATTCATAAGAAGGGACTCAACCTCAACGGCGACAACCCGACCATCCTCTACGGCTATGGCGGCTTCAACATTCCGCTCACGCCCGGGTTCAGCGCCACGCTCTTCCAGTGGCTCGACTGGGGCGGGGTGTACGCGGTTGCCAACCTTCGCGGCGGCGGCGAATACGGCGAAGAGTGGCACACCTCGGGCATGCTCGGCAAGAAGCAGAACGTTTTCGACGACTTCGCGGCGGCCGCGGAGTATCTGGAGCGTGAGGGGTACACCCGGCCGGAGCGCCTGGCCATTCGTGGCGGTTCCAACGGCGGGCTGCTCACCGGCACGCTGGTCACGCAGCGGCCGGAGCTGTTCAGCGCGGCGATTGTCGCCGTGCCCCTGCTCGACATGGTTCGCTTCCAGAACTTCCTGATGGCCCGGTACTGGGTGCCGGAATATGGCACCGCTGAAAACGCCGAGGACTTCAACTGGCTCATTAAGTACTCCCCGTACCAGAACGTGAAGCAGGGAACCAAGTACCCCGCGGTGCTGCTGACGGCGGGGGAAAACGACAGCCGCGTGCACCCGGGGCATGCGCGGAAGTTCGCCGCGGCCCTGCGGGCGGCGACGGCCAGCGACCAGAATCAGAAGCCGATTTTGCTGTGGGTGGATCGCGACGCCGGGCACGGACAGGGCAAGCCCCTCAACCTGCGCCTGCGCGACGTGGTGGATGAACGCATGTTCCTGATGCGGCAACTGGGGATGCTGCAGATGGTGCCCGGGGCCAGGCGGTAAAGGAAGCTGAATCCTGAGTGATCAACAGAGCCCCTGGCGCGAGCCGGGGGTTTTTGTTTGGGCAGGAAGTGATGAAGTCGGCTAGTTGGTCCAGTGAGATATCGTGGCGCGGTTGGACAGAGGCGGGAGAAGAAGTAGAACGGGAAGGACACAGGCCGGAGGCCTGTGCGACGAGAGTGGGAAGGGAAGAAGGCGAGGCGGCCGCAGCGGCGATGGGTTGGCTGTTGGTGGGACAGGCGTCCCGCCTGTCCGGGGTGTGGGGCTGGGTTGCGAGAGCGGGGCTGGCGGCGAGTTCGGGGACAGGCGGGACGCCTGTCCCACCGGCAGCCGGGGGAGAGGAAGGAGGAGTAGGAAGGGAAGGGTCGGCTCGGAGAGCCGACGTACCCCGAGCCGACGTACCCAGAGTTGACGTACCAGCGGCATCGGGCGTTGGGCGGGGCGGGGTGTGGGCGGGGAAGAGGCGAGCGAGGCGGAGGAGGAGGGCGCCTGCTTTGCGCGCGCCGTCGCGCGAGCGGCGGCGGGGTTCGTTGGTGACGGGGCCGGGGTCGAGCTCGTGTTCGTCTTCGAAGTGGTTGGAGACGATGATGGTACAGAGGCGGGCGACGCAGGGCATGAAGT
>JBAZUW010000262.1:0-4897 GCA_041661205.1 Phycisphaerales bacterium
GCGGGCCCGAAGACGGAGCCTCTGTTGGTCGCGGCGAGGGAAGGGAGTGAAGGACACGGGCTGGAAGCCCGTGCCACGAGAAAGGGAAGGGAGTGGAAGGCCGCGATGGTTCCCCGATTGCGCATGCGAGCGTGTGACTGCCCACACACCGCTTCGGCGCTGCGTGCTTCTCGCGGGGACTTTGACGGGGGAGACCAGCCTGAGTTCGTCGCTCAGCCTTGAGATGCCCGCTTCGGTTGACCCGTGAGGAGATGCAGTGCTTCTAACTATGGTGGGGAGGGGCGGGTTTGCGCGCGCGGGGGTGGGTGGTGGGTAGGGTATTTTTGGAGGTGTGGTGTTGAGAGGGGTGGGTTTTGGGCTTGGATTGAAGGAGTTTTGATGCGGGTGGGGGGTGTGGGATTTTCGGGCAAGCAGGGCTTTGGAAGGACTTAGGTGCGCGCGCAGGAGCGGGCAGGTAGTGACGTCACTCAGAGCAGGGACTTTGGGGGCACGAGTCTGGGGCCGCCCTGCCGGCCGCACCGGATGCTCAGAGCAGCATCCGGTGGCAGGTCCCAATCGGTGCCACCCGCCGGTTATGCCCGGCGTCGACGTGACGCCAGGAACACGGAACCAAGAAGGATGGGCAGGCCTGCCGGAGCGGGGATGGTTACGACAAAATCCATAGACAAGATGTTGGTATCGCCAACAAATGTCCTTCCATCAGCAGAAATGCCGGTCACGTTTGTAAGTCGTACCCCCGCCGGAACCTGTATGCCGAACGACGCGAGGTAATCCGTCAGTGGAATGAACTGCGTGGTAGGGGTCCAGACGCCCGCGACGTAACTGCCGTCGTTGCGTACAAGGTCACGCACTGCACCAGCAACGACCGTCCCGTCATCGCTCACTGCCGAAGCAGAACTGAGCCCACTCTGGCCATCGGCAAGACGCAGTTCAGTCACCGTGCTGTCGTGCCAGATGACCGAACGATCATTAGAAAGGCCCACGATGAACTGTCCGTTGCCGCTGAGCGCAGCCGCCACGCTCGAATTGGCTTGATTTCCCAACAAGTACGGCAGAATCTGGATGTTGCCGGCCTCAGTCCACTTGTATGCAGCGGTCTCGTCGAAGGCCGTGCCGATGATGGTCGACCCATCGCGGCTGATGGCCCGCGCCCGGTTGGTCCCGAGGGTGTTGTAGCTGCCGATGAAGGAGTAGGTGCCGTCGGGGCCCCAGCGAACTGACTGCGAAACATAGAAGTTGTTCGCAACCCTCTTCGTAACGAAACCAGCCGCGATCGACCCGTCGTTGCTGCCGGAGACGGCCTGCTGGCCAAAGTTGTACCCGGGTACAAACTGAAAATCCTGGAGCCCGGTCGCCTGGCTCCAGCGGGCACCGTTAGCACCCCCAAAAGATCCGATCACCACCTGACCATTGCCGGAAATGCCGTACGCGCTGAATATATTGCTCACTCCCAAGTCGACGAGGCGGGTCGTCCCCTGAGTGGGGGTCCAAGTAAAGGCACTACCCGAGTAATTCCCGACCACGACCTGCCCATCTGCGGACACACCACGAATCGAACCAGGTATCACGGTGACCGTTTGCCCCGTCGCCGGGGCGGCGAGCACGCCCGAGAACGCCGCGAGGAGGAGGAGGGAGGCTGATTTGGGGAGGTGGGCCTTCATGCCCACAACATGCATCATAAACGGGGAATTACCAGTAAACCGAAAGGAAATTCCGGACTATTCGAACCGGCGGCGGCCGCGGGGAGGCGGGTCGGCGGTCGCACCGGATGCTCAGAGCAGCATCCGGTGGCCCGTCCCAGCCGGTGCCACTGGACATCCTCGCAGGCCGCCGGGCTCGGTTGAATCTCTGCCCGAAGTGCAACTATGGGCGCACCGGGCTTGCTGCGGGAGCCCCGTGCCCGGAGTGTGGCCGCAGGGCGTGATTGTTCTCATCTCCAAACACACTTGTAGCGGGGTGGACAGTCGTGTGGGAGCGGCTCGGCACATCCGATGACGTGTGCGCGGTCGCGCCTTGGGCTCAAAACAGCATCGTGTGGCACGTGTTATCCGGTGCCACCCGCCGGGATGACGAGTGATGGGATTCCATCGCCGAGTTATGGCTTCTGCTTGTGTTGCTGGACCGCACTCCGGATCTCCGCATCTTGGCTGTGCTCGCGGATCGACTGTAACGCGACCAAGATTGGAGGTTCATCGCACCAGGCAACCGCGCCAATAAAATCCGTTTCGCGCACGCCATTTTTTACTTCTCGGGCCATCGAGGAGTCGAGCGAGTCGCGAGTAAGCGGGTTTACGCTGGCCCGTAAATCCTGCGACACATCCAGCGACGTAAGGCGTTTACCGATCAGTTCAGCGGTCTCCTTCGGGTAGTAGTAAAGCAGCCGCGTGGCGGCGTGGGCTTGCAGATTGCTCGCGATGATCCACCCGTCAAGTGAGCTGCCGTTGAAGATGCCCTGTGTGGCATAGTCAGTAAGCAACGACTCAAGCAGCATCTTGCGAGCGTCGGGCGCCGACCAGATGTCACGCACTGCCTTTGCAAGTTTCGGATTCTCGGCCGGACTGCTGAGGACGACGCACGCGGTCGGCTGATATCTGACGGCGCTGTAGGACCGACCGACAATCTGGCCTATCGCCACGAAGCACACGTCGCCGATCTTGACGGTGTAGGTGGAGACGGAGTCTTTTTCGGCATTTAAGGGCAGCTTGGGCCGCCAACCCTTCAGCACGCGGCACTCGACCGGGTGGACCGGGTTTGAGTCAATCTCATTTCCAAACCACATCACGCCGAAGTCTAATTTGTGGTGAATTGTCAACTTTGTCGGGGTCTTGTCGTCGAGGGAGGCGAGAAGCGCCGGCAAAGCCGCGGGTCCGAGCGCCACCAGCCGGCGCAGTGCGTCGGATCGCTTGAAGTATTGATCTGTCATAAGTACCGTGCCGGGCTCGGAAAGCTCATCGAGCGGCGCAAATGCCGCGCCGGACATGGTCGAGGACAGCCCGACATCGGGCGACTCGATGTCGGCGAGCGATATGATGAGCGTCTGGACTTCGCCATCGGCGGGGATTTGTGCCGCCGGAGGGGTCGTCGCCTCGATTTTGGGAAGCTCTCCGAGTCGGGCGTAAGAGCTGTCCGGCGTGTTCGCCGGTTGGCCGAGGGCTGCGGTCGCCACGGCTCCGACAATGACAAACATTTTGAAACTGGCGACAGTCGATGGCACGAGGTTCCTCCGTAATCCACACCTCCGAGCTTGTTTCAATGCGGCACGTTACACTGAACTGTATTCGTCAGCCGCGCAACCGTTTCTGCCCGTGGCGTGGCTGCACCTGGTCTCCAATTGTCAAACTGCCCACTGGACCGCTGCTTTGCAGGGGCTGCCGCCCCCGCACCCCCGCCGGGCGTGGTGGTGGTGTGTGGTGTGGGCGGCTACGTGCTGGTGTGTTTACGTGGGTCGCGAGTGCGGTTGGGGTTGACTCAAAGGTGTGAGCCGAACTGGCCGACCCCTTCGGGTTGGCTGGATAAAGGTAGAGGGTGTTTTGTGAATTGCTTACCACGGGTGCGCACTTAGTTAGGCTTTAGAGCCACAAGCACAATGACGGCCACGACCGAGATTACCAGCGCACCGACGACCATTGCGACTGTTCTCATACGTATTTTCCGTCGCACGTCGCCGGGGAAGTCTCGTGTTGAGATCTTGCCGCAGCTTCCGCACTCAAGGCCGGCGAAGGCGGCGAAGAGCAGCGCCCCGACGAGCCCGCCCGCCGCACCCGCCGCCGTACTGCTTTTACGCTGAACTTGTCCGCCGCATTTGGGGCATGTATACGCCACTGCGATCACTCCTGTTTTACGATTCTTGCCTCTTGGAATCGCACCAAAATACCGTGCGTCGCAAGGAATGCAAGCAGCCGGTGGACGCCTGGCGTTACAGCTTCGCGATCTTGATCACTGCGAAGATGAAGATCGGAACTGTGACTCCGATGATCATGAAGATTACGGGCGAGCGGCTGGTTTCCTTGAGCAGGTAGGCTTTGTCGGGGTAGGTTGGATTGACGAAAGCCTGGATGCGTGCGCCGACTGGGAAGGGCGTGAGTTCGTTGGCCGCGGCGGCGTGAGAGGTGTAGGTTCGACCGGTGATGAGGGGGCGGAGGAGGGAGCTTTCGTAGGGTGTGCCGCCAAGTTCGTAGGTGAACTTCACCAGGGGTGAGTACGAAGGGGCGGGGACGCCCCCGTTGTTGTCAGTTGAGATGTCCTGCGAGTAGACGATGCCCGACTCGGTGATGGTGACCTGCACGGGTTGGGCGTTGGCGAGGAGCCTCTGCTGCATGTAGAACTCGTAGATGCCCATGGCGAGCATGACGAGGCTGATGACTCCGAAGACGGCGATGAGGGTCATTTTCATGCTTGGCTCCGATCAGCAGTTCGCGACGAGAACACGGCCCGCGCGGAGTTTACCGCGAGCCGGAGCCAAGTGGGGGTCGGAGGTGGCGGTTGATGTCGGTGTGGCGAGGGGGCGAGGTTGCGCGTCGGTTACTTCGTACCATGGCGTGGCGCGATGGTGCGTCTGCTGGGAGAACCACATGAAAATCAGAGTTGTCATTGGCGGTGCGATGGTCGCGTTTGCTTCGCTCGCGTGGGCTCAGCCTCGCTATGCGGCGCTTGCCGCCGAGGTTTCTTCGGAGCGGGTGAGTGCGACGGTTCACACGTTGGCGGGGTTTGGTACGCGGCACACGCTGTCGGATGCCACTTCGACTACGCGGGGTGTGGGGGCGGCGCGGGGGTGGATCAAGGCGCAGCTGGATGGGATGGGGCCGAACATGGTGGCGCGGCTGGAGGAGTTTGAGGCGCCGAAGTTGCCGCGGATCCCGGAGGGGGCGAGGTTGGTGAATGTGATCGGCGTGGTTCG
>JBAZUW010000263.1:0-1860 GCA_041661205.1 Phycisphaerales bacterium
TGTCAAGGCACAATAATCGTGGCAACAGCGGACAGAATCGCAACGCTTGGAACCAGCCGCGCGACAACTACAACAGCTACAACGAGAACTGGGAGGCAGACCAGTACGACAATCAGGATCGCATCGGCGGCCAGCAGGGCGGCTACGGCCAGCAGGGCTACAACCAGCAGGGCACCTACAACCAGCAGCAGCAGCGCGGCCAGCAGGGCAACATGGGCTACGGCAACTACCGCCCCCCCACCCAGGGCGGCTACACCCGCGAGAGCGGCTACGAGCAGGGCTACGGCTCCAACGAGTACGACCAGTCCAACTCCGGGCAACAGGGCCGCGGCGTCTACGAAAGCCGCGATCAGCAGTACGGTTCCTCCAGCCAGCGCGGCAACTCCGGCCGCGGCTATCAGAGCGACTCCGGTTACGGCTCCCAACAGGGACAGTACGGCTCACAGCGCTACGGCCAGCAGTCCGGTCAATACGGCACCGGCAGCCAATACGGCGGCGGCCAATCCACCTACGGCACAGGCCGCTACAACCAGCAATACGGCCAGTTCGGCTCCGATCAATCCGGCTTCGGCCAGTCCGGTTACGGTCAGTCCAGCACCGGCCAAGGCTACGGCTCGGCCCAGTACGGCCAGCAGTCCGGCATGGGCTCCGGCTCATACCAGAGTGGTCAGTCCTACGGCGAAGAAACCCGTCGCGGCACCCCGCCCCGCAGCTACAAGCGCACCGACGAGCGCATCTGCGAGGACGTTTGCGAACGCGTCACCAGCCAGGGCATCGACTGCGGCGACGTTGAAGTCGCCGTGAAGAGCGGCATGGTCACCCTCACCGGTGAAATCAAGAGCCGCAGCGACAAGCACCGCATCGAGCAGATCGCCGCCGAAGTCAGTGGCGTCCAGGATGTCGAGAATCAGATCAAGATCAAGAAGGACTCCAGCACCGGCTCCAGCGGCAGCTCGAACGATTCCTCCTCCGAGAGTTCCTACTCCAAGTCGGGCACCTCGTCCGGCACCTCTTCGGGCTCGTCGTACAAGAGCGGCGACACCTCCTACAAGAGCGGCGATACCTCCTCCAAGAGCAACGACTCGACCTCCAAGTCGAGCGACACCGCCAGCACCCGCAAGTAAATACCTTCCGACCGTCGGGGCCTCAGCGACTAACCGCGCTGAGGCCTCTTTCCACGAATGCAGCACGCAAGACGCCCAGCGTCCGCGGGCTTTGCAAACGCCCGCGAAATCCGCCGAGCGAGCCGCGTTCTCGCGCACCCATCCATCAAGCCGCTCAGCCAATCCACCATGGAGGCGAGTCATGCCCAAGGCCTGGAGCAAAAAGGACGAACGCCAGTACGAGCACGTCAAGGAAAGTGAAAAGAGCGAAGGGCGAAGCACCGAGCGCGCAAAAGAGATCGCCGCGCGGACCGTGAACAAGACCCGCAAGAAGCAAGGGCGGACGAAGAAGAGTTGAGGACTTCTTCGAATGCGCCCGAGCGAGTGTCGCTTCACACGCGAACGCCGGGCTGCTTGAACTCACCTGCGAGACCCTCACCCTCACCCACGCGCGCTCCCTAACTCACCCGCAGCGTCGGCCGCTCTTCGCCCATCTTCATCCCCGCCAGCGCCACCTGCCCTTCCAGGTTCCGCACCATCTCCTCCAGCTTCTGCTTGAGCTCCAGCCCGGCCCGGTCCGTGCCTGTGTAGTTCGCCGTCGGGTCGCCCTTGTCGCTGTTGGCTCGCAGGCTCATCGTGATCGGCACCGCGCCCAGAAACGGCACCCCCAACCTTTGGGCCATGTGCTCGGCCCCGCCACGGCCGAAGATGTCGTACACCTTGCCGTCATCCCCCACAAAGTAACTCATGTTCTCCA
>JBAZUW010000263.1:1870-4895 GCA_041661205.1 Phycisphaerales bacterium
GCCGCCCGCCATGCATCATCCTGCGCCACCTTCTGCGGCGTGCACACCACCACCGCCCCCGTCACCCTCAACATCTGCGCCATTGTCAGCGACACATCCCCCGTCCCCGGCGGCAAATCAATAATCAAATAATCCAGCTCGCCCCAGCGCGTCTGCTCGGTCAGCTGCTTGAACGCCCCGTGCGCCATCGGCCCACGCCAGATCAGCGGCTTGTCCGGAGCCACCAGCTTGCCGATCGTCATGCACTTGATCCCCGCCACCACAAACGGCTGCAACATCCCCTCGTGCACCACCGTCTCCAGATTCTCCAGCCCCAGCATCGTCGGCATCGACGGCCCATAGATATCACCATCGAGCAGCCCCACCGCGTGCCCGCGCTTCGCCAAGCCCACCGCCAAGTTCAGCGCCACGGTGCTCTTGCCCACGCCCCCCTTGCCCGCCCCCACCGCGATGATGTGCTTGACACCCGGCAGCGGGTCCGCCGCCCCCTGCGGCGTCGGCTTCAACCCCCCGATCGGCGTGTGGCCTGCTGCCTGGGTGCCCCCTCTCTCCGAGAGGGGTGAATCGCCCTTGGGTGGCACGGCTCTGGGTGGCACGGCGGTCCCCGCCGTGTCCCCGCTCGCCATCCGCGCCGGGTTCAACCCCCCAAACTTCTCCGTGTGCACCACCGTCCCCCCATCATCCACAAACTCCGCGATAAACGAATCCACCCGCGACCCGGCCGCCGCCACCTTCTGCACCGCCCCAAACGCATCCGCCGCCACCTTGGCGAGCTGCGCCTTGCCCCCCGGGTGCTGCATCTTCACGCTCGCGTAGGTGTCACACGCCGACACCCACAGCAGGTGCCCGGCCAGGTCCTTCCCCACCCCGCCCTGCACACCCCGCAATGCCTCGGTCACGTTTTGCTTGCTCAATGCCATGGTCAATCCTCTTTGGGTTCCCAAGTCGTCGGTGCGGCTGGCGTGAGGCCCTGGGTAGTCTGGGTCCCTATTCACCCCTTCGCCCTGCCGCCGATTCAAGATGCTTGCCCCCGCCCTCACGATAGTCCCATTTCCCCGCATTCCCGCCTGCAATACGCCCCCAGACCCGGCGTTGAACCCTGCGACCCCGGCACGCCGACATAACGCCGGCCAAACTCGTGGGAGGCACATCCCTCCCTTTGCCAACGCCGGTCAAGTTTTTCGAAGGAGTGGACCCATGAATCAGTTGCTGCGTTACACCGGTCTTTGTGCGATCTCGCTCACCCTGCTGGCCGGCAAGGCCATCGCCCAGGATCAGGCCGCCCCGCCCGACTCCCCCTTGTCCGGCCCCGCCGTCAAGGACGGCAGCGTCCCCGGCGAAGCCCGCAAGCTCACCGGCGGCAAGAGCACCGACCGCAAAGAAGCCAAGGACCGCCCCCTCCCCCACCCCATGTTCATGAAGGCCTTCGACGTCCTTCGTGGCCCCGATGCCGACAAGGCCATCGCCCTCACCCCCGACCAGAACGACGACATCGAAGTCCTCGACGAAGACTTCAAGCAGACCATGATGAAGTATCGCCAGGACCACATGCAAGAAGTCCAGGAGCTTCGCACCAAGCTCACCGGCGACGATCGCAAGAAGGTCGACCAGTTCATGCGTGAGCTCGGCGGCCGCCGCGGCGGCCCCGGTGGACCCGGCGAAAAGGGCGGCCCCGGCGGCAAAGGCGGCAAGGGTGGTAAACGCGGGCCCGGCGGCCCCGACCGCGAAGGCCCCGGCGGCCCCGACGGTGACATGCCTCCCCCGCCCCCCGGCGAAGACATGATGATGCAGGACGACGCCAAGGCCGCCCCGACCGACAAGGCCGCCAGCGAAAACGCGATGGCTCGCCTGCAGGAAATCCGCGACGGCGCCCCCAAGCCCGCCGACCTCCACGCCAAGCTCATCGCCGTGCTGACCGACGCCCAGCGCCCCGCCTTCAACACCGAGCTCGCCAAGATCCAGGGCGAGTGGGAACAGCAGCAGAAGGAACGCCTCGCCGAGCGATACGCCGAAAAGGGCAAGGGCGCTGGCAAAGGTAAGGGCAAGGGCTTGGGCGACGGCGGCCCCGTCACCTCCATCGACGACCCGCGCATCCCCGAACGCATGCGCGATCGCCTCAAGGACCTCCCCGCCGATCAACAGCAGAAGGCCCTGGAGCGCATCAACAAGCGCCTTTCCAACAACAAGTAACGCTCACACGCCGTCTACCCCCACGGCGGCCCGCACGACTGCCCGACCCCGGCAATCGTTCGACCACGCCGCCGCTTCCCGCCCCGGGCTGACCACCCGGGGCGGATCTTTTTTTGGCTGGCGCGGCGCAAGCCCAGGCTGCGAACACCGGCATTCGGCATTCGTCGAACTGCGATTGGAGCTCGGCACCACTTCAACGAATGCCGAGTCACGAATGCCGAATGCCGAATTTCGAACGCCGCGCACGCCACCGCTCATTCGGGGGACCACGCCTCCACGCCCTTACAAACAGTTCGCAATCGGTTCGCAGAACACCGTACAACTTTGCGCGGTGACGACCCGATCTGAAAAATATTTTATCATTTCAGGAACCAACCTGGAAGTTTGCGGAACCGCCAGTCCGATAGCGCTTATACATACCTTTGATCTCTCTCTCCTCCAGCGGGGCGCTGTCTTGCGATAGCGCCCTGCTTGTTTTTTGTACTGCGTGTTTTCGCCTCATGCGAACAGCCGCCTCGGGTGGCACGGCGTCCCCCGCCGTGTCCGGGCCAACCTCATCTATCCTTCCCCAGCATGCCCACCCGCCCCATCCTCATCACCGGCGTCGCCGGGTTCATCGGCTCGCACCTGGCACAGGCCCTCCTCGCCCGGGGCGAGACCGTCGTGGGCCTCGACAACTTCGACCCCTTCTACCCCAAGGCCAGCAAGCTCGCGAATCTCGGAGAGGTCAAAGGCGGCACCGGACAGTTCGAGTTCGCACCAGGCGACATCACCGACGCCGGCGCCATCCGCTCGCTCTTTGAACGCATGAAACCCAAGGGCGTGATTCACCTCG
>JBAZUW010000264.1:0-4878 GCA_041661205.1 Phycisphaerales bacterium
GGACCCCACCCCCGCAAGCCCCAAATAGCGCCGCAACCCGGCCCGTATCGTCCCGTCTTGTGCCTCCGCTGCCGCGACAGCCCGTGCCCACACTCGCCCGCCTCGAGGAAGAGCTGCGCTTCGCCCCGCGCGAGGTGATCCTCCGAGTCGTCGACCGCCTCGAAACCCTGGGCACCGACATCTCCCCCGGAGGCGTCTACCCCGACGACTGGATCGTCCATCGCGTCACCGGCTACCGCCCCGACAAGACCTCCAACGAGCTCACCCCCGGCGCCGCCCTGCTCGCCGGCCTCTCCCCCATGAGCGAGCGGCTCTGCGAGCACGTGGCCCTGCAGCAGCGCGAAGTCCCCGACAGCCTGACCTCCGCCGCCCTGCTCGCCCGCTGGCACATCAGCCCGCAAACCCTCACGCGACTGCGCAAGCAAGGCCTGGTCGCCCGCCGCGTGCTCGGTGAATCCGGCCGCGCCCAGCTCGCCTTTCGCCCCGCCGCCACCGACGCTTTCGAGGCCGCGCACGGCGAATCCCTCTCCAAGGCCGCCGCATTTTCCAAGCTCTCTCCCCGCGACCGGCGCTGGGCCCTGCGTGCCGCACCCCGATACCGCGCCTGGGCGGGCCTCTCTTCCCAGGCCGCCGCCGCCCGCATCGGTGCCCGCCTCGGCCGCGCCACCGAGACCATCCGCACCCTCCTCGCTCGCGAAGGCCTTTCCTCCACCCGCACCACCCGCAAAGTCTCTCAGCCCGCCCTGTGGCGAGCCTCGCGCTGGGGTGCCCTTCCCAAGACACTCGCCCGCGAGCTCCATCGCTCCCCCAGCGTCGTGCGCCGTGACATCGCCGTGGTGCGCCTCACCCACCTCCGCAGCATCGTCGCCCACCTCGAAACACCCGCCACGCGTCTTTCTACACCTGCCCTCGACGACCACGTCGTCCTCACCGGCCTCGGCCAGGCCCCACCCGCCACCCTCCCCCAGTTCATCGCCCTCGCGCGGCTCGCCAAACCCCCCGTCGCCCTCGAAGAGCGCGCCAGGTTGGCCGCCTTCCACACCCTTCGCGCCCGTTCCCTTCACGCCATCCTCGCCCTCAACACCCTCCAGCCCCGGCCCGGAGCGCTCGACCAGATCGAAACCGATCTCCGCTGGGCCGCGCGCCTCGGCGTCGTGCTCCTGCAATCTCAGCTTCGCACCATCGTCTCCAGCCTCGAGGGCCGCCTGGAGCGCCCGCTGGACACCCTTCCCCCCGCCTTTGTCATCCCCGTCATTCTGGAATCACTCCGCGCCTCCGCCAATGCACTCGAAGCCATCGACCCGGCCAAGGGCGCACGTGTGGCCGCCGCCGTCGGCCTCGCCGTCGATCGCGTGGGCGCTCGCCTCCCCAAGCTCGCCCCTGCCGCGCGTTCTGCCGCGCCCCACAGCCCCCCGATGCCCGACTGGTCGCTCGCGCTCCACCCCTGGCAACGCTTCATCGAGCCCGACCCGCGCCTGCGCATCGCTCTCGCCGCCGACCACCTCGCCCAGGGAGACGGCCTCATGCTCGCCGCCCGCTTTGGCCTTTCCGGCCCCCCGCCCCGCACGCTCGCCGGCCTCGCCAAAGAGCTCACCACGACCGAGCGACAGCTCGCTTCCGACCTCCACCGCGCGTTCCTCGCCGCCCTCGCGCCGTATCGCGGCCCCGCGTACCCGGCCCACCCCGCAGGGCGTACGCTGAACCCATGAGATACCGCCCCATCGGCAGAACCTCCATCAAGGTCTCTGAAATCGGCTTCGGCTGCTGGACCATGGGCGGCCCCAACTGGTCCACCTCCAACGGCCAATCCATCGGCTGGGCCGATGTGAACGACGACGAGATCCAGCAAGGCATCAAGGTCGGCCTCGACGCCGGCGTCAACCACTGGGATAACGCAGACATCTACGGCAACGGCCGCGCCGAACGCAGCCTCGCCACCAGCTTCAAAAAAATCGGCATCAAGCGCGACACCCAGGTCATCGCCACCAAGGTCGGCCACTTTCGCGGCACCGCCCCCTACGCCTACGAGCCCCGCCACATCCGCAACCAGTGCGAGCAGTCACTCCGAAACCTCGCCACCGACTACATCGACATCTACTACTTCCACCACGGCTCCTACGAAGGCCCCGGATACGACGGCCAGCCCCACGACTACCTCCACGAAGCCGCCGCCGTCATGCACGCCCTCGTCAAAGAAGGCAAAGTCCGCAGCGTCGGCCAAAGTGCCTACAGCGACGACGACTTCGAGCGCGCCGTGCCCGTCCTCAAGCCCGACGTGCTCCAGAACAAGGCCAACCTCCGCGCCGACGACTTCATCAAGCCCGGCTCGCGCTGCCAGGCCCTTATGGAAAAGCACGGCTGCACCTTCGTCGCCTTCGGCCCCGTCGACCAGGGCATCCTCCTCGACAAGTTCGACCCCGAAAACCCGCCCAAGTTCGTCGAGGGTGACTACCGCACCAACCGCAAGGACTTCACGCCCGAATCCCTCCGCGGCGTGCGCGCCAAGCTCCAGCAGATGCTCACCCGCTTCAGCAAATCCGGTGACGACAAAACCGAGGTCCTCTCCAGCGCCGCCAGCCGCTGGGTCCTCGCCCACCCGCACGTCTGCTCAACCATCCCCGGCTTCCGCAACGCCCGCCAGGCCAAGTGCAACCTGCGGGCGGCCACCGACGCCCCGATGAACGAAGCCGACGTGACATGGTGCCGCGAGTTGTTCCGCGGGGCATGAGCTAGCCGGCGACGCCAGGGCGGAACGCCGCGCCGAGCGGGCGTGAGCAGGCAGAAACTACTTGCCCTTCATCGCCTTGAGCTGACCAGCCCTGAGCGCCGCGCCCTTGGGATCTTTAGCACCCGCGGCGAACGCCTTGGCAACATTCAACGGCCCCATGACCTGCTTGGTCGGCGGAGCCTTGCCAATCGCCTGCACGGCGGTGCCGGCCTTCACGTTCTGATTGTTCATCTTGACGGCCGTCGCGGTGTTCTTCACCTGCGTAATGCCGCCCTTGATCGCCTTGATCGGGTTCACTGCCTTGGCCATGTGCGTGCTCCTGAGAAAAGACCACTCGCCGAGTACCACAGTTGCGGTGCAGCCCCAGCATACTGAGTTCTTACGCCAAAGCGAGCCCCCGGGTAGCCCGGCGGTCCCCGACGGGTCCGGCTCCAGCGAGGCCCTCACCGACCGATCATTCCAATCTCGGGGCGTCCCGCCTGTGCTCTTCCCGCCCTCCGGTCACTCCGCCACGAGGCCGACGGGCAATACCCGCCCCTGATACGTCACTCGACTGGTCGCGACCAATGCAAATTCCGGTCATTTCCGAGGTTTGGTCTTGCGGGTGGTTCGAGTCGCCAACTTCCGACGCTGCTTGGGCTTGGGAGTCGCCTTCAAAACACCCACTTCAAACTCGGCACGATTCCGATCTTCGATCGACTCACCCGGCCTCAGCATTCGCTTGCGGATTCCGGCGTGCTGGGATGGGTCGGTTCCGTCCTTGTACTTGAAGTCACTGTCGCACCAGTAGCCATGCCCGTCATCGAGCTTGCGCCCCTCTAGGTGCTTTGCGATCACCCCGAGATATTCCGCTGCCCACGTGAGGTTGCCAACGGTGTGCCGCAATGCCCAAACGTCGCATGACAGGAGCATGTCTTGTTGATGGATTTCAACAGAACGTCGCACGCTCGCAACCTGGTCAGAGAGACGCTGGAGTTTCCGAGCCAGGGGAAGTCGCTTCATCGCGCAGAGTTCCTCGCTTGATGGGCAGGTTGCTGGGTATAAGCCTGGTCGACCAGATGGCAGCCCGAGGCGCGTCCCCAAACCCATGACAATAACAAAGAAGCCCACGGGGGTAAACCCGTGGGCTTCGGAGCTCGCGTGAACTCGCTCTATTTAATAATCCATATCATCATGCGAGTGGTCATGCCCACCCGCCGGCTTCTTCTTTTCCTTGATTTCCACGATCGCAGCCTCGGTGGTCAGCAGCAGCCCCGCCACGCTTGCCGCGTTCTGCAGCGCCACGCGCTCCACCTTCGTCGGCACGATGACGCCCATCTTCATGAGGTCGCCGTACTCGTGGGTGAGCGCGTTGTAACCAAAGTTGGTTTCGCTGCTCTCTTCCACCTTGCTGGCGATGACCGAGCCATCCAGACCGCAGTTGGCCGCGATCTGCTTGACCGGGGCCGCGACGGCGCGGTAGACGATGTCCAGGCCCGCCCGCTCATCACCATCAAACTTCTTGCGAAGCTTGTCCATCGCACGCCGGGCCCGCAGCACGGCCACGCCGCCACCGGGCAGGATGCCCTCTTCGACGGCCGCCCGGCACGCATGCAGCGCGTCCTCGACGCGGGCCTTCTTCTCCTTCATCTCAACTTCGGTAGCCGCACCGACGTTGATCTGGGCCACGCCCCCGGCCAGCTTGGCCAGGCGTTCTTCCAGCTTCTCGCGGTCGTAGTCGCTGCTGGTCGCCTCGATCTGGTGGCGGATCATGTCAATCCGCCCCTTGATCTCGTCGGTCTTGCCCGCACCCTCGACGATCGTGGTGTTGTCCTTGTCGATCGTCACCTTCTTGGCGCGGCCCAGGTCGGCCAGTTCGACCTTCTCAAGGTCGATACCCAGCTCTTCCATGATGGCCTTGCCGCCGGTGAGGGTCGCGATGTCGCCCAGCATCTCCTTGCGCCGGTCGCCAAAGCCCGGGGCCTTCACCGCGACGACCTTCAGCACGCCGCGAATCTTGTTGACGACGAGCGTGGCGAGGGCCTCGCCATCGATGTCCTCGGCGATGATGAGCAGGCTCGCGCTCTGCTCGGCGATGCGGCCCAGAATCGGCAGCATGTCCTTGGCGCTGCTGATCTTCTTCTCATAGATGAGCACATAGGGGTTGTCGA
>JBAZUW010000265.1:0-4873 GCA_041661205.1 Phycisphaerales bacterium
ATGGCAGGGTTGTAGTTGGTCGTGCCGTTGATGTCGTACACAAATTTGTTGCCCTGTGCGTCCTCGACAAACTCGATGCCGCACACGTCCAGCCCCTGGGCCGCGACAAACCCTCGCAGCGATTCGAGAATCGGATCATCGAACCCCTGCCGGAGCGAAAACTTCGCCCCCGCCGTGCTGCACGTGCCGCACCCGTCCGCCGGGCACAACTCGAACCCCTCGGCGGTGCTGGAGCGGATCGCGTACACAAACCCGCCCCCGACAAACTCGCAGCGGGTGATGCACGGTTCAGCCGCCCTGATGTACTCCTGAATCAGCCACACCCCGTCGGGCGATTCGCTCAGGTCGGCGCTCGCCAAATATGCCTCAAGCTGCGAGAGGTCCGACACCAGGCGCACGCCCAGCCCCTTGCCGCCCCGGTTGGGCTTCAAAATGAACGGCGTGCCAATCGTCTTCGTCGCCTCTCGCGCTGCCGCCAGTATCTCCTTGGCCCCACCGATCACCGCGGTGGTGCGGGGCGTCGCCACCCCGGACGCATTCAACGCCGCGTGCTGCTGCACCTTCGACATTTCCAGCGTGAGCGCCCGCGTGCCATTCAGCACCCGCCGCCCGTGCGACTCCAGCCACCCCACCAGCTCCCGCGCGTGCGTCACCGCATGCATATGCCCGCGCGTGTGCGAGCTGGCGCTCATGCGGTTAAACCAGATGCCTTCGGGTGGCTCCTGGTCCAGATCCAGCGTCCCCGCGTCGGTGTACCACTCGGCCCACGGCACCCCGGCCTGATCCAGCGCCCGGCCCAGCGGCACAATCCAATCCGGGTGTTCATTGATGATGTGTACCCGCACAAGCCACTCCTGTGGACCGCGACGCAGCGCGGCTCAACCCCGTTAGACGTCGCGCAGCCCCCGGGGTTACAGCCGGGCGCGCATCACCTCAATTCGGCGCGCAAACACCGTCACTCGCCCGCCCCCGGCCTCGCGCCGCTTCGGTATCCTCTAAGTCATGGCCAAGCGAACCAACTCCACCCGCGCCAGTGCCGCACCCCGCGGCCTCACCTTCCCCCTCCTCCACCTTGACCGCTGGATCAAGGCCAACAAGGCACACTTGAAGCCCCCGGTCAGCAACAAGCAGCTCTTCGTGGGCGCGACCGACGTCATCGTCTTCGTCAGTGGGGGGCCCAACACCCGCAACGACTACCACGTGAACCCCACCGAAGAGCTCTTCCTGCAGCTCAAGGGCGACATCGCCGTGCGCATCCGCCCGCTGGATGGCTCCAAGCCGCACGATGTTTTGGTGAAGGAAGGCGAGTTGTTCATGCTGGATCGCTGGGTGCCGCACCGTCCGCAGCGCCCGGCGGGCACCATCGGCCTCATCATCGAGTTCCCCCGGCCCAAAGGCCAGCTCGACGGCCTGCGCTGGTATTGCCCAAAGTGCGATGAACTCGTACACGAAGCCCGCTGGCAACTCAAGAAAATCGACGAAGACCTCGCGGTCATCATGGAAGACTTCTGGGGTGGGCCGGAGAAACGCCGCACCTGCAAGCACTGTGGCACCATCATCCAGCGTGCCGGGGCCATCGCGCTCAAGGGCAAGACCGTGCACGCAGCGGGCAAGCCGGCACGAAAGACGGCCAAGAAGCAGGCCGGCCGAAAAAACGCCAAAGACTGAGCTGGCCCGACCTTTGTGCAGTCGCTCGCCACTTGACGCCGGACCTGAACGAAGCGAAGGTCCGGGTCGAAACGGTGCCAGCAACCACAGCCTCACCCGGAGGTTCGCGTGGCTCACCTCCGGCGTCAGGTGGTGGCGCCTTTACTACGCTCTTGACGCGAGAACGCAGCATTCCCCATGACTGACGCCACCACCAAATCAGCGATCACCCCCGCCAGCCTCCTCCCCTCCGGCTTCCCGGCGATCGATCTGCACACCCACATCCTCCCCGAGCGCTGGCCAAGCTGGACCAACCGCTCCGGCTACGCGGGGTGGATCGAGCTCGCGCACCTCGAACCCGGCTGCGGCAAGATGATCCGCACCGAGCCCGGTGGGGGCTACACCGCCTTTCGCGAGATCAAGTCCAACTGCTGGGACCCCGCCGTGCGCCAGCGCGAGATGGACACCCTCGGCATCCGCGTGCAGGCCCTCAGCACCGTGCCGGTCATGTTCAGCTATTGGGCGAAAGCCGCCGACGCGAGGGACCTCGCTCGCGTGGTGAACGACCATCTCGCCGAAACCTGCCGTGCCGCGCCGTCCCGCTTCGTGGGCCTTGGCACACTGCCGATGCAGGACCCCGACATGGCCTGCGCCGAGCTTGATCGCTGCGTGAAGCAACTCGGCCTGCCGGGTGTCGAGATCGGCACCAACGTCAACGGCGCCAACCTCGACGAGCCCGAGGTCGAGCGCGTCCTCGCCCACGCGGCCAAACTCGGCGCGTGCGTCTTCGTCCACCCGTGGGACATGGTGCAGTTCGGCAAAGGGCCCCACGGGTCGTACGTGGATCGCATGCAGCGCTACTGGATGCCGTGGCTCGTGGGCATGCCCACCGAAACCACCATCGCCATGTCCAGCGTGATCTTCAGCGGCATGCTCGACCGCCTCCCTTCGCTCCGCCTCTGCTTCGCCCACGGGGGCGGCAGCTTCCCCGGCACCATCGGGCGTTTGTCGCACGGCCTCGCGTGCCGACCCGACCTCTTCCCCGCCGGAGCATCCGACCCCCGCCAGTACCTCCGCCAGGGAACCACGCCCGCACGAGTCTTCGTCGATTCTCTCGTACACGATGCCGCCACGCTGCGCGAACTCGTCGAACTCTTCGGCTCCGCCCGCGTGGCCCTCGGCAGCGACTACCCCTTCCCGCTGGGCGAAGAGCGCCCTGGCGCTCTGGTCACCTCGATCGCCAAGGAACTCGGCCCCATCGGAATCGCCGACGTGCTCTGCAACGCGCCACTGCAGTTTCTCGGCCTCACCCGCGAACGGTTCGCGAGCGCGAAGCCCTAACGGTTAAAGCCCCCGTCGCGGCAAGCCGCGCCGACGCGCCGCCGAGGAAGCCGCTCAGGGCCTCCTCGGTGCCGAACTTCAACATACCCCCGTCGCGCCGCACCGAGGACTCAGAGCACTCCTCGGTGGCACATGTGGCCTACTTGTCAGCCCCACGCCGCTATCGGACGCCGCGGGCATCCTGCCATTCCGCCTGTGCGGCCTCCACCCGAGCCGTTTTCACGCAATTTCTCCCACTTTCCTTGCCCTCCTGAGCCCATGCTGCATGTTGTGGGTGAAGCTGATTTCGGATCCATGCCGCCACCTCGTGCGTAACGATGTGTGGAGCATGCCCGGTGTCGGCGGGACAGGAACGTCCAAAGACTCGGGAAGGGAGCACACATGTCGCAGACTCGTCGTTCGCTCGGGCTGTATGCCCGTGTTGGTTGTCTATTGCTCGCTCCGGCGGGCATCGCTCAGGGCGGCATCATCACGTCGCCGACCTACTTCGCGGACATCCCGCACACCACGATCAACTTCGAGACCGATGGCGGCGGCAACCCCATCAGCCTCATCCAGGGGCAAAGCCTCGTCATGCCCGTCAACGCCTACGCGGCGCGGGGCGTGACCTTCAATGCCCCGATCCGCTGGGTGAACGACGGCAACGCGGCCTTCGACGGCGCGCAGGCCGCGCTCGGCTCGGGCTCCATCGGCATCCCAAGTTCCTACGCCTCCACCGTCGATTTCAACTTCAGCGGCACGGTGCGTGCATTCGGCCTCTTCGTCGTCAACAACTCACGCGTCGACGCCGTCGGACCCACCGTCACGGCGTACGACGCCGACGGCGGCGTCATCCAAACCCTCGCCTGGGGCACCCAGTTCATTCGCGGCACCCTTGTCAGTGGCAACACCATCGCCGACTACGGCTACATCGGGCTGACTTCATCCACGCCCATCGCCCGCGTCGTCATCGTCAAGCAGGCGGCCCTGCTCGATGACCTCAGCTTCGGCAACCCGACCGTCCCCGCGCCCGCTTCGCTCGGGGCCCTCGGCATCGCCGGCCTGCTCGCAACCCGTCGTCGCCGGGCCTGAACCTGCGGCTCGGGTGAGATCAACATCGAGCCAGCACCCTGCACCACCGACCCGGACCTTCGAACCCGAAGGTCCGGCGTCATCCGTTTTTGCACCTGCCTCGAAGAGCTTGCGTACCCATCGGCCTCAACCAAAGGAACTCACGCATGCCCCTCATCGACATCGGCCAGGCCATCCCGGACTTCAAGAGCACCGACCACACCGGCGCACCAGTAAGCCGCGACGCACTCTCGGGCTCGCGCTTCGTCTTGTTTTTTTATCCCAAGGACGATTCGAAGGACTGCACCACGCAAGCCTGCGAGTTCAGCGACGCCACCAAGCCCTTCGCCGCGGCCGGCGTCAAGGTTTTCGGCGTCAGCCCCGATACCGAAAAGGACCACCAGAAGTTCGCCGCCAAGCACAAACTTGGCTTCCCGATTCTCGTAGACACGCGCGATGCCGCGGGCACGCCCCGCATCTGCCACGACTTCGGCGTATGGCAGGAAAAGAGCATGTACGGACGCAAGTACATGGGCGTGGTGCGCACCACCTATCTGGTTGATGCGAAGGGCGTCGTCGAACATCGCTGGGACAAAGTAAGCGTCACCGGACACGTGGCGGCCGTGCTCGCCAAAGCCAAAGGCGACACCGCCACCGAGACGACCAAACCGGCCAAAAAAAGCCCTGCGAAGAAAATGGCGAAGAAAACCGCAAAGAAAACCCCAAACAAAGCCCCAGCCGCCAAACCTCGCCCCAAAAAGTAGAACGATGCCAAAACCGTGCCACTGACCTCGCCGCGAGGTCAGTGCGAACGCGAAAAACCTCCCCGCCGCTC
>JBAZUW010000266.1:0-4852 GCA_041661205.1 Phycisphaerales bacterium
AACTGGCGGCGCTGCGGGCGCTCTCCACGTCGCTGGAGGCCGAGGAGCCGGCACAGCGGCAGGCCCTGTGTGAGAAGCATGATCGCGTTGACGACGCCCTCGAAGCCGCGGAGGCTGGGGCGGCGAAGCTACGGCGCTTGCGCGACACGCGGGCGGCGGTTGGCGAGCGCATCCGTGCGCTGGAGGGGAAGCGGGATGGCTGAGTACTCGCAGGATGACCTGCGCCTGATCGCGCGGGTCGCTGAGGGCGTGTGGTTTGGGAGGGGCAATGTAGATGTCGCACTCAGCGACCGCCCCGTAGTCTATGTCGTCAATGGTGGGTTCGAGGGGTACGTGCCAGACTTCCTAGCCGACGATGCCGCCGCGCTCGGGCTGCTGGTTAAGCTCGCGGCGGATAAGCCCATCAGTGGGTGGGGCGTCATCTGGGATGGAGACGACTACCTCTGCGACATATGCGTCGACGGTGTGGTGATCGCCTTGGAGCACGCACCAGACTACCGCCGTGCCATCGTGCTCGCGGTGGCGTCTCTGCTGCCCCAGGCGGAGCCGTCCGATGCGTAGGCGGGCGCCGAAGGGCGGGGTCGGGCGGTTCAAGGGCGGACAGTTCGTCGATGGCGCCACGCTGCGCGTACAGGCCACGCAGGCGCAGGCGGACATGGGCGCGCTTCTCGACACCTTCGGCACCAACCTGCAGTTCCTCCGCGGCGTCTACGAGCAGAACGCGGCGCTCCTGCACCTCACCGACCTCAAGTTCACGCCGATGCCGCTCTCCAGCGTCGCGCACCAGATGCAGGCGGCGATCCGCGACGTGTACGAGCGCGCGTTCCTCCTCGGCAAGCGTGCTGCCGGCAACCTCTTCGGCGCGACGGCGCAAGATGCCGCGGCTATACGCAAGGTGCGCCTCGACGAGTTCAAGTGGCTGCGGCGGTTCCTCACCGACATGCGCGAGGGCGGCGGGAAGCTCGACTACGCGGTGCGCATGGACTACTACCGTGGCGCCGCGCGTGAGTTGTTCTGGCTGGGCTGGGTGCTGGCGGACACGTCGCCGGGGCGCAGGATCACGTGGCACTGGGGCGACACCCAGGATCACTGCTCACACTGCTGGACCTACGATCAGCATGGACCGTACACCGTCGAGGCGTTCCGCAAGGAGGTGCTGGCGCATGGGCACCTGCCTCAGTCGGGCGCGCTGGAGTGCCGCGGCTACAACTGCAAGTGCTGGCTAACCGATGGCTATGGCTCGCCCGGCCTGCTGCCGGAGAAGAAGCCGCAGGCGAAGCCCGCCACTCCCGCGCCGCGGGAACGCGAGTGGCCCGTGCTGCCGGAGACGGGCGCGCTGGTGCCGATCGGCGAGGCGGGGGTCGCGAACGTGGAGCGAGCGTTGGATTGGTGGTACCACGGGTCATACTTCAACGCGACGGAGGTGCGGGTGGCGGAGACGTTCCTCCGGTACGGGGCGCGTACCAAGGACACGGGCAAGGCCGCGCAGGCGCTTCGGGCCGCGGCGATGCAGGGGGCGGCAATCGACCGCACGTCGCTGTTGCCGCTGGTGCTGTACCTGCTGTGGCTGCGCGAGCAAAGGAAGAAGGAGAGGGAGGGGGCGTGATGCGGTTCGCTGTCTGGATGGGCTGGGACAAGGTCGTCGTGGAGGCTGAGAACCCCTCGCATGCGAAGCGGAGGGTGCGCGCTGCGTTCCCCGATCGGGAGGTCGGTTGTGCGTCCCTCGTGCAAGACGGCTGGACGCCGCGTGCGGCCTGGACGGCCGTTGGGGCATGCCTCGTGTGGCTGTCGGAGCCGATGCTGGGGTCGAACATCCACACGGCCAGGATCAACCCGAACCTCACGGTGATCGGGTCGGTGTTCGAGCACGATTGCCCCGGAAAGATACTCTTCTGCCGGCCGTTGCCCGCGCCGCCTCAGATGGTGACGCTGGAGCTCCCGGAGTGAGCGAGCAGACGGACCTGGAGCGCGACCTGTACTTCCTGCAGTGGCACATGCCGCCGGTGGGGTTCACGCTCACCACCGAGCGCTTCGGCGGCGGGTACCAGTGGGTCGGCACGGTCGACGTGGCGCCGCGCTGGCGCGTCTACGCGGACACGTTGCCGCTCGCGGTGCAGAGCCTGGCGCGGCACCTGCGCGAGCACGGGTGCACGGTGTGACGATCGAGCGCGCGGCGATCCGGTGGGGTGGCAGGGTGTGGTCGCTGCCGCGGCCGGCCCGCCACCATGACGTGATCGCGCTGATCCACCGTGCGACGGGCGCGATGGGGATCGACGATGTGCAGGGGTTCGTCACGAGCACCGGGCGGTTCGTGGATCGGAAGGATGGGGCGGAGATCGCGCTGGCGTCGGGGCAGGTGGAGGCGCTTCGGTGGCCACCGAACCTGTTCAGCGAGGACCTGTGGTAGGAGGGGGGGGGAAGATCGATGGGTGAAGTAGACCAGAACTGCATCTCGTACTGGTTCCCGAAGCTGGAGGCGCTCGGCGTGCCGGTGCCGAAGACGCGCATCCTGCGGGTGCCGGAGGAGTTGGACGACATCTACGCGGTGATCGATGGCATGCCGTCGCGTGCGGCGTCCTGGGTGGCGCGCGAGGTCGCGGAGGCCGTGCCGGAGGTGGGCGGCTACCCGGCGTTCCTGCGCACGGGCCACACGTCGGGCAAGCATGATTGGGAGCGCACATGCTACCTGGCCGATGGCGAGGACATCCTATCGCACATCCGCTGCATCATCGAGTACGGCGAGATGGCTGCGCTCATAGGCCCGCCCGTCGACGTCTGGGCGGTGCGCGAGATGCTGCCGGTCGATCCGCTCTTCCACGCGTTCTACGGCCACATGCCGATCACGCGCGAGTTCCGATGCTTCATCCGCGACGGCGCGCTCGACGCGATCGTTCCGTACTGGCCACCGTCGTCGATTCGACAACCGGACTCCGACCAGTGGGCGGAGCGTCTGCGCGCCGCGAGCATGGTCTCCGGGCTCGAACCCGATATCATCCTGAGCTTACTCGACCCGATCATGGACGCCTTCCCCGGCTACTGGTCCGTCGACGTGCTGCACACCCTCGATGTGACACGCCCGTGGGTGATCACCGACATGGCGCTTGGCGACGACTCGTTCCGCTGGGACGGCGACTTCGAAGCGGACCTCGCGGACATGTAGGAGTAGACACTGTGGATATCCTTCAGTTCGCTGGCGAGTACCGATTCCTGTCGAACTTCTGGCTTTCTCCCGTGCAGCTTGACGGGGTGATGTATCCGACCGTGGAGCATGCGTACCAGGCGGCCAAGACCGCCGATGTTGGGGCACGGAGACAGATCCAGGCGTGCCCTACGCCCGGGCAAGCTAAGCGCATGGGGCGACACGTGCCGATCCGGCCAGACTGGGAGTCGTCCAAGCTGGAGGTCATGTACAGTCTGGTCCGCCAGAAGTTCCGCGATCCCGAGTTGGGGCGTCGGCTACTCGCTACCGGCCGGGACGCGCTGATCGAGGGCAATGAGTGGGGCGATAGATATTGGGGTGTCTGTCGCGGGACGGGGGAGAACCATCTCGGCAGGATACTCATGCGCGTCAGGCAGGAGATCGCGCCACCGATCCAAAACGCGGGCGCGCGCGTACATGTAGTAGCACCTGCCGCCCATGCCGATGGGGCGTCATAGCACCCGGACGGAGACCCACGCTTCGGCAAGCGCTCCGTCTGTTTCGACCCGCGCTGCGTGCGTTTCTGGTGGCTTATGCGGCTCCCGTCTGAGAGATGGCGGGGTAATCCAGCCGGCAGGTGCTCTTTGGGGTGGACCCGCGGGAGTCCTGGCAACGTTGAGCCGACCATGCGAAATGACGCATGGCCCCAACAGTCTTCGGGCCAACTACGCCCATGATTTGAGGATGTGGCCGCGACGGATGGCGAGAGGCTGGTTTGCCACCCGCCTCCCAACCCGGAAGCAGACGGGGAGCACCGCTTGAGCTGCCAGGAGATACCGAGAAGCTGGCAGGACCCCATACTGGGCGTTGCGCACGTACCAGATGGCGTCCGGTGCTACGGTCCCGTCGCGGCCACGCAGTCAAATGAGAAATGCCCCGGTCTAGCCTCCATGAGGATGGCTCAGGGCGGCGCTCTCGGGTGGTCTCCGAGCACGAACCCCACCATGACACAGGTGGGCGAGCCGCCTGGTAATTCGACGGTACAAGTCCTGTTCCGGGGCAGGCAGTCAAACAGGAGGGGTACATTGTGCGTTTCGGTTACAGAGATGGATGTGATCCGCTATGCTGCGGATATGGAGGACTACGTTCGCGACGTGCACCCGGTAGCTACGGAACTGGACATGGGGCGAATGGCTGCCGCCGCCGCGATGGTTCCTGACCGGGCGGCCGTCCTCGCACTGGAGCTTCTGCTCGATCTCGAGATTGACCCAGAGATGGGCGATTGCCTGGAGTGCGGGCGGGAATCGACCAACCACCACCCAGACTGCAAGATGTACCACGCCCTGCGCCTGCTGAGGCTTGCGGTGCGCAGGTTGGGCTAGGGCCGGAGAGGCGCATGGCAACCGAGACGCTTGAGCGCGGTGCGGTGACGATCACGCCCGACACCGGCGTGCCGGAGGCGAACACCAGCGATGGCGAAGCGCCGCCGATCTTCGGCCGGTGCCCGGCGTGCGGCAAGCCGCTGCATCCGCGGGACCGGTACACCGGCGAGCCCAAGGCGCCGCCCGTGGGACAGGGGCTGCAGTCCCGGGCGAAGTGCGACAAGTGCGGCGCGCTCATCGAGTACGTGGGCGACGGGAAGTGGGTCGTGTGGCTGTGGATGAGGCAGGGGCCTGGGGCGGAGGGGGATGGCAAATGAGTGAGAGCAGCAAG
>JBAZUW010000267.1:0-4808 GCA_041661205.1 Phycisphaerales bacterium
TCATGAAGTCCGCGGCCACTTCGCGCAGCGTCCCCTGCTGCTTGGGCGTCAGCTTCAACCCCTCGGTCAGGCGGCGATAGATCAGCTCGCCGGAATACTGCACGCGCTCGTACGACGCTTTGATCTCGCCGCCGAGCGACTTGAGCTTGGTTTGCACCCTCGCGCCAAATCGCCCCGGAGTGGTGCCATCGTCGTTGGTCATGTTGCCGCGATCACCTTCCACGGCTTTCCAAAAGTCCGCCAGATACTGATCAAACGTCGCGGCATCCGTCTCCGGCAGTGCCTTGCGGATCTGCTCCTGCAGCGTGCCCCCCTCCCGCAGCGGGGCGAGCGCCGCATACCCCTCCTGAAAAAGCCCCAGCTGATCGAGCTTGTTGCCTGTGCCCTTCACCGTCTGAAGCTGTACCAGCAAGGCCAGGTGCTCAACTACAAAGTCATCGAGGATGCGATGGCGCTTGGTCAGAATCTCCTGCACCTTGGCCGCGGCCGCCTTCTGCTCCGGCGTCGCGCTCTCGCTGTCGAGCCCAAGCGCATTGAACGCGGCTTCCTCGGGCGGAATCTCCGGGAGTATCACCTTCCCATCAAAATCGCGAGCCACGATGCCCGCCCGACGTGGGGCTTCCGCGACGGTGGGGCCCGCCAGCGGAGACGTGGGCGTCGCCGCTTCACTGCTCTTATCAGCCGGCCCGGCGGGCTGCGATGCAGGCCGCGAGGCCGGCAACCCCGCAGACATCTGCCCCAACGCCGCCCCGGCGCACAGCACAACACCGAGAACTCCGACCCGGGCCTGATTGAAAGCCGATAGACGCATGATCAATCCTCCGAAACGCGGCCCAAGGGTCAACGCGAGCGGGCGGTGTATATTGCCCCTTGGCATTCTTGGCCGGCAGGCCCGGCGGGTTTCACGCGAAGGAGGCGGGTTTGTCCAGATCAGCCGCGACAATTGACGCCGCGATCAAGCTCTTTGAGGCTGGCAACCCCGCCGCAGCCAAGGACACCCTGCGCCGCCACCTGCAGCGTGCCCCCGGCGACGCCCAGGCAAACAAGCTCCTCGCCATGGTGCACGGCGCGCTGGAGGAAGACGACCAGGCCTTCGTCTACATCTCCCGGGCCGCCGCCTTGGCGCCTTTAGATCCCGAAATCCAGTTCATGCTCGGCAATGTCTCCCTCATGACCCGCAAGTACAAGGACGGCGCCAAGGCCTTCGGCGCCGTGGCCAAGCAGCAGCCGACCAACGCGCTCGCCTTGGACGGCCTGGCGAAGTGCCTCCTCAGCCGGGGCGACTATCCCGGCGCCATGTCCGCCTTCGAGCAGGCCATCACCGCCGCCCCCACCGACCCCGACACCTACCACCGCCTGGGCACCGCGCTCGGCCTTATCGGTCGCATGGACGAAGCACTCATCGCCGCCCGACGCGGCCTCACGCACATCCCCGACAACCCCGGACTTCTCGAGTTCCTCGCCTACAACCAGAACTTCCCTGACGATGTCGACCCCATCGCCCACAAGGCCGACCACGCGCGTTTGGGAACCCTCATCGCCCAGCACGCCACGCGCCGCCCCGCAACCTTTGCCAACACCAAAGACCCTGAGCGCCGCCTGCGCGTCGGCTTCCTCTCGAGCGACTTCAACTTCCACGCCTGCGCGTTCTTTCTCGAGACCCCCCTGCGGAGCCTCGACCCCGCCCGCCTCGAGGTCTTCCTTTACTCTCGCAAAGCCAAGGACGACGAGTTCAGCGCGAAGTTCAAGACGCTCGGCCAGTTGCGCGACGTCTCAATGTGCAACAGCGACGAGCTCGCCACTCGCGTGATGCAGGACAAAATCGACATCCTCATCGACTGCGGCGGCTGGACCGACCGCGACGCGCTTCGCGCCATGGAACCCCGCTGCGCCCCGGTGCAGGCCACCTACCTCGGCTACCCCAACACCACCGGCGTGCCCTCCATCGACTATCGCATCATCGACGCCTGGACCGACCCGCCGGGCAGCGAAGCCCACTGCACTGAAACGCTGGCCCGCATGTCGTCGTGCTTCCTGTGCTATCGCCCCTGGCGAGAGATGGCCCCGCAGGCCGACTTCGAGCCGCCGAGCGTCAAGGGCGGCGTCATCACCTTCGGCTCGTTCAACCGGCCCATGAAAGTGGGTGCCCGCGCGATCGACACCTGGGCAAGAGTGCTCAAAGAAGTCCCCGGCAGCCGCCTGCTCATCAAGGTGCAGATCGCCAGCGAAGAAGTCGGCCCGGCGTTTATCTCCAAGTTCGAGAAGCACGGCGTCGACCCCTCACGCATCATCACCGCCGACTGGGTGAAAAAGCCCGGCGGGCACTTCCCGATGTACCGGCGCATGGACATTTCCCTGGATCCCTTCCCCTACAACGGCACCACCACCACCTGCGAGGCACTCTGGATGGGCGTGCCCGTCATCGCCCTGGCCGGCGACACACACCGCTCGCGCGTGGGTGTCTCGCTGCTCAACACCGTCGGCGTGCCGGAACTCATCGCCAAGGACGCGGACGACTACGTGCGCCTCGCCGCCGCGTTGGCTAACGACTCGGCTCGCCTCGCAACCTATCACCACACCCTGCGGCCCCGGGTCGAGGCCTCGCCCCTGGTCGACGGCACGCGATTCGCGCGAGATTTCGAGGCGTGCCTCCGCGCCATGTGGCGGGCGTGGTGTGGGAAGTAGCTTGTGCAGGTCCACGGCTGCTGGTGGGACAGGCGTCCCGCCTGCCCGCATTGCGCCGCAGGCAAACTTGCATGAGGTTGTATTCTTAGATTCAGGGGCCGGGGGGACGCCTGCGCCACCAGCAGCCTAAAAGACTTCAATGCTCTAAGACACCGCCATGCCCACCCACCTCCGCATCACCGACGTCTCCCCCCGCGATGGTCTCCAAAACGAGCCCCGCGCCATCGCCACGGTCGACAAACTCCGCCTCGTCCAAGCCGTCGCCGCCAGCGGCGTTGACGAGATCGAAGTCTCCAGCTTCGTCAGCAAGCAGTGGGTGCCGCAGTTGGGCGACGCGCCCGAGCTCTTCGCCCTCCTCGCGGCCCACCCCGATCCCCTCCCCCTGCTCTCCGCCCTCGTTCCCAACGAAAAGGGAATGCTCGCCGCCCTCGAAGTCAACGCCCGGGCCGGGCGGGCGCTCATCGGCAAAGTCGCCGTCTTCGCCGCGGCCAGCGAAACCTTCTCCAAAAAGAACATCAACGCATCCATCGCCGAATCCCTGCAACGCTTCGTGCCCGTCATCGCCCTCGCCAAGCAGCACAATCTCGCGGTTCGCGGCTATGTCTCCTGCGTCATCGCCTGCCCCTTCGAAGGACCCATCGCGCCCGAAGCGGTCACAAGCGTGAGCCGCCGCTTGCTCGACATGGGCGTTGACGAGATCGACCTGGGCGACACCATCGGGTCCGCCACACCCGACACGACACGCGCCCTGCTCGACGCCACCTTCGCTGCGTGCCCGGAGCTGCACGGCGGCTTGCAAGCCTCGCGATTGCTCACGCTCCACCTCCACGACACCTTCGGCCGCGCCGGAGAGTGTGCGGCCCTCGCCATGAATCTCGGCGTGCGAAGCTTCGATGGCGCGGTGGGCGGCCTTGGTGGTTGCCCCTATGCCAGCACGCCCGGCCACCGCGCGCCGGGCAACGTCTCACTCCACACCCTCGCGGCCGCCGCGACCAGCGCAGGGCTCGCCACCTCGCTGAATACCGCCGCCCTCGACAACGCGGCGAAACTCGCCATCGCGCTCGTGCACGGGTGACCTCACGAGCCCGAAGCGCCAGCGAGGGTCGCCGCGACATCCGAACTTGGCGTGACCCTCGCTGGCGCTTCGGGCTCGTAACACTACAAAACCTCCACCACCCCCGGTTCATGCGGAATCGGTGCCACATAATCCAGCTCGCGGCTCTTCGGCAGCGCCATCAGCTTGTTCCAATCAATCTGATCCGTATTCAAAAACACCTCCGCCAAACTCTTGTCCCACTTCTCGCGGAACTTCGCCCACGCCGCGAGCACCAGCTGGCGCCGCCGCGCGTTGGCCTCATCAAGCTTCGATCCCTTCTGAATCTCCGCCTTGATGTGCCCCTGCCCGTAGTGCTTCAGCCACGCCCCCTTGGCGCACACCATGCGGAAGCCCGCGCGCCGCACCCGCAGGCCATAGTCCGGGTCGCCAAAGTACCCGAAGAAGCGCCGATCCATCACACCCACCGCATCGATCACGCTGCGCTTGATGAGCACCGCGTCGCCGGAGAGGATCGTGTCGTCGGTGTGCTCCAGCCCCTTCGCCCGCGACATGTAGTCTGAAAACGCCAGGATGTCATCCGGCCCGCGGTCTTCGAACGGGGGCTTCACCTCGTGCTGCGGAAAGCTGTCGACGATCTCGGCGGTGCCGCGGACAATGCCGATACGATTGTCGATCGCGGCCACCCCCAGCACCGTCCGCAGCCACGCCGGTGTGACGTACATGTCGTTGGAAATGAAAAACACGCAGTCGCCCTTCGCCCGCGAGAGGCCGTAGGCAAAGACGCCGGTGTAGTGCTGCCACTGCTTGAAACGCGCGACATGCACCGGGCACTGGCTGCTGGCCCGGAAGTGCGTGAACATCTCGCTGATGCCTTCGCGCGGGTCCGATTGGTCATCAAGCAGGATGTACTCGACCTGCGGCATGAGCCCCAAGAGGTGCACCGCCGAGTTGAGGGAGATCAAGCACTCGGTGGTCACATCTCGCAGGCTGCGGGCGGGAATGATGAAGCTCAGCATGGGCCAATCTTACTTCGGTTCGTCCCGCACGCCCGGGATGAGCGGAGCGA
>JBAZUW010000268.1:0-4797 GCA_041661205.1 Phycisphaerales bacterium
ATCGCTATACGCGCGGAGATGAGTTGGCGTCTGGTCGGGGGTATCAGGAGACTGCCAATCTTCGCGCATTGTTAGAATGTATCATGTCGCGGTCGCCTCATACAACTCGATGGGTAAGTCGTCGGGGTCGCGGATGAAGGTGAAGCGGCGGCCGGTGTATTCGTCGGTGCGGATGGGTTCGGCGGTGATGCCGTGGGTGGCGAGGCGGGCGAGTTCGGTGTCGAGGTGGGTGACGGCGAAGGCGAGGTGGCGCAGGCCGCGGGCTTCGGGGTTGGTGGGGCGGGGCGGGGGATTGGGGAAGGAGAAGAGTTCGAGCTGGGGGGTGGCGGGGTTGGTGGGGTCGCCGATGGCGAGGTCGAGCTTGTAGGAGTTGCGGGCGGGGCGGTGGTGCTCGGCGAGGATGGGGAGGGCGAGGACTTGGGTGTAGAAGTGTTTGGAGGTGGGGTAGTTTGAGCAGATGATGGCGATGTGGTGGAGGGCGGCCATGGGGGAGGGTAGAGAGGAGGGGTGAAGTAATGAAGTCGTTCGCAAGTCCGTGTGATCGGCCGCGGAAGGGAGGCCTTTCCTCCGGCACCTCCATCCCTAGAAAGGCCAAGACCGACCGAATGTGGCAGCGGATGTGGCTCGGCACATCCGGTGTTCGGTGACGCAAGTCCGGAGGCACCGGATGCTCAGAGCAGCATCCGGTGGCACGACTCATCTGGTGCTACCTGCCCGAGCCGAAATAGTGGTTCGGAATCATCAGGAAGTCTTACGTCGATAATCACGGTATTCGCTCGGGTGTGCCATTGAGAAAAAAACTGGTTTAGGGCTACGGAGTATTTGCGATCGTGGTATTACGCCGAAAGGTCCGAGCGAAAAGCCGACGGAGTGACCGGCTTTGGCCAGCTGCGTTGCGCGCTCGAGCGGCCAGACGAGCATGTAATCCCCCGGGTCACCAACTGCAATGAGTGGCCGGTGATTGGCTCTCTGCAGGTCGTCCTTAGAAAACCACTCTGTGATACGACACTTTGAAAAGTCATTTAGCCGGCCAGTTGGGGAAGTCCGAAGATCGATGTGCCCGCATTGATCGCACTTAATACACTTGGCTTCCCACAGTTGATGGCCGACTGGGCGCAAAATACGTCGCGGGATGCACTCGAAATATCGCATGCGGCTTCTCTTGGATGGCTGGATTGGCAGCCAATCGCACTCGGAGCGTTCGTCATCGTTCATGATGTCGAGAAATCGCTCAGAGACCAAGACAGGACCAAACCCATGCTGGACTCGGTTCGTCCGTTCCTCCTCGTCCCACACGAACCACGCGTTGCAGAAGTCGCCACTACTTCCGGGCACTCCCTCTAGTGCCACCCGATTGCGCTTGCCATTTGGGCTCCCACAGAGATCACAAGAGCCGTGCGAGAACAACTTGTTGGTCATCCACCGAAGAATGCATTGGCCGCGAGGATAGATGCATGTCCATCTGGCTGCCAGATATGGACGATCCGCGGCCTGCGTTGGAAACGGACCAGCGAACGCTACCTGGGGTTCGCCGTCGCCAGTCTTCTCTATTATCTCGCTGATGAGGCTCTCGTACGCCTCATCCCAAGTAGAGCCGATGACCCGGATACCACGACGTCTAACTCGCATAACGATCGAGTCTTTCGTGGATTCCACTTCGCAGCGATACTGTCTGCCTTCTGACATGCGTCCCCCAATGTAGCCAAGCTCGACGACTGCACCACCCGATCTTCTTTGGAATTTCCCAGCGCCGGGCGCACGTCAAGCGGCACCGGATGCTCAGAGCCGCATCCGGTGGCACGACTCAACCGGTGCCACCCGCCGGGTTTGCCCTACTCGATTCCGAATTCGGCTCGTAGATATTCGTCCAGCTTGGCCCAGCCGCCAAAAAGTGATCCACCGGGTCCGCTGTCGAGGGCAACTGTGAGATCCAACTTGCGGGCGATGAGCGTGGTGCGAGAAGCCGGTGGGTACTTTGGTGGGTTGCCGTAGAGCCACATCACACCCTCCCCCCGCCTCAACGCTGTTGAGGAACGTTGCAGCGGACGTTGGCGCGGCAACTTCCCGGCGAGCTCGCGGGGCGGCGGAGTCTTCGCCTTCCATTTGCAGATGTCGCAAACGGCATACTTCCCGCCGAGATCTGCTGCGATGCAAAGCACTCGCAGGTAGAGCATCTTTCCATGAAGTGTTTCATAGCGAATCAGGTCGCCCGCTCGGAATGGCGTGGTGAGTCGTTTTCGTTGGGGTACGTGCTTCGGTGCGGGCTGGCGAGCCTCGAGCTTGCGGCGGATGGCTTGATACACCTGACGGCGGGCCGCCAGTGCACGGGGCGTCGTCGCTTTCCATTCGGCCAAGCCAATCTCGTTGTCGAGCACGCCCAGGGCGCGGCGCTTGACCAGCGGCGTCAGCCGGCCGAGGTCCCACGAAGTGGCCGCCAACGCGAGCCAGAATGAGGCGTAAGCCTGCGTGTCCCACCGCTCAGGCCGCCATGCTTTCATGAGCTTTGCGACGGCCTGTGTGGGCGTATGACCGTCACCGATGTGATCGCGGAACTCGGAGCGGATATCCAGAGCAGCGTCATCTTCAAAAAGTCGGTAGCCCCAGACGCCCATGATTGGCTGCTCCGCGGATTCACACCACCCGGTCTTCCTTAGCAATTCCCAGTGCCGGGCGCACGTCCAGCGGCACCAGCACTTCGCGGCCGGCTTTGGTGGCTTGCAGTTGTTTGGCGGTGTCGGGGTCGACGTAGTCGCTGTGGCAGGAGAGCTTGGCGGCGGCTGCGGCCGGGCCCTCCCTTACGGTCGGGCTGCTGCCGGAATCTGCGGCCGGGCCCTCCCTTGCGGTCGGGCTACTGCCAGCGCTAGCCGCCATTGCCTGCTTGGTTTTGCTGGCCAGCTTGTGGATTTCGTCGGGGCTTAGGACGCCTCGCTTGGCGAGGATTTCTTGTTGTTCGGGGGTGAGGGCGGCGGACTTTACTGCGGCTCCGGCTTTGCCGTTGGCGCCGATGCGTTCGAAGCCTTCGGCTTTGCCGCTGACGAACTCGACGATTTCCTTGCTGATGCGCACGCTGCACCAGTCGTGGCCGCACATGGCGCAGAAGTCGGTGTCGACGTCGAGGTCTTCGTCGTGGTAGGCGCGGGCGGTGTCGGGGTCGAAGGAGAGCTCGAAGTGCTTTTCCCAGTTGAGGGCGGCCCGGGCCTTGGTGAGTTCATCGTCGCGGTCGCGGGTGCCGGGGATGCCCAGGGCGACATCGGCCGCGTGGGCGGCGATTTTGTAGGCGATGCACCCCTGCTTGACGTCGTCTTTCTTCGGCAGGCCGAGGTGTTCCTTGGGCGTGACGTAGCAGAGCATGGCGGCGCCGTGGTAGGCCATGGCGGTGGCGCCGATGCAGGATGTAATATGGTCGTAGCCGGGGAACATGTCGGTGACGAGGGGCCCGAGGACGTAGAAGGGTGCGCCGTGGCAGAGGGTGCGTTGGATTTTGGCGTTCCACTCGATTTGGTCGAAGGGGACGTGGCCGGGGCCTTCGATCATGACTTGCACGCCGCGGCGCCAGGCGCGTTCGGTGAGTTCGCCGAGGGTTTCGAGTTCGGCGATCTGGGCGGCGTCGGTGGCGTCGGCGAGGCCCCCGGGGCGGAGGCCGTCGCCGATGCTGAAGGTAACATCGTACTGGCGCAGGATGTCGCAGATGTCATCCCAGCGCGTGTACATGATGTTTTCCTGGTTGTGGACGAGCATCCACTTGGCCAAGAGGCTGCCGCCCCGGCTGACGATGCCGATGAGGCGGTTCTTCACGTGCTTCAAGTGAGCCTTGCGGACGCCGGCGTGGATGGTGAAGTAGTCAACGCCTTGGCGGGCCTGGTGGTGGAGGCTAGCTTCGATCGTCGGCCAATCGAGGTCTTCGATTTTCTTGCCGATGATCATGGAGTAGATGGGCACGGTGCCGATGGGGACGGTGGAGTTGCGGAGGATGGCATCGCGGCATTCGTCGAGGTTGCCGCCGGTGGAGAGGTCCATGACGGTGTCGGCGCCCCAGCGTTCGGCCCACTGGAGTTTTTCGACCTCTTCGTGGGTGCCGCTGGAGACGGGGGAGGCGCCCATGTTGGCGTTGACCTTGGTGCGGCTTGCGCGGCCGATGGCCATGGGGTCGAGCTTGTACTTGAGGTGGTTGATGTTGGCGGGGATGACGAGGCGGCCGGCGGCGACTTCGTCACGCACGGCCTCGGTTGCGTGGCCGGGGAAGAGGGTTTCAAAGTGCGGCTCGCGCTCGGCGACGCGGCGCATCTGCGGGGTGATGATGCCCAGGCGGGCGGACTCGAGCTGGGTGATGGGGGTGAAGGAGGTGGGGTAGATGACGCGGAGGAGTTGGCCGCGTGCGGTGGTGAAGGTGACGGACTTGGAGTGTGACGAGCCCGAAGCGCCAGCGAGGGTCGCGGCGGTGCCGCCTTCGCGAGTCGCTTCCGTCTTGGATGGACTGTTGTGGTTTCCGTGGCTCGCTGTGACCCTCGCTTGCGCTTCGGGCTCGTAGGAGACCGACCAGCCATCGGGGAGGAAGTCCCAGGCGGTTTTTTCACTTGGCGCGGGCATGCCGGGGGTGTCGGGGGAGGCGAACATGCGCGGGCCGCCGACGTCTTGGCGCAGGGCGAAGGAGCCGGGGGTGGTGACGTTTGGGGTGTTGCCGGGGTTGGTTGCGCCGTGGGTGGGGGCAGAAATGGGAGCGGAACTGGTGTTCATGGGGGGGAGCCTTCGGTGCAAAAGCAAGGAGAAATCAGTGCAGGAGAGATCGCAGCGGACTAA
>JBAZUW010000269.1:0-4795 GCA_041661205.1 Phycisphaerales bacterium
TGCCAGCATCGTGGCGGTCCAGATCATTGGCACCTGCGATAACACGGTGCGGCTCGAAAACTGCCACATCGAGAACAACAACACGGGTACGGGAGGCTATGGGCATGGCCTCATCCTGGGCGCGGGCGTTTCTGTTACTTCCCCGCGCATCGAGGACTGTTACATCAAGGCTGGCAACAACGGCGCGTACTCTCACGGCATCTACGTGGGCGGCAAGAGCAATCCCTACGTGCTGCGGACCCGTACCAAGGGCGGGGGCGGTGGGACAGACTGCATGGGCGCGGCCTTTGTTGAATACCCAACCGGACTGTACAAGGACTGCTACTTCAACGCCGGCGACGGCAACACAACCTGCTATGGCGGGTACTTCAATCAGTCGGCCAGTCCGGTATTCGATCACTGTGACTTCCGGGGCGGCGACGGCGGGAACCTGTGCATCGGCTGTATGACTGGCGATGTTTCGTCTCCCCAATTCAATGACTGTACGGTGCGCGGTGGCAGCGCCGGCACGGGTTGCCGGGGTATCTACGTGCGGCAGTCGGCCGCCCCGCGTTACAAGGGGACCAAAGTCCTGCTACACACCGCCGGGTACGCCAAGACGGGCGTCACCGCGACCACAACCATGATCGGCCATGCCACCTTGCCGATCCGCTACCTCTCAATGGACATCTTCGTGACGACGGGCACCGGTGTGGGCAGCGGCGGAACGGTGTCCATCGGCACTACCCTGGCCGGCACGGAAATCGTCAATGCGCAAGCCATCGAGGCGGCCCCGGCCGGCAACTGGAGCAAGGTCACGTTGGGCTCGGGGATCATCAATGTTCTAGGCGCCAACGCGCCACTGTACATCACGGTCGATAACGGAACCGGCAGCGCCCCAGCCCTGCTAATCTACTACACCTACTGCATCGCCAACACCTCCTGCGAAGCGGTCTACTTTTCCGATGCCATCGGCGCCTGGAAACTAAGCGGCTGCGAGATCGAGTCGAACCCCGCATCCGATGCCGTCTATGCCACGGCAGCCACGGTGACGGCCTCGCAGGGCGAGATCATCGGCTGCGACATCAGCGTAATGCCCCGCGACACGGCAGCCATGAAAGCCATCAACGCCGAAGCAAGCTGGTCGCCCGCGCCGATTTACAACTGCGTCCTGGCGGGCGGAACGACCAACATCACCGCCGCCGCGGGCACGGCTAACGGTACGAATGTCGAACTCTAACCCGTCCGAATGGAAGGCGTAGCATGGCAGTAGGTTTCACCCGAGCCCAGTATCGCGAGGCAATCGCCCGCATCTTCGGATTCTACACCGGGACGGCGACGGGCGGCACGACTTCGACGCTGGTCGACACGCGCCTCGCCCGCTTCGCCAATGACTTCTTCAACGGTGCGGATCTGTACGTCAAGACCACGACGGACACCCTCGCACCGCAGGGCGAAGCCGTGTTCGTGACTGACTTCGTGGCTGCGACCGGCACGCTCTCCGTCTCACCCGCCTTCACCGTCGCCCCCGGCGCGGGTGACACCTATCAGCTCTACATGCGGATCACCAAGGCTGACATCGAAGCTGCGCTCGACCTGTCCCTCGTCGGGGCAGAAGTCGCCACGACGCTGGCCGCCAAGACCGACTCGCTCGACTACTACGTCACGAGTGCGCCCAAGCTGCTGCGGCATCAGAACATCATCGGCGTCTACCGGCGCTCGAACAACGACGTGCAGAGTCCCCCGCAGGAGATCACGGGCTGGTCGCTGGAGGAAGCGGAAGGGCTGCTCACGCTGCGCCTGCCCTACACGCTGCTGTCAACCGACGTGGTGTGGCTGGTCTACTACTCGGGCGAATACAGCGCGGGCGAGAGCGACGTGGTGAACCTGCCCGTGTCCCTCGTGCGCGCCCGGGCCGCCAAGCTGCTGTGCGAGCAGAAGATCAACGACGTGTCGGATCGCGAGTGGTGGGGCACGCAGTTGCGTTACTGGGGTGACGAGTTGCGGGCGCACGAGATCAGCTTCCAACGCCGGCCGACGAAGGCCCGCATGTTCAACTGGCACGCAGCGAGCGGCATTGGTCTCGTCGAGGGCGGGTCGTGGGAAGCGCACCTGGAGATCGACACGAGCGCAAGCCTGATTATCGGAGCGTGAGGCATGGCTAACGACAAGCGGATACGCAACCTGACCGCCGCTACCGGCCTCGCGGGGACGGACTTTCTCGTCGTGGATCAGGGCAGCGGCGCGGCGGTCAGGGCGAGCGTGAGCGACGTGATCGCGGCGGGCGGCGGTGTGATCTACGTCCGGGCCGCGCTGAGTGCGAGCAACACGGCCGCGGCCAACGCGACGGCGCTGCAAGCCGCGTGTGACGCGGCGTTCGCCCAAGACACGGGCGGCACCGTCATCGTTCCCGGTGGCGACTTCACCCTGACGAGTCTCAACCTGTCACAGCCCGTCACGCAGGACTTGACCAAGCACGTCCGCATCGTGGGTGATACCTCGCAGGGCAGCATCCTGCGCTTTGCGTCGGACGGCGTGTGCATCGACGCCGTGGGCGCGGACAACGTGCGCTTCGAGAACCTGTCCATCACGAACGCGGTCGGCTCGACGCCGACCGTGGGCCTGCTGCTGGGGCGCACCACGGCGGCGGCGAACTGTCGTTGGCTGAGTGCGCGTAACGTGCGGGTGGAGGGCTCATTCTCGCAGGCGTGCGTGGCGTCGATTGCGGCGGAAATTCAACACTGGGACACCTGCATCTTCTGGAACAATCATGCGACAGGCGTCGCCTACTACACCAGCACGCAGCCGATTGGCATTCACAGCAACGGCTCCGGTGGCTATGCGGCCTTCACCGTGGCATCGGCTAACGGCACGCTGCTGACTTCGAGCAATACGGACATCACGTTCACTAAGTGTGCGTTCATCACGGGCGGGGCTTACGGCATTCCGCTGTCCGTGGAAGCCGGCTTGCACGCGCAATTCTACGGCTGTGAGTTTGACCCTTACGGTGCCAACGCCGCGGCCTGTGTGCTACTGAGTGCGGAACTCAACAACGTCTGTGCGGGACCGCTGCTGTTCTCCGGTTGTCTGTTCGAGTCCGCAACAGCACACGGCATTGTCTTGTACGCCGGGACCGGACTGACGAAAGAGTGGCGCGGGTTCAAGATCATCGGCAACTACTTCAACCTGTACGGGACGGGGCAGCAATCCCTGACGTGGACGGGCGCGCTAACGGACGCCAACCTGTGCCTGACGAGTGTCACCTACCGGGACAACACCCGGCCCATCCTGGCGAACGACAGCATCCGCATCAACTACGTGCAGGATGCCGACATTGACGTAGGGCCGGGCACCATCGTCTTTGAGAAGAACGGCACCGCAGCAGCAACCTATGTAGACTCCAAGATTCACGCGGCCAACTACACGCTTACCGATGGTCCGACCTACGTCGGACCGACGCGCTCGCGGCGGGAGTGGTGGGCGAATGCCGCGCCCGGCTCAGGCGATCATCTGGTAGGTGACGTGGTGTGGAACAGCGAAGTTGCCAGCGGTGAGTACATCGGCTTTGTCTGCACGACGGCGGGGTCGCCGGGGACGTGGAAAGGCTTTGGAGCCATCGCATGACAGGCGAGATCGCGCAATACGACGAACTGTTCGTGACCGCAGACGGGACCGAGTACCCGTTCATGTTCCCGCGCCCCCTGACGGGTGGCCTGGGCAACGTGTCGGTCTCACCCTTCGCGCCCAAGAGCACGACGGGCGACCGCTCGTATGCGGACTACGACGCCATCAGCGCGATCGCGTTCACGGACTTCTCGGGCGGCATCGGGCAGGAACGCATGACCGATGTCACCAAGTATTACGAGGGCACGAACCTGGACACCCGCGGTGGGCAGTTGACGCTCGGGCCGCTGGTGACGGCGACGACGCGTGTCACCGCACAGGCCGGCGACGTGTTCTATGCCATCGGGGGCAGCGGCAACCCGACCAAGATTGCGGCCCGCTTCACCATGCTCTCGTCTGCCACCGCGCCCAAGCTACGCGGCGTGTGGGTGTTCCTCAAGGGCGACCTCGCCGTGCCTGCGTCAACGGTCAAGCTCTACGCCAACACAGCGAACGCACCAGGTGCGGAGTTGGGGACCGCCACGATTGCAACGGGCACGCTGCGCGGCACGGGCCGCTGGGTCAACGTGCTCTTTGCCACCCCCGTAACAGTCCAGAACAACGTGGACTACTGGCTCTCAGTGGAGAACGCGAGCGCGACGCTGGCAGTCTTTTGGCTGGGCGCACAGCTCGACGTGTACATGACCCTGCCCTCGGCTACCTGGAACGGGGCGGCGTGGGTGGCGTCGGCGGTAAAGTATTCCTACCTGCTGGCCGACTATCAGGTCGGGTTCGATGCCCCGCCCAAGCCCCTGCTCGGGACAGGCGGCGACAACGTGCCGCGGGTGTGGGCGCCGGCGGGCCGCTCGCTGTACTACATCGGCGCGGCAGCCGCGCCTATCGGCATCGTCAATGGCAACCTACCCGCGCTCCCGGCGGCGCAGGTGCGGACGCCCGTCACCCTGAGTGCCGACATCATCACGGCCTGCTGGTATCGGGCGCCTTCACAGACGGCGAACTTCCTGTACCTGGGCCTGGGCGACGGCGCAGTCGGGCAACGCTTCAACGGTTCGATCGGTGCGGAGTCTTGGATCGCGCTTGACACCGCCACGGTGGGCAAGAACGTCTATGCCTCGGCGCTGTGCGTGCATGACGCCTTGCTGTTCTACGCCTACGACCAGAACAAGATCGACTGCTACGACGGGACGAATTG
>JBAZUW010000270.1:0-4785 GCA_041661205.1 Phycisphaerales bacterium
GTAGCCATACCTTCCACTCGGCCAAGCCTATCGTTTATGGCGAGTGATTTTTTATGATACAGCTCCGCCTCGACTAAGTTGTTATTAATCTGTTCAATTATCCCCAAGTTGGTGTAGTTCCCCGACATCCCTTCTGAGAGGCTGAGTTTTTCATTCATAGCTAGCGACTTTTTGTGATACGCCGTCGCTGCCACGAAGTTCCCTCGCGTCTGCTCAATTATCCCAAGGTTGTTGTAGTCACTCGCCATCCCATCGGCGCGGTTTAGTTTCTTTTCGATCGCAAGCGACTTCTTGTGGTAGAGTTCCGCCGCGTCCAGATTGCCACGCGTCATTTCGATCAAACCGAGGTTGCCGTAGGCCGCAGCGGTGGTTGCCGATTCCGCTTCGGGCCCGCTGATCGATAGCTTACGCCGAAGCAATCGTTCGGCTTCGTCCAATTCTCCGATTCGCTCGAAGAACGCAAAACCTAGAGAAAGCACGCGAAGATTAGTCGTGCCGTCGAGCGCACTAGCAAAATCTTGGCGAGCTTCTTCGATCTTGCCTTCGAGTGCGGCCTTGGATGCGCGCTCCGCCAACTCGACCGACTTTACCGCCGCTCGGGCTTCGGCGACCTTCTCAGCGGCGTCGGCTCGTTCGCTCGCGTCTTTTGCAATTGTTCTGGCGTGCTCAGCTTCTTCGAGCAACTTCTGCTTTTCGGCCTTCAGTTGCTGCAACTCGGCCACGGCTCGTTGTGCTTCGACTTTGTGTTTTTCGATTTCCGCAGTCACTGAATCGGGTACCAGCGGTGCGCTCCGATCATCATCTACACCGTCGAACCTTCCTTGCGCGAAGCCGATGAGGTGTTCCTTGATTTCGCTTACAAATGCTGGAAGCTCGTCGAACGGCCGATAGAGGGCGGCCTTGGTTTGTTCCAGCTTTCTGCGAAAGGCAAGCACTTTTTTGAGTTGGTCGCCCGGGTCGGTCAAAAACGCCGGATCGATGCGTTTGAAGAAAACACAGACTGCGGGGCGGTTCTTGCCATCGGTGTCCTTCTTCTCTCGGCGGCTCATCGCCCGGTAGAACTCTTCTTCGGTGTATGAGGAGTAAGGGGCGGCGTCGGGTGCTTCTTGGCCCCACCGTCGCCACATGACGAGGACGAAAATGTCGCACGCGTCCACATCAAGATTGATCACGGATTGCGAACGCCGGCCGACCTGCGAGAGCGCGTCCTCCCACCCCAGAGGCTGGAAGACGACATTGGCCCCACGACCGAAGCCTTGGTTGAGCTCGTCGATGGTGTCTTTGAACGCGCGGCGCTCTTCGGCAAGGTCGCCCGGCGAGGCAATGAACACTTTGATGGTTCGAAGGGCCATGTGATGGACATCGTACCGACTAAGTAAGTTAGGGCGTGGTAGACCAGTAGACACGGGCTGGAAGCCCGTGCCACGGGGGAGGATGCGGGGAATTTGGAATCCTGCGGGGACCGCCGGGCCACCCAGGAGGGCCACCCAACAAGTTTTATCAGGAGGGGCCGCCAGCTACGGGTTTGCGATTTCGCCTTCGCCGCTGAGGTTGGCGGTGGGTTGGGGGAGGCCGCTGTCGGCGAGGGTTTCTTGCCAGGCGCCGGGGAGGATGTATTCGACGTCGCCTCGGATGCGGTAGGTGAGCGGGCCGCCGGGGAGGTGGCCGGGCACTGCGGCGGGCAGCACGAAGGTTTGCTGGCCAAATCCGGGCAGGGTGCACTGGGCGGAGCGCACGCCGCGGAAGACCTCGGCGTTGTTGAGCGTGACGGTGTAGTCGGTGTCGCGCAGGGGCAGGGCATCGGCGTTGGGGTTGTCGGCGCGGATGGTGAACTCGACGACGGCGCCCTGGTCGGATTGATCGCGGACTCTGGCGGACTCGACCCACAGCCTTGGGGGCTGGATGGAGGAGCAGGCGCCCAGCAGCGGGGCGGCCAGGAGGAGAGCCGGAGCGAGAAGTCGGCGGGCGTTCATGCGCGAAGTGTACTGACGTAGGAGGGGGTAGGAAGAGGGACCCCTCTCGGAGAGAGGGGGTACCCGGAAGGAGAGAGGGGGTACCCGGAAGGAGAGAGTGGGTACCCGGAGAAGAGAGGGAGTAACCGCAAGGAGAGAGCCGGTACCCGGGTCGCGTAGAATCGCCCCCCATGGCCCGAAAGCGACGACAACTGGTGATCATCGGCAAAGAGACCAAAGGGGGCGGGAACGCGCCTCTGGGGGACCTGCGCGTGGTGCGGGGGGTGCTGGAGGGGTTTAACACCAGCGGCGACGGGACGGCCTCGGAATCGGGGATCGAGAAGCTGTATGGGCCGGGGATGGTGGTGGAGCTGCCGACGGCGAATGATCCGGTGCCGCAGGCGATTGCGAACGTGAATGATGATGACCTGGCGCTGCTGGTGCTGATGAAGCTGGCCAAGGCGACGGGGTGGCGGCTGATGGACATCGAGAGCGGACGGATGTTTGGCGGCTGAGGCGGCGCCCCCCACTGCCGGCGACGGAACGGAGTTTGACATGCCCACGTACGTGTACGAAGTGCTGGACAAGAAGGGCGAGCCGACGGGCGAGACCTTTGAGATCGTGCAGTCGATGAAGGACGCGACGCTCAAGAAGCACCCGACGACCGGGCAGCCGGTGCGCCGGGCGATCGTGGCCCCGAACATCGCGGGGAAGTGGTCGGACATCAAGGGCAAGAGCACGCTGTCGAACAAGAATCTGGAGCGGATGGGCTTTACGAAGTACGAGCGCAAGGGGGACGGGTATATGGAGAAGACGGCGGGGAAGGGGCCCAAGACGATTCAGGCGGATTAGGACGGAGCTGAGGCGAAGGGACGGGGCGACGCGATGCGGAAATGAGCACGGGTTCGACCTTTCGACGTCGAGCCGGCGTACCAGCCCTCGGTGCGCCGGGGTCGAGATTGTCCGGGAGTCGGGCTTCACCCCCCCGCGTGACTGAACCGATAATCGAAGGCGGGCGTGGTTCGCGGCGGGCGGCCTCGGCTCGCCCGGGGCGGCAACGCAGTTGAGGGACCATTGGCGGATCACGCGGCCACTTTGACACCTGACGAACCACCCGTGCCGGCTGGGGCCTCGCTCACATCCACGGTTGGCATGGGCATGGTCTTCATGGCCTTGCTGTCGATCGCCACCAAGATGATGTCGCTGCTGACGCAGGTGGTGCTCACCTCGCGCCTGACCAAGGTCGAGTGGGCGCTGGGCGGGCTGGCGGTTTCCATCGCGGCGTTTCCGGCGGTGCTTCAGAATGCCGGGCTCTCCAGCGTGCTGGTGCATCGCCAGCGCCGGTTTCGGCGCTGGTCCAATGGCGCCGCCTCGCTGGGCCTGATGCTCGGGCTCGTTGCCTGGGTCGCGATTGTCGGCGCGGGGCTGATCGTCGCGCCGTTGTATCACTCGCCCGAGCTGGTGGGCCTGCTGGTGTTTGTCGCCACCACCGTGCTCGTGAACAGCGCGGCGGTGGTGCCGAGCGCGCGGCTGCAGATCGACCTTCGCTATGGCACCGTGGCCCGGATCGGGCTGCTCTCCAATCTCACGCTCAACTGTCTCTCGGCGGGCATGGCCCTGTATGGGCTGGGGCCTTACGCGTGCGTAGCGCCCCAGGTGGCGGCGGGCGTCGTGAATGTCGTCCTGATGTGGAGGCACTCCGGGGTTCCGGTGCAGTTTCGCATCAATACCCGCATTTGGCGATATCTGCTGGCGGACGCGATGGCGATCATCGTGACGAACCTGATGTGGGCGATCGCCAACTACGGGGACAACATCGCGGTGAGCACCTTTGCGTCGAAGGAGACGCTGGGGACGTATTACTTTGCCTACACCGTGTCGTTCCAGATTGTGCAGATGGTGTCGGGCAACGCGCAGCCGGTGCTGCTGCCGGCGCTGACCAAGCTGGCGCACGACCCGGCCCGGCAGGTCAGCGCGTTTCTGCGCGGGGCGAGGGTGCTTGCGTCGGTGTGCTTCCCGTTCATCGGGGCGTTGGCGCTTTTCTGCCCGCAGCTGCTACAACTGATGAGGCCGGTGTGGGGGCACAAGTGGGATGACTCGGTGCCGATCATTCGGATTCTTTGTGTGGGGATGTGCCTGTTTCTGGTGAGCATGTCGAGCGCGTCGCTGATTGCCGCGCAGGGAAGATTTCGCACGACGATGTTCTTTGCGATCTATACGGCCGCGCAGTTTTTGGGGCTGATTTCGCTGGGGGCGTATCTGGGCGGGGTGATCGGCGTTGCGATCGCGGTGGCGATTCACCACTGGGTTTCGGGCACCTTTGGCATCTGGCTGGGCGTGAGCCGCGGCGGGCGGGGGCTGCTGGACATCATGGGCATCTACTGGGCGGCGGGGGTGGCGTGCGTAGGGGCGATCGGGGCGGCGTATGCCGTAGAACGCTGGATATTGCCCGCGGGCGCGCATCCGGTGGTGGTGCTGGCGGCGGGGGGCATCACGGGGGCGATCGCATACATCTCGCTGCTGAGGGCCATCTCGCCGGGGGCGGCGATGGATGCCCGCGTGCAACTGGCGTCGGTTTGGGGACGGCTGGCCGGGCGCTTTGGGCGACGCGGCCGCACGATTCGATAAAAGCGGTGGGGGGGGGATTCGAACCCCCGATGAGGACGAGCCCCATAACGGATTTCAAGTCCGTCGCGTTCAACCACTCTGCCACCCCACCTGGGCGGAGAGGCAGGGTATGGGCGGCGGGAGGGTGAGGGCGTCAAGGGGTGAAAGAGTGACGGATTTCGCGTTGGCATTCACACCACTTCCAGCGGGTCCTTGTCGGTCTTGC
>JBAZUW010000271.1:0-4784 GCA_041661205.1 Phycisphaerales bacterium
GCCCATTACATCCCCTTCCGGGCCATCCGCGCCGGCAAGCAGCTCTCCGACAGCAAGGGGGCCAGTGCCGCCATCAGCACCGAGGCGGCCGTTCTCTCCGTGAAGCGGGCCATGGCCGGTTTCCTGGGCCCAAAGGACATTTTCGGCAACCCCGAGGCGATCTTCCGCCTCTTCGAAGGCCCGGGCCAACTCTTCCAGAAAATCTCCTCGGCGGGCACGGGCATCCCCAGCGCCAAGGCCGGCAACGCCCACGCCAGCCCGTTCGATCTGGTCCTCGCACGCGACGGAAGCGACTTCGCCGTCATGGGCATGCACTTCAAGCTCGGCCTCTACGAGCACCAGAGCGCCGGGGCCTTGCAGGGCCTCATCAACCTGCTTTCGCGCCATCAGCATTTGCTCGCGGATCAAACCGGCGAAGCGATCCGAAGCATTGTCGTCAAGGCCTACGAACCCGCCTTCGGCATCATCGGCGACCCCGCCAAGCGCGACCCCAAGACCCGCCAGAGCGCCGACCACTCGATGCTCTACCTCGTCTGCACCATGCTCCGCAAGGCCCTGGAGCTGCACCACGCCAGCCCCAAAACCCCGCTGGGCTGGAAGCAACTCATGCTTCTGCCCCACGACTTTGGGCCCGCCGCGTTGCACGACCCCCTCACCCGCCAGCTCATGGAAAAAATGTCCTTCGAGCACGGCGGGGCGGAATTCGACGCCAAGTACCCCGACGGCATCCCCACCGCCATGGTCATTACCGACGCTACCGGGGCCACCCTCGACAGCGGCCTCGTCATGTACCCCGGTGGCCACGCCCGCAACGACCTGGGTGACGACCGCGTAAACCTCACCGAGATCCTCGATCACAAGTTCGCGATGCTGGGAGCGCTGGTCACGAACAAGCCCAAGGGGCTGATCGAACGCTTCAGCAATCTCGCCAAAAAGAAAGCCGCGGCCGTCGCCACCATGCTCGACTTCCCGCTCGAGATCAAGGGCAAGTTTGACTGACCTCATCCCCGGCTACTGGGGTACCTGTCCCCAGAAAATCGGCGTGACGATCGCGCTCTTCCCGCCGGGCAGCACGTTCAGCTTGGTGGCCTGGTCGACCCGGTCACCGCCGAGCCTGATCGCCAGCAGTGTCATCGGCTCATCCGAGTGTGTGGCGATGTTTGTTTCTAGAGGCAAGCCTGGGTGCCGGGGATTGATCTCGTGAGGCGTGGGCCACATCCACGCCGCTCCCACGAGAAGCACGCTTGCCGCGATGAGCACGGCCCCGCTCTGCTGCGCCAGCCGCGAGCGACGACGCACCCGCACGCGATTCGCGAGCGCCGCGGGAATCGGCATGTGGGCCGATTCCACGCCGCTCCTGGCCGCGGCGATCATTGCCTCCGCATCACGTTCAGCCATGCATCACCTCCATCTGTCGCGCCGGTGGGTTATCGCGGGCCAACAGCGCCGCGAGCGCGGACCTGGCCGCTTGGTGACGAGATGCAGCGGTGCTGCGGGGCACACCAAGCGCGATCTGCATCTGATCGAATGACAGCCCGAGAATGTCCCGCAGCAGGATCACCTCGCGTTGGCGACGTGGCAAGGCTTCGCACGCTCTCAGCAGATCCGAGGTCGCTCCCAAATACCGCACCTCTTTCGCCCCGGTCACGGAACGGGCGCGCCGCGCTCGCTCCCGTCGGCTGGCCCGCAGGGCATTCAGACACCCACGGCGCGTGAGCGTCACCAACCACGCAGCCACGTCTCTTACCCGGGCACACTCGCTGCGCTTCATCTCCATCACATCCAGAAACACCCCCTGCACCACATCCTCCGCGTCGGAGTGAGCGATGGCCGCGGCGTGTGCCACCAGCCTGGGGCCAAAGCGCCGCCACAACGTTTCGGCCGCGACGGCTTCACCTCGGTGCATTCGCAGCAGCAAGTCCAGATCGCTCACGTCCACACCCGGCCCCTCCACGTCCACACCAAAGGCACCGACTGTTTACTTCGCCCCCAGCTCCCGACGAAACGCCTGGAGTTGTTTGACTCCCTCATCCCTGCGCTTCGCAACCTTGTCCAGACCGGGCGCAAAGACCTTTGCCACCATGCCGTACTTGCCGTTTTTGATGCCCGTCGCGATCACTTTTACCTCCTCCGCAAAGTTCGGCTGGTCCCACACCTTGAGGATGTCGTCGTAGGCGCCATCCGCCTTTTCAAGGTCGGCAGCCAAGGCGGCTTGGTCCATGGCCAAGAGCGCTTTCGCGGTCTCCTTGTCGGACCCGACATCACCCATCGTCTCCAACGACTTTTCCAACGCGGCATGTCCGTTCGGGCCCAGCATGGTCTTCTTCATCCATCCGATGAACACGGTGCGTTCTCCCGCGATCGCTTCTCGGAAGCGGTACGGATCGGTCGCATCCAAGTCGGCGACCGCCGCAAGAAACGCCCGCTTGGCCGCATCACCACCTTGGCTCATGGTCAATATCCGCTTTGCCTCTTCCATCCCGATCTCGCTAATGGCTTGAGCCACCAGCGTCGAGATGAGGACTTGGTCGCGTGTCAAGTGCCGCGGCAAGTGCAAGATCGCGACGACGCGTGCCACCGCATCATCGGTCTTTCCCGCGGCCATGAGTCGGCGGGCGTCGGCGGCCAAGATCCTGCCGGTCGCCCGCAAACGCCCGAGATGCGGCAGCAGTTCAAAGATCCCCTGATCTGCGTCGAGTCCCCAGTCGCTGGGCTTGCCGTTGCAGGCCGTAAGGAGCCGGGGGATCGAGCCTTCCTGCATTCCCGCCAGCACTGCAGACAGTTCCGCATCGGGAGTCCAGCTGGCGTTCTTCAGGTTATCGCCGATCAACTTGGAATCGACATTCCAGTCCATTCCCTGCCACACACGCCAGAACTCCAACGCCATGTTTGAGGGCTCGGTGAACGCAGCAAGTCGGATCGGTGCGGCCCGGTCTCTCGCCGCGCCGATACCCGTCTTCGGGACCGTTACCGCGGCCGCGAGCAACCCGCACCCTGCAAGGAGAGACGTTACGACCGATGATCGCATGAGCAAGACCTCCGTGAGCCGCTGAGCCGATCTGCTTCGATGGGCCAAACTACAGCGTCTCATCAGCAAGTCACCGTGGTACGCACCGCCGTACGAGTGAATCTCACATTTCTTGCCGAACGGCGCTAGAAATCCACCCGCCCCCCAAAACCACTTCCGGCCGCTCGCGCCGATACAACACCAGAGCCTGTCCCGGCGCCACCGCCTCTTGCGCCGACTCAAACTCCACCTCAAACCGCCCCGGCCGCCCCGACGGCGTCTGCGCTGGTTCCCTGGCTGCCGGTGGGACAGGCGTCCCGCCTGTCCCGGCTTTGTCTACCCCAACTCGTGGCACAGGAGTCCCGCCTGTGCCTTCCCCATCTCCTCCCCCCAACACCCGCACCCGCGCAGCCACCGCCCCGCTGTTGTACCGGTACTGCGCCCAGCATTCCAACCATTGACGCGGCTCATCCGTCAGCCAGTTCGCCTCGCCCGCGACGCACCCGAGCGACAGCAGGTCCTTCTTCTCCCCCACCACCACCCGGTTTGCCTTCGCATCCTTGCTCACCACATAAATCGGGTAGCCGAGCGAAATGGACAGCCCCCGCCGCTGCCCGACCGTGAAGTGATGCTGGCCGTCGTGCTCGCCCAGCACCTTGCCTGAGGTGTCAACCACTTCGCCCCGGGCCGCCAGCCCGGGCCGACGCCGGTCCACCAGCCCCGCGTAGTTGTTGTCGGGCACAAAGCAGATCTCCTGCGAATCGGGCTTGTTGAACACCGGCAACCCAAACTCGCGGGCCAGCTCGCGCACGCGGGGCTTTTCCATCGCGCCGATCGGCAGCATCATCCGCCCAAGCTGCCCGCGCGGCACCCCAAACAGCACATACGACTGGTCCTTGCTCTCATCCACGCCCCGCAGCAGCGCCGGCTGTCCAGCAACCTCACCGATACGGGCATAATGCCCGGAGGCCACAAAGTCCGCCCCGATCTGCGTGGCGTACTCGTGCAACTTGCCGAACTTCAACCAATCGTTGCAGCGCACGCACGGGTTGGGCGTGCGCCCGTTGGCGTACTCATCCACGAAGTAGTCGATGATGCGCCCGAAGTCCTTCTTGAAGTTGCAGACGTAAAACGGCACACCCAGTTCCGCGGCTACCGCTCGCGCGTCGGCCGCGTCGGTGATCGAGCAGCACCCCTGGTGGCCAATCTTGGTCGGGCCCGCCCCCGCCTCGCACGCCTCATCTCCGGGTGAGAGTTCGTCGAGCGTCTCACCCGGCGAACCGAGGCGCATGAAGCAGCCGACGACGTCATACCCGTCCCGGCGCAGCAACGCCGCGGCGACCGAGGAATCAACCCCGCCCGACATCGCAACCAGCACTTTGGGCTTTGCGTCACTCACCAGGCATTGTAGAGACTACGTGCCACGACGATTCGTTCCGAATCGTCGTGTTCTCGGGCATGGCCCCGCCACAGGACAATCCACAAGCGGATCGTCGTGGCACGTCAGCCTTGCGCAACCAGCCACACCATCGCACCAAGCATCACGAGCCCCAGCAGCACGCCCGCGATCAGCGGCCACAGGTTGCTCGCGGGTGCCGCTTCGCCCACTAACCCGAGGCGCCCCTGCACCGGTGCCGCCGCTACGCCCTCGCCCCGCCGGGCGGCATCCTGCACAATGGCGATGACAAGGCTGACATCGAACGGCCGCAAGCCAGCCTTTGCCCCGTTCGCTACGAGCGCCTGGCGGGCCTCCGGGCGGAGAATGGCCGCCCGCCCC
>JBAZUW010000272.1:0-4769 GCA_041661205.1 Phycisphaerales bacterium
CACGCCCGAAGGCGCCAAGGCGCTGGCCGAGCTTGAGGTCAGCGCGATGGCGAGCGCGTTCGGCCAGCCGTGCGCCGGGCCGGACATCGCCATTCAGCCCAGCCCCGTGATCATCTGCGAGCACGCGAGCACCGCGATCTACACGCAGTCGTCGACGTCGCTGCTGGTGACCTATCAGTGGGAACGGGTGGACGCCGCCGGAGCCGCGGCCGCCCTGGTGGATGGTCCCTTCGCTCCCGGCAGTGGGGCCATCGTGCAGGGCGCCCGCGCCCAGTTTCTGACCCTCCAGCAGGTCGATCAGGCGGTCGGGGCGTACCGCTATCGCTGCGTGCTCTCCAACAACTGCGCCTCGACCAACACTCAAGCGGTGGAGATACAGGTCCTGTCTGCGGACCTTCCCGACTGCGAGCCCGCCATCTGCGACGCGGATGTGAACCAGGATGGCAACGTGGACCAGGGTGACGTCGACTACCTCATCAACGCCGTCGCGGGGGGCGACAACCCCAACGGGATCGACGTGGATTTCAACCGGGATGGCAATGCGGACCAGTCTGACATCGACACCATAATCAATGTCGTTGCCGGTGGAACTTGTCCGTAATTAAGTGCCCGTAGTAACCGCACTAATTATCTAGTGATACCCGCAAGGGAAAACCCCTTGAGAGTATCTCGTTGTTGATTACTATCCGTTTCGCGTTCAATCATGTGATGTGTTCGCGGGGCGGAAGTGGATTTTTCACTCCGTTTTATCATTGTTCTCATGCGGCACCCTCACGGTTATCCGTGCCGGGCGAGTTGTCTCATGGGCTGAAATCTAGAGGTTTCGGGATAAAGGAGTCGCCAATGCGCGTTCGAGACGCGGTTCAATCCGGAGCCGCTCGTGAGCTTTTCGCTGCGCGCGGTGATGCAAGTTCGCACTCCCGTGATCGCGGCGACGCACTCCGTGTAAAAGTAACATGTGCGGCCGCACTTCTTCTCTCTGCGCCTCCGTCCTTCGCACAAACATTTCAACGCTTTGAAGACGCCCCGGTGGTATTTACACAGAGCCCGGCGATATTTACCACGCTATTTCGTGACGCGCACACCCGCACGGTTCGAACGGTGATCCTGGGTGACTCGCAAGAGACCTCGCCGGGAGGGCTGGGCAGCGTGTACGTCCCGCGCCTCGACTTTGAGTTCTTCCGCATCTACGGCCATGCACCTGAAACACCCCTGACCAGCGCCAGCGGCAGCACCGGAGGAGGCAGCCCGTGGGCCGCCTGGATGATCCGGCTCAGCGGCGCCTCGCCCGGGCTGGCCGCCTCTCGCGTGCCGCCTTCCAGCTTGCCCCCCAATATCCGGGCCGGAGCCTCATCCGCGCTGGGCGGCATGAACGTCAACAACAACCAGCTGTACGGCTCGCTGGTGATGCTCCAACCCGACGCCGCCGACACCAACCCGCAGGCCGGGCTTGCCGGGTCCACCCACTACATGGATGTCTCGCAGGGCGTCTACCTCGATGTCTATGCCGCGGCCAACGCCTCCAGCGGAGAAGTTCACGGCCGCATCACCCCCGCCCTCACGCACGCGCCCAGCTACTTCCAGCCCACCACCGGTGTCGCGGACACCTCGCTCGCACTGAATCAGCCGGGGGCGCTCTTTCGCCGCCAGCGGCTCGGTCCCTTCGGCTTGGCCGGACGTCCTTACTTTCAGGTCGAGTTGTCGGGCACCAACCCGGCGGCCTTCACCGATATCATCGCGGTGGACTTCGCCAGTGCCGCCAACCCCGCCGGGTTCGTCGTCACCACCCTCTCCGCCGGCGGGTACAAAGTGTCCGACTACCTCGCCGGGCACGCGGCCGGCACGCCACTGATCGCCCTGTACAACCCCGACATGATCTGGATCAGCTACGGCGCCAACGACGCGGGAGTCGGACGATCGCCGCAGAACTTCCGCGATGACCTCACCGCGCTCATCACCCACCTGCGGCTGCAAATCCGCCCCGATCTTCCCATCGTCATCGTCTCCGACCCCTACCGGGTGCTGCCCGCCGATCAGCTTGCCAACCTGGACCGCTACCCGGGCGTGGCGTACGACATCGCGATGCACGACCCGCTGGTGTGTGCGCTGAACTCCCGCCGCCTGACAGATGCCGCCGGGTGGACCCCCGCGAACTCGACGACCTATCTGGCCGACGGCGTCCACTACAACGCAGTGGGCGCGATGCTCAAGGCCAGCCTGGAGGTGCAGGCGCTGGTCGAAGCCTTCGGCGGCTCCCCCTGCGACCCGGACCTCAGCCGCGATGGCAATGTGGATATCGGGGACGTCGACTACCTGATCAACGTCGTGGCCGGGGGTGACAATCCGGCGGCGATCGACCCTGATTTCAGCCGCGATGGGAACGTCGATACCCATGACATCGACGCCCTCATCAACGTGGTTGCCGGAGGCGACTGCCCGTAACCAGGAGGTCCTGCTAAGCACCAGCCAGCGAGCCGACGCGTGGCGACGCCGCACCCGGTACAGGCGGCGCGTCTCCCATGGCCTGGCGACCTGCTCCAAACATCGCCAGCAAGCGCGCTTGCCGATATTCGAAGATCCGCTTGACGTCCGGCCCCACAAACCAGCGGTGCACCAGTGCCCCGCCGGGGTGTGCGTACGTCACGCGATCGCGGCACAGTGTTCCGCCGTCGGCGTCCTCAAAGGTGTGTTCGTGCCGCCAGAGGTAGTAAGGCCCCTTGATCTGCTCGTCCACAAAGCGTCGGTCCGGCTCCCACGAGGTGATCCGTGTGCGCCAGCGGATCGGGATGCCGTGCAGACGAATCCGATAATCCAGCAACGCTCCCTCGCGCATCTCCAGCGGCAACGGGGTGAGAATCTTGAAGTGCACCCAGGGCGGGGTGATCAGGTTCAGGTTCGCCGCGTCCGCGAAGAACGGGAACAGGGCGGCCCGCTTCACGGGCAGCCACAGCGAAATGCCGAGAACATGCTCTTGCGTGCTCATTGCTGATGAGTTCGATGCCGGCGCGGGGCGGATTCGTACCCGTGCTTGCACGGGATGTGGCAAGAAAAACTCAAAGCGCAAAACCAGCGTTGGCGGCACGCCTTCGCGCCCCGCGCCCCCGCCCCGGCGGTTTTTCCGGCACCCCCACTGAACCGACACCAAAGCATCGTCGATGCATCACTCAGAATGTCACGGCGCCGCACCATCACCGCCCCGTCCGCCCCCGCGCTCGATCTGCTGGTCCTCTCAGCCGCCGACGGCGAGCACCTTGCCGCCTCGCTCCGAGATGTCGGTGCCTCCGTGGCTGTGCTGGGCACGGTGGCGAGCGCCCGCGACTACGCCCCCGACGGCGTACTGCTGGACGCCCGCGACCTCACCCGTGCACAGACCCTCGACCTCTGCCGCCAGTTGGCTCACCTGCCCCTGGTGCTCCTCTCCGACACTTCCAACGCGACGCTGGTGCTGGAAGCCGTTCGCGCCGGGGCGGCCGACGTTCGCGACCACAGCGCCGCCCCCGAAGAACTTCTCGCCGCCTTCGCCGCCCTGCACGCCAAAGGCCAGGCCGGCCGCCGCGTAGTGGAACGCCTGGAACGCCGCAACCGCCGCCTGCGTGACGTGAGCCGCGCCCTCTTCCGCTCGCGCCACGAACTGCTCAAGAACATGGGCGAGTTGTGCGAGCAGCTCGCCGGCTCCTACCGCCACCTCTCCGACCAGATGCGCAGCGTCGCCGCCACCAGCGAGCTCAACGCCGTGCTCCGCCAGGAGCTGGACATGGAGAGCCTGCTGCGCACGGTGCTGGAATACGCCCTCAAGCAGCTCGGCCCCACCAATGCCGCGATCTTCCTGCCCAGCACCACCGGCGACTACACCCTCGGCGCCTACGTGAACTACGACTGCGCCCGCGAGAGCGCTGAAACCCTGCTCGATCACCTGGCCGATGTCGTCGCCCCCGCCTTCGAGCATCGCGAAGACGCGGTGGTCCTCAGCAGCGGCGAGCAGATCTTCGCCGCCCTGGGACGCGAGTCTGAATGGCTGGCCGACGCCACGCTGGTCGCCCGCGCCTGCCGCCACGAGGGCGAATGCGGCGCCGTGATGATCTTCTTCCGCGACGCCCGCAACCCCTTCTCCCCCGCGGCCATCCGCACGATCGACCTGATCGCGTCGCTCTTCGGCCGCCAGTTGTCGCGGGTCATCAAGACCCACCACCGCCACCTGCCCAAGGACCAGTGGTCCCGCCCCGGCGACGGCAGCGACAGCGACGGCCACTGCCGGTAAGCCGGACTCCCGAAAGCACCACTCCCACTGACCTCGCTTCGAGGTCAGTGCGATCTGGCTTCGAGTGTGGGCGATCCTGCACTCATCTTCTCACCAGAGCGGGAAAAGATCGATGGCACACCACGGCACCGCCCTCCCCGTTTTCCGGTAGAATCTGCGCATGCCTCCGGGGGGCCACTCAACGCTTGCCCAACCTACCACGCGTGTGGTGCTTTTTCATGCGCCGCAGGCCGCCCCCGCCAAGAGCCTGCTGGCCGCCCTCTCGCGCCCAGCCCTGACGACGGTCCACGCCTCCCACCCTTGGCGAGTGCTCGCGGCCTTGCTCGCCCCCGGGGCCGCGGCCTGCGTGGTGGTGCTCCACGAACCCGGCGCACTGCCCAACGTGGCCGAACTGCTGGAAGCCATGGGCAAGTACGCCCGCCACGCCAAAATCTGGATCTTTGATGCCGCCGCCAGCCCCGCCCTGCGGGCCGCGACCGAGACCGATCTGGCGTTGCTGCGCAGATCGGAA
>JBAZUW010000273.1:0-4764 GCA_041661205.1 Phycisphaerales bacterium
GGGAATAATGACACTTTTGATGAGCGCAAGAAACAGGGCGAAAACCACGCCGCGCCACACGTAGATCCTGATCGAAACTTGGCTTTGGCCGTCCCGCTCGCCCGGCACTGCGTCACCGGGTGCTTGAAAGAGAAAAAGGGGATCTAGCAGTGTGAGTGTGTCGAGCATGGTCGCCTTCCCTCCGCCGGTACAAACCGGATCAGGTTCTACGGGTGCATCTCAGCGGCTGTGGGACAGTCCCACCGCCGCGCCCCGAGCGTTACGGCACTGTAGGACTCAATGGCCGATTTCGTCCGGCTCGTACCCCATCTTCGCGTTGTGCTCCCTCGACCCGCCCCGCGGCACTGTCAGCGTTTTCCATTCCAGCCCGTGGCGGCTTGCGAGCACACGGGCGAGGTGGGTGATTTGGCCGACGTGATAGGCCGTGTGCGCGAGCGAGCGGGAGAGCGCGAGGGCGAGGGTGTGGGGCTCGCCGCGGATGGTGAGCGTGCGGGGGAGATCGGCGTCGGTGAATGTGGCGAGCGAAGTTTCGAGGGCGGCCCAGCCGGCGGCCCAGTGCGCGTCGAGGGCGGCGCGATCGGCGAAATCGTCGATGAACTCGGTGTCGCGGTCGCGCCAGGGCTTTTCGCCGTCGGTGGTGAGGGGGTCGGTCCAGCGGGAGCGGAGGTTGCCGCCGACGTGCTTCATGATGATGGCGATGGAGTTGGTGTCGGGGGTGAGGGCTTCGCGCAGGGCGGGCCAGGGGAGGGCGGCGGCGGCTTCGGCGAGGTCGCGGTATCGGACGAACTCGGCGGTGAAGGCGGGGATGGTGGAGCGTTGTGACGGCACAAAAAAGAATATGGTGCGTTTCTCGACAAGGGAATTGCGAAGGGCTTTGTTCGAGGCTGCCGTCGGTGGTGAGCAGCGACGCTACGCACGCAGGGCTTGCTTGCGTGCCTTTGACCACGGGCTGAAGAGCCAGTTGAAGCCGCGGCGGACTGGGCGCCATGGGCGCTCGTTGGCGCCTTTTCCGATGGCTTGGAAGTGGGGCTTGGCTTTGGCGGGCTGTGCGCACTTCCAGAGGGCGTAGGCGAGCCAGTTGCGGACGTAGATGCCGTTCATACCCATCTGGCATTCCGCCTGGCATGACTGGTCTGCTTCGAGCACGTCGGAAAGAACATCGGGACGAAGCCAGTATCCCTTGCGGGCATCGGAGAAGAGTTCGAGTTGCTCGCACGCGAGGTAGTGGGCCTCGATGAGCAGCACGGCGCTTGCGCCTTGGGATGTCCAGTGCCGCGCGAACTGGAACATTTCTTCGTCTGAGCCGCCCCACTTGGAAGAGTGCGAGAGGAGCATGGAGGAGTAGAGGGCGCGGAGGGCGGGGACGCGTTTGACGCCGGCGTCGAAGGCGGAGGTGCCCATGGCGGAGTCGCCTTTAGCGCGAGAGAGCCAGATGACCCAAGGAAGAACGGTGGCGTCGGCTTTGGATTGATTAACGGCGCGGACCAGCAATTCTTTGGCGGTGTTGAGTCGCTGGAAAAATGTTTGAGCCGCGACGTCGCCGACTGAGTTTGCGTAACCGCCGCCGCGGGCTTCCCACGCCCATTTGATGCGTTGAATGGCCCAGGCGCTGAGGGCGGGGCCGTTGGGTTCGGCGTCGAACCAGGCTTTCAGGCGCGGGGCGTCGCCGGGCCAATCGGCGAGCGACTCGATGGCGAAGAGCCTGGCGTTGGGCGTCGTCGCGGAAGCGAGGTATTGGTGCAAGGCGTCGTACATGCCGCGATTGAGCGAGGCCCTGGCGGCGCGCGATGAATCGTTGTCGACGTTGAGATCGACGAGAAACGGGGCACCGCCGAAACGAACGGTATAACGCATGAAACATCTCCAACTGATCGGGGACGTGTCGCAAGAAGCGGGCGCGGGCCGGGGCAGAGTCTAATAGGAGAGTAATAAATCGTCCAGCGGGAGCGGCGCCGCACCGGCGCGTGGTGCATCTGGAGTTTGCGGGTGGGGGCCTTCCGGGCGGGCTTGAGTGGGCGTGTGCGTGAGGGCGGGGGGCGCGTAGCGATCGGCTCGGCGGCGGGCGTGGGCACTGGAGGTGGAGCTCGAGGGCTCGCGCGCGGGACAACCCGTCAACACGCAATCTTTACATATCAAGCGATCTTGACATAGTGCGAGCAATATGGTGTACTGTCACCACTTTTAGGAGATGTGTACATGCTCAAGGGGCTGATCGGGGCGATTATCGGCGGGGTTTTGGGTGCGGCGATATGGGCCGCGATCGGCTATTTTGCCAACTTTGAGCTCGGGCTTATCGCCGTGCTGGTGGGGGCGATGGCGGGGATCGGCATGAAACTTGGCGCGGGGCCAGACACAAGCCCAGCCACTGGGGGCGTCGCTGTCGTGGTTGCGCTCTGCGGCATTCTGCTGGGCAAGTTCGGTGTGATCCACTTTATCGTCGCCTCAAAGGTGCACCCGCCGCAGGTGACGTATGAGATGTTGAAGGAAGGAATGTTCGACGATCACGCCCGCGACCACATCGCCAAGGGCGAAGCGCTGAACTGGCCCGCGGGCATGGATATCGATAGCGCCGAGAGCCGGACCGACTATCCGCCGGAAATCGTCGCGGAGGTCGATGCCGAGTGGGAAACTGTGCCCGCCGCCCAGCATGACGAACAGGTGCGGATCTCACAGGCCAAACTCGACAGCAACCTCGCGGCTATCAAATGGTCGGTCGAGCAGAAGGCCTTTCTTCACAGCTTCGGAGTCTTCGATGCTCTTTGGGCATTCCTCGCCATTCGAGCTGCGTATGGGCTTGGGAGCGGCAGCGGCGAGGAGTGAGTCTTGCAGTATTTTCGATGTGATCTCCGAAGGCTGCCGTGCGTTTGCTTACCCAGCCCAGAGCGCAAGCGAGGGTCTCCGCGATGAAGTGGGCGAGAAAAGCCATACCCGTGCCTGTCGCCATCGTTGGACGCTGAGACCACAGGAAAACGGTCTACCGCTTACCCGCACCTGAGGCTTCGAAGATCGATTCAACCGCGCCCTGAAGCTCCGGATAGCGGAACTCATATCCCTCCGCCAGCAGCCGCTTGGGAATCACAAACCGCCCGAAGAGCGCCAGCTCCGGGTCGGTGTTGAGAAGCAGTGGGGCGCCGAGTCGCACCATCCACGAAAAGGCTGGCAGGCCGATGCCGAGGCGGCCAAGGCCCCCGGCGTGCGGCCTCAGCAATCGCATGAACTCGCGCTGCGCTACCGGCTTGGGCGACGACACCACGTACACGCCCCGCATCGAGTACTTGCGAATCGCACGCTCCACGATTCGGCAGAAGTCATGGTCGTGCAGCCACGACATGCCCTGGCTGCCAGAGCCCACCATGCCCCCGGCGCCCAGACGAGAGAGGAAGGCCAATCGCCCCAAAGCGCCGGCCCCGCCCGCGTGTGGTTTGCCGATGACGAAGCTGGTGCGCATGATCACGCCGCGCTGGGTGTTGAGGACTGCCTTCGCAAACGCGTCTTCCCACGCGCGTCCGACGAAGGGTGCCAGGCCGTAGCCCAGGGGTGAGTCTTCGTCGCACACCACCTCCGGCGGGTCGCCGTAAATGTGCGCGGTGGACATCTGCACCCATGTGGGTGGCGGCTGCGAGACTCGCCGGCACGCCGCCCCCAGCGCGAGTGTGGCCTCGACGCGCGAACGCAGAATCTCATCGCAGTGGTCTGGGGTCTTGATGCAGTCGACGGTGCGTCCGACCAGGTTGACCAGGGCCTGCGCTCCGTCGAGCTCGGTGGTCCAGGGGCCGAGCGTGCGTGCGTCCCAACGCACATGTCGCCAGGGGCCGGTGACTTTGGGCGGGGTTCGCGAGAGGATGACGACTTTCGCGCCCGTCTCGCCCAGGTGACGAGCCAATGAGAGGCCGAGAAAACCACTTCCGCCGGCGATGACGACGCGAGCCCCTTCCACACGCCCCCCTTTCAAATGGTGTTAGCCGTGCGGCCCGTGCTGATCCTGTGGCGCCGGCATCCCGCCAGCGTCTTCCCGGCTTCGTGTTGCTTCTTCGTATCGCGAAACATCACTGCATCCCCATCATCCACTTCATCACGCTGGGGTCGGGCAGCGGCGTCACGCCCAGTTGCCGCAGCATGTTCACACACTGCGCGCGATGATAAAACCCGTGGGTGGTGATCTGCAGAAGGGTGCCGTTGCGGGTGAAGCGGTAGGTCTTGCCGCCGAACTCGCGTGTGACGATATCGCTGATGGGCCGCGCCTTGGCCTGGTCGCGCAGCATCGCGAAGGCCTGATCAAACAGCGGCACAAAGGCATCCGGCGTGGCGAACTTGGTGGCATCCAGCGGCTCGCGGGGCGGCTGGCCCCCCAGCACGTCCGCCGTGCGCAGCATGGCGCTAAGCATGTGCGAGAGGGTCTTTTGCAACGACCCGGGTCCAATCGCAAACTCGCGCGTGAACTGCTCGTGCGTCAAGCCCGCGGCTGCGTCGATGATCTGGCGCGTGCCCCACTGGTCGGCCGCGAGCAGGGTATCGATCGGAAAAATCAGCGAATCAACCTGCGACATTCTGTTCTCCTGCTGAAGGGCTTTGCCTTGAGTTACCTACTGTAGCGACGTGCGCTGAGTCACTCAGCGAGTTGCCGCGTGCAGAAGCTCACGAGCAAAGAAATCCCCGATGACCCGTCGCGTCTCGCCATACTCGATGATGTCGTTGTGTCCGGCGCCGTCAATCACCACGCGAGTCACCGGCGTGCCCGCCGCCTTGGCCGCCTTTTCCAGCACT
>JBAZUW010000274.1:0-4762 GCA_041661205.1 Phycisphaerales bacterium
AAGCGGCATCGAAGCGGGCGGGGGTGGCGGCGTTGATGGCGGCGCTGGAAGGCGAGGGGTCGCGGGGGAAGGGGGTGGAATGTGAGACCACCTACCGCTTTTTCCTTGTCGCACTGACCTCGGGCGAGGTCAGTGGCACGGGTTTGGTGTTGCGCGGGCGGTCGGGTGTGGGGCCCTCACGGGGGATACTGTGTGCCGATGTTCGAAATTGCCGTCGAGCACGAGTTCTGTGCCGCCCATGCGTTGTCCATTTCCGGAGCGCGGGAGGCGTTGCACGGGCACAACTTTCGGATCACGGTGGGGATTCAGGGGAAGACGACGGACGCGGACGGGCTTTTGTGTGATTTTCACACGGTTCGCGAGATTCTGACCGAAATTGTCGCCCCGCTGGATAACGCGAACCTGCACGACACCGACGCCTTTCGCACGGTGAACCCTTCGGCGGAGAACCTGGCCAAGTATCTGGGGGACCAGTTGGCCCAGAGGCTGGACGGGTCTTTGGCCCCGCATGCCGGGGTGGCGTGGGTGCGTGTGACCGAGGCGCCGGGGTGTGCCGCCACGTATTGGCGAAGCCAGAAATAGCCGATTTATCATGCCCGCGTAGCGAGACACCCGCGGGCTCACGCCGCGCCGAGTAGCACCATGCCGCCAACTGCCAAGAAGCCGATCGCCGCCACGCCCGAGACTGCACCGTTCATGGGGGATGCCTCGGCACGGTTTTTCAATCGTGATTTGTCGTGGCTGGAGTTTAACCGGCGGGTGCTGGCGCAGGCGGCCGACCCGGAGACGCCGCTGCTGGAGCGGGTGCGGTTTCTGGGGATCTTCACGAGCAACCTGGACGAGTTTTACATGAAGCGGGTGGGGCTGCTCAAGCGGCAGGTGAACGCGGGGATCGACACGCCCCAGCCCGACGGCATGACGCCACGCCAGCAGCTTCAGGCGATCCGCGAGTACTCCGCCAAGCTGCAGCGCGAGCACTCCGAGGTGTTTTACAAGTCCATCCGGCCGGCGCTGGAGCACGCGGGGATTGCGATCGTCGCGTACAACGAGCTGCCGGGGAAGGACAAGAGCTGGGCGGAAGACTGGTACCGGCAGAACGTCTTTTCCGCGCTCACGCCTTTGGCGGTGAACCCCACGCACCGGTTCCCGTTTATCAGCAATCTCTCGGAGAGCCTCGCGATTCTGGCGGCGATGCCCGCCGCGGGCAATGGAGTGATTCGGGCTGACGCGAGCGAGGCGGATCACGAGGCCGCGTTGTTCGCGCGGCTGAAGTTTCCTCAATCGCTGAGGCAGCTCATCGCGCTGCCCCACCGGGGCCCGGGCAAAACCGGCGACCGCTTTGTGCTGCTGCAGGATGTGATTCGCAATAACCTGGATGATCTGTTCCCGGGGCTCAACATTCGCGAGCAGGTGACGTTTCGGGTTACCCGCTCCAGCGGCATTCAGAAAGACGATCTGGACACCGGCAACCTGTTGCAGAGCATCGAGGCGGACCTGAAGCAGCGGCGCTTTGCGCGGGTGGTGCGACTGGAGATCGAAGAGGAAGCGTCTCCGTCGCTGCGGCGCTGGCTGCTGGACAAGCTGAACCTTGACCCGCATGACGTCTTTGAACGCCCCGGGGGGTACTCGCCAGGAGCCATCAGCGAGCTGGGGGACTTGGACCGGCCGGACCTGCGGCACAAGCCGTGGAAGCCGGTGATCCCCGCGCGACTGGCGGCGGCGGTGCTGACGCAGACGCCCGACAAGGCCAGCGCGGCGTTCTTTGCGACGATTCGCAAGCAGGATGTGTTTGTTCACCACCCGTACGAGAGTTTCAATGCGTCGGTGGAGAGGTTCATTGCGGCGGCCGCGAGCGACCCGGATGTGCTGACCATCAAGCAGACGCTGTATCGCACGACGCCGGATTCGCCGTTTATCGAGAGCCTGGTGCGGGCGGCGGAGAATGGCAAGCAGGTGGCGTGCCTGGTGGAGCTTCGCGCGCGGTTTGACGAGGGGCGCAACGTGCGGTTTGCGCGGCAGCTTGAGAAGGCGGGCGTGCACGTGGCCTATGGCGTCGTGGGCCTCAAGACGCACTGCAAGACCAGCCTGGTGGTGCGCAAGGAGCGGCACGGGCTGCGGTGTTACGCTCACCTGGGCACTGGCAACTATCACCCCAAGACCGCGCAGCTGTATACCGATTGCGGGCTGCTGACCGCCGACCCGGACATCACCAGCGACCTGGTGAATCTGTTCAACTTTCTGACAGGGCTGGCGGCGACGCAGAGCTACGACACGCTGCTGGTGGCGCCCTTTACCATGCGGGCGAAGTTCAACACGTTGATCGAGCGCGAGTGTGAGCTGGCGCGGCGGGGCCTGCCCACGCGGATCATCGTGAAGGTGAACAGCATGGAAGACCGCGACATGACGGAGCGCCTGTACGCGGCGAGCCAGGCGGGCGTGAAGATCACGATTGTCTGCCGCGGGTTTTGCTGCCTGCGCCCCGGGGTGCCGGGGTTGTCGGAGAACATCAAGGTCATCTCGGTGGTCGGGCGGTTTCTTGAGCACTCGCGGATTTTTCACTTCAGCGCCGGGCAGGACGACCCGCTGGACGGGGACTGGTACATCGGGAGCGCGGACTGGATGTACCGGAACCTGAGCAACCGCGTGGAGGTGGCGGTGCCGGTGCGCGACCGCGAGGCGCGCGAACGCCTGCTGCGGATTCTGGACGTGCACCAGGGTGACATGCGTTACGCGTGGGACTTGACGCCGGATGGTGATTACATCAAGCGGGCGGCAGCGGCGGACTCTTCGCCCAACTCACCCGCGACGCTGGGGACGTTTGAGGCGCTGATGCGCGATGCGTTGCACGGGTGAGAAGTGAGTGGATGAGTGTTGCGGTTTGGCGCAGAATCTTAATCTGGCGCTTGCTCCGCGTGGTGTGGTCGCTGGTATGCTGCGGGTGGGTGCGTCGCAGAGGCGGTGATGATTTCCGCACGCGGCACCTCGACAGCGGGAAGCAAGCATGCCCCGGGGCGAAACACGCCGCGTGAACTCGTTGTGGTTTTTCGCGTTGCTGGCGGCGCTGTGCTGTAGCGTGCCGTGCCTTCATCCGTTTGTAAGCGGCGTGATGGCGCCGCGCGAGCTGCTGGTGGACATCAGCCCGGGTGCGGCGGGCACCGGCGATGAAGCATCGCTGATGTGGACGCGAAATGCAGACGGAGTGCGCGACGGGTACTGGATTGACCTGGTGCCGCTGCGAGCCTTGCCCGCGCCGGTGACGCTCACGTATCGCCTGCCGTCGTATCCGGTGCACGAGGTGACGATCTCGGTGGCGGACGGATCGCCGGAGGCGCTTGGGATCTCGCGCGTGCGTGAGCAGTCGTGGTTTTTGGGTTATGCGTTGCCGAAGATCGATGTTTCGCCCATGCCGCAGGGGAGCGGGTTGCAACTGACTGTTCCGCCCCGGCGCTGGTGGACGCTGTGGCCGGCGCGAGCGGGGCTGGCGGGCCTGGTGGGGGTGCTTGCGTTTGGGCTGTTCGTTGTGATGTGGCGGGTGAGCACGGTGTGGGAGGACCTGTGGACGGCGCTGGTGGTGGATGTAAAGCCCCCCCCACGCTGGCTGCTGGGGTTGCTTGCGTTCCTGGTCGTCGCGGCTCCGACGTGGATGGTGATCTGGTCGCCGATGCTGATGGAAGGGGACGGGGCGGGGTTTATGTGGTTCGCGTGCCACTTCTGGCAGGACTTCAAGCTCTCGCACTTCGATGGCTGGCGCCTGCCGGGGTACAGCGTCATCATCGCGCCGCTGGTCGGCCTGCTGGACGACTACGCCAACGGCATCGGCGTGATGCAGGCGATCTTCGGGGTGCTGACGTCGGTGATGGTGTGGGACCTGCTGCGGCGGCGCATCTCGCAGTTCTGGTCGCTGGCGTGCGCGGCGCTGGTCGCGTGCGACCCCATGCTGCTGATGTGGCAGCGGCATGTGCTCTCTGAGACAACTGCGACGGTGATGGTGACGGGGCTGGTGTGGCTGGTGAGCCGCGTGGTGCTGGATCGTCGCAGCCCTCCGGGCAGAGTTGCGGAGCAGGTGGGCATTCCGGTGCTGCTGGGGGTTGCGTGTGCCGCGGCCATCTACACACGTGCCAACTTTCAGACGTTTCTTGTGGTGGTACCGGGCGCGTTGTGCTTTGCGGCGCTGCTGAGGGGTCGGCGCGTGCTGGCGTTCACGCCGGGCGTACTCGTCGTCGTGATCGCGGCAACGCTTCTCGCACCGGCATTCATTCGCAATCGCGAGGTGCTTAGGCGGACCGAGCTCATCGTGGGCGCCGGGCACAACCGGTGCGTTTTCAGTTGGCAGAACGGGACGATCGAATACAACCAGACGCGCAGTGTCAGCTTCCCGCGCTATCGCGAGCTGCGGAGCAAGGTGGACGCCCACCAGATGTGGGAGCTTGCCTATACCGATTTTCTTGCCGACTTTGGCTCCATTCCGGTGCCGGAAGGGACGCCGTGGGTCACGACCCGCGAACTTCGCAGCGACGAAGTAACGCAGGAGAGCATGGCCCGCATGAGCGATGTGTTTGCCCGCCGCATCGCCAAGGGGTTCTTCTCGATACTGGGCGTGTGGTTCAGAGAGCCGTGGTACTACAGCCACACCGTGGACAACATGAGCCGCGTGCTGCGGGGGAAGTTTGACGATCGGACGAAAACCACCTTCGATGATTTTTATGATCTGAACCTGCTGCCGGAAGACGTGCGGGCGGCGGTGGTGCGGGTTCGGCGTCCG
>JBAZUW010000275.1:0-4739 GCA_041661205.1 Phycisphaerales bacterium
TCCGGCGAGTAAACGGGCGCGTAGAAGGCGAGCAGGTCGGCCAGCTGTGCAGGCAGGCTCTCGTAGTACCGGCACGCCAGATTCGCCGCGGCCTCGGCGGCGCCGTCGCGCGTGGTCTTGCCGCGGGCGATGCTGTCCTCGACGATGGCGATGGCTTCGGATTTGGGGGTCATCCGTGCACCACGGTCTGACCGTAGATGTCGGCGGGGCTCGCAAACAGGCACATCAGCATATCCGCGCGATCCGGCGATTTCAGCCCGCGCGCCTTCATTTTCTTCTTGCTCTCGATTTTGATTTGCCCGCGATCCGTCATCTCGTACAGGCGCGCCGTGAGCTGCGCCCTGAGCTTCTTGTCGGCGGGGATCTGAATACTCTCCCGGTTCGGATCCCGAAAGCGCGAGCCCAGGGCGCCAGAGAGTTGTTCGCTTGCCCAGTCAGCGTAATGCTCTTTGTCGCGCGCCGCGGCGCCGAAATGAACACCATTGACGCTCACGTCGCGGTCCTCAAGCGCACGCTTCACCATGTCTACCACGCCCCCGCCAACGCCGTCGTCATCGATGTTGATCTGCTTCGTGCGCGGAAAATTTCGATAGCACGCAACCACGCGCCCGGCCGTCTCGGTCGTGTCTTCTTTGCAGTGCGCCTCGAGGTGATCACACACAGGCCCGGTACGATGCCCGATGCATGTCTCGTCGTCACCGAAGCGGGCAACGTCGCACCCGATAGCCTCGTCACCTTTAGCCTCAAGTTCGGCCAGTTCTGCAGCGACCACGTCCTTGTACGCGATGACATTCTTGACGCCGGAGAAAGCATCCCAATCGCCTTCAAGGTAGGCCTTCGTCCACGCCGGAGTGCCCTCGAAAAGCTCACGCAAGCCGCTTTCATAATCCTCCGGCAGGTGCGGGTTGTCGCGCGGCAGAGCTGGTGTGAAGCTATGCTCGGGAAGCACGGCATCGATGAAGCGCGAGCGCAGCCACCCAGGCTCGGGGTTGCTTGCCAGCAAGCCTTGATAGCGGCACGGCACACTATCGTGAGACGACGGAACCTTGAGCCGCAGGCGGGTCGCGAGCATAAGGAAAGAATCCTCTTCGGCCTCGCTGGCTTCGTCAATTCCAAAGCCCGAGAGTTCCATCGATTTGATTTTCTCGCGGTCCTCGGCGCTGCCAACGCCGCCATACCAGATCGATGAGCCATTATTGAACCTGTACAGGCCCTCGGTGAGGTTGTGCGATGCGAAGACGGGCGCAATTTCTCCGGCGTACTTGTCGAGCGTGAGGTACGTCGTGCGCCGGAACGTTTTCGCTTCGCGGCGTCCGAGGTACCAGCGAGAGCCGGGCCAGCGCAGGCACGCGCGCAAGGCGCTGTTGCAGAGCCAGACGGACTTTCCGCCGCCCATTGCGCCGCCGTAGAGTTTAAAGCGGGCGGCGCTCCGGTGCGCGACGAGCTGACGGGGCGTGGGCTCGTAAGAGCTTTCAAGATCCACCGGTCACGTCAGGCATTGGGGTTTCGTCGGGGATTTTTAAGATGACGTTCGTGATCAGCGAGCCCGAGTGCTGCACCTTGTCCGTCACCTTGCCCGCCACCTCGTCCTTGACGATCATGACCGCCTTGAGCCGATCGCCCGCCTCTTCCGCCGGCGAAAGCGCGACGTTCACGGCCACCTGCAGCACCTGCTCGAACAGGGGATGGAAGATGCGCCGCTTGGCCGCGTCGATCTCCTCGTCGGTCAGGCATCCGCCGATCCCAGCAGCAGCGGCCTCGAGGCGGGTGCGCTCTTCGGCCTGGAGCTTTTCGACCAGGCGCAGGGCGGCGTCGCGCTCGCGGCGGATGGCGGCGATCTTGGAGCACTTCAGGCAATCGGTGATCGGCGGGGCGGGCTTGAGCTTGCGGGGGCGGGCGGCCTTGGTAGCGGGGGCCGGAATCGAACCGGCGACCTTCGGGTTTTCGGCCCGTCGCGCTGCCGCTGCGCCACCCCGCGGCGTCTTTGAGGTTTTTGGCCCCTCTGCAGAACGACGTGCGGCCTGTGCCGCCTTTGGCTGTGTGTCGCGCTTTGGGGCCTTCATGCTGATAGGGTTTCATGTGCTTTATGGATCACACAAGGTGTTGTTTGCCGGCTCCTGCACCTGTTTGCAGGTGTTTGCAGGTGTATTTTTTATCACCACCCACCAGCGATGCCCGCCGGGGTCTTTTTCCGCCCGGACCCTGCCGATGGCGATCCACCACCACACCGTTCGAACGCTCACCCCCTCGAGCCGCGCGAACTGGTGCACGCGCAGGCGCACGACGGTAGCCGCGTCGTCGGTCACCGCTCCACCCTCCGCCCGCCGCAGGTCAGCGCGCCAGCGAACAACGGCCCATGTTCCCCGCTCTGCTCGCGCTCCCTCGGCTCCACCAGCCGCGACACCCTCACCACGGCCCCGGGGCGCGGCCCGTAGCGCTTGCTGACGCTCTGCACGGCCACCTGCGCGTCATCGTGCCAGCAGATCCCTTTGAGCGCGTCCTCGGTCGAACGCAGCAGCTTCGTGGAGTCCGGAGCGATGACGTGAAAATGCGGCGCGCTCGCCTTGAGACCTCGGGCGCCAGTGTGGTGCTTGGGCCTCGGGAGGACAAACTCCACCTCGAGGCGCAGTGGTCCGTCGAGCGGCTCGCCCTGGTGTGCGTCCAGAGCGGCCGATGAGACGAGCGCGCGCCATGGCTTGGAGCGCTTGCAGTCCTCGGTGATGATGACCCGCTTGGTCTTCGGGCTGAAGAACCCGCGCTTGCTGCCGCCAGGGGCGGGGACGCCGTGGACCTGGAACGTGATTTCGTTTTCGCTCATCCGACCACCTCACATTCATGCACCTCGGGCAGCGTTCGCACCTCCGGTTGCAGTGTGATTTCTCTCTGCGCCTTGTCGGGGACGTAGGTTTTGAACTTCAGCCAGTGCTGATACGTCCCGGTTTCACGCTCCATCGGCGGCCCGCCATTGCTCCAGAACCAAAGCTGCGCCGTGAGCGGCCAGTGAGTTTTAGGGTGGACATACCCGGAGGATTTCGGGTGAGGCTTGCTGTCGGCGTCGAGCCCGCAGGCCCAGCGCAGGTGCTGCGTCAGGCTCGCAAGGTTGTGGCTCGCGACAATCATCCTCCCGTCGTTGAGGGTCATGCTCTCGATGTGTTCCGGCGATGAGAAAAACAGCGTCAGGCGCCGCACCGCCTCGCACGCGGTCGCGGTCGAAATCCACTCCTCACTGCCGTTGGTGTTCGTGAAAAGAAATCTCGCGGTGTATTTGATCTTCGCCTCTGCCGTGCGAAGGAAGTCATCGAGCGATCCTTCATTGGTCGACGGCGGTTCAGCAGATCTCCCGTATTTTTTCACGTTCTTCCTCCGTCAGTTCGCGGTGGATTTTGATCTTGGGTTCGGCTGCTGCTCTCTCAAGTCTCACAACTCCGTTTTCCCATTGCCTGTTCTTGATCCACCGTTCAAGGTGTGGGAGCGCCATCAGCCGCGCTCCATTCGTTCTTGACTCAGCTTCAGCCTGCACCTGGCTTGTGAGTATTTTGACCATCTCGCCGTGCTCTGGGGGTGAATCCATCCGTTGATATTCTTCCCACCCCTTCGCCTTCACCCCGTAGCTGTGGATTTTCCAAAGCTCTTCGTATTCGTGCGAATAGGCGTGAGCCTTTCGCACAGAGGTAGTTTTTTTACCTGCTGGTGTTGGGGTTGGTGGTGGTTCTGGTGATGGTGATGGTGATGGTGATGGTGGCATGGCTTCGGCATTGCCAGCGCACGTTTCCGGCATTGCCTTGGCATTGCCAGCGCTATGCCAGCGCATGCCCGCCCGCAATGCCTGTGCATGTGTGTATGCTTTGCGTTTGGATAGCTCTCTGTCTGCCCTGGCATTGTGGCGAAGGCCGTCATCTGAGACCGGGAAGAACTCGTCGGCTACGGAAAGAAGGGCATCTTTTTCGGATTTATTCCGAGCCCGGGCTTTGACGAATTTTGTCAGATCGGAAGGGAACGGAACGCCGTTGGAATAGTAGGCATCTAGTAAGATGGTATAGGCCCCATGTTCGACAAGCGAAAGGTGTATGGTGTCGCGCAGGTAGTCGCCGGGGTAGCGCTGGTAATAGCTATCGTTCATCGGAAAACCCTACCACTCAACAACCGCCGTCGACGGCACCGACCGCAGCAAATCCATCAGCTCCAGCGCCGTGGTCCCGGCCGGGATCGGGAGCGAGAAGACGAGCCGGGCGGAGGACCTGGTGGGGGCGGCGGAGATGTTGGCGATGTTCAGGATCGGAGGCGCGGGGGGGGGCACGGGAGCGGCGCTCTTGGCCTTGGGTTTGCTCGGGGCCTGGGGCTTCTCCGGGGCGGTCGCAGGGGCCTTTGTGGAGCCCGCCGGCTGGTGCCCCTTCTTGGCCCGGTTCGCGAATTTCGCGTTGCAGCGCTGGCAGTATTTCTCCCCCGGCTGGTACTTGCAGTTGTAAAGCACCTGGTCCGGGCGCTTGCACTCCGGGCAGGTCGCGGGGGTAGGCTTAGCAGGGCTCGGCATCGTCGTCTCTCCCGTCGCAGTTGGGGCACTTACCGATTTCGGATAAGCACTCGTCGCAGTATTCGTCGCCGCATTCTTTGCAGCGGCCGTCGACGTGGCCGGCGCCGCAGTACGGGCAGTTGCTTTCTGGCATCTCTCCTCCTCGCGCGCATCGGGCGCGGCTGGTTTCGTCTCACGGATTGGCGTTTTCGTCTCACGCGTCGTCGGG
>JBAZUW010000276.1:0-4735 GCA_041661205.1 Phycisphaerales bacterium
GTGTATGTGCGATTCGGGCAGTTCAAGCTGCCACTCAATCGAGAAGAGATTCTGTCGACCAGCGCGCAGCTGGCGATTGACCGTTCCGTGACGGACGCAGCGTTCGCGGAGTCGTACTCGGAAGGTACGGAGGTGGGGTATCAGGGGACCGACCTGCGGGTCTTTGTGGCGGTGAGTGACGGGCTGAAGAGCGCGTACACGGTCATCACCAGCGCCGCCGAGGCGGACTACGCGGTGACGGGGCGGGTGGAGTACAAGTGGGCGGGCAAGGATTGGAAATGGGCCAACGACTTTACGAGTTTTCGCGGGAGCGAGTATTCGGCGATCGCGGGCGTGGCCGGGCATTGGCAGGCGGGGGGCGACACGACGGGCACGGCCAACGTGGATTTCTTTCAGGGTGTCGTCGATACGCAGATTGAGGGAGATGGGTGGAACGTGTATGCCGCGGGGATTTGGCGGAACACCCACCAGCCGGGTGTGGGCAGCACGAATGACTTTGGAGCGATTGTGCAGGGCGGGGCGTTTGTGTCGGAGCAGACGGAGCTGTTTGCGAGGTGGGACGCGATCTTTCCGGATTCGGCACACGGCGACCCGTTTCACACCGCGACCTTCGGCGTGAACTACTACCTCTCGCCCGAGAGCCACGCGGTAAAGCTGACCTTTGACCTGGGGTACTTCTTCAACTCAACGACTGCGACCACGCTGGCAGCGCCGAATACGGCGCTGGGGCTGCTGCCGGACCCCAATGGCGGGGAATGGCTGCTGCGCGGCCAGATGCAGGTGTTGTTTTAGCGGCGACGCGGGGCGATGGGCTTGTCGGGCGTCAACTCGGCCCAGTTGGCCGCGTCCAGAAGTTCAGAAGCGCGTGAGTCGTTTTCGAAGCTGGTTTTGGCGTTGGCGAGCTTGCTCCATAGGGCGAGCGACAAGAGGCCGGAGAGGGAGACGCCCGCGCCCATCATGCCCAGGGCGTAGTACATCTGGGTCTGGTCGATGGCGTCGCTGCCGACCTTGACGGGGTCGGGCATGAGCGTGGCACCGCCGTCGATGCGGCGCTGCTGCGCGGCGTTGGCGTAGCTGGCGAGGGATGAGGTCAACACTTCGAGCGTGCGGCGAGTGCGGTCGCGGCCCTGGCTCTTGAGGGTGAGTCGCAACTCGTCGGGCGAGGTGGAATCGGTCGACACCGAGGAGTTCACGAGTTCGGCGACCGAGGCGGGCGTGGAGAGAGTGGGGATGCCCTGGCGCCCGAATCGCTCGGCGGCGGCCTCGTGGAAGCGAGGGTCGGTGAGCAACTCGGTGTGGAACCTTCTCCATTCTTCGAGTTCAGCGTCGTTGAGTTCGCGGCCCCGGCCGTCGGCCTTGAGGGTGGACTCGGCGAGGAAGGTGGCTGGTGCCACCTCGCGGGCCAGCACCCAGGACATGGCACCGATAACGCTGATGACGAGTACCGCGCAGAGGGTGACCACACCCGCACGGGTGCGAGCCTTGGCGCCCATCACGCGGCGTTCTGCCTCGAGCACCCGATTGCGGACTTCGGCGAGTTCCGCACGTTGGCTGAGCACCAGTTCGCACTGTTCGTAGCGCTTGCTGAGGGCGTCGCTGGCCCGCTTGACTTTGGTTACCTGACGGCGCAGGGCGGTGCGGTAGTTCTTGAGGCGCTGCTTGCGGCGCTGCACGAATGCGTCGCCACGGGAGGGGGGGAGTACGTGGCGAGCGGCTTTTTCCTTCAGGGCATCGACCTGCGCGAGAAGTTCGTCGAGGCGGGTGGTGAGTTCGGCCTCGCGGGCTTGTGCCGCGGCTTGTGCGGTTTCGAGGGTCTGTGTTGCCGTCTCCAGGGCCTCTTGCGCGAGGTCTCGCTCGGCGACGAGGTCTTTCATTCGAGAGCGGAGCGTTTCAAAGGCTGCTTCGAGTTCGGTCAGGTCGGCGCGGAGTCGCTCGGATTCCTCGGAGGTCGTGGAACCGGCGGCGGCGGCCTCGCGGAGCTTGGTCAACTCGGCTTCGTAGCGATCGTGGGCGGCGTGGGCGTCTTGCAGTCGCTGGGCGAGTGATGCGTTTTCGTGGCGTTCGACGCCCCAGAGGTCTTCGTACTCGCGCACGAGGTCCTTCAGCCCGCTGTTGAGCGTGCGAAGTTCGTCGAGTTCGCCATCCGCGGCGCCCATCTTGGACTTGGACTCGTTGAGCCCGGCGAGGGTGAGGTCGAGCTCGCTGCGCAGGCGAGCGGCTTCGGCTTCCTTGGCGCCGAGCGTGGCGCGGAGCTCGCCGGCTTCCTGGCTTTGGGCCGCGATGCGGTCGGCGAGTTCCTGCAGCTCCGTCGCACGCTTGGCGATGGTCTCACGCATCGCGGCGTGCTCTTGCTGGAGTGACTCGCGCTGCTGCTGGACGGCGGCGTGCTGTTGCTGCAACTCGGCGAGCTGGCGGGCGGCTTCGCCGGCGTGATCGGCCTGGACCTTGAGCTCGTTGATCTGGGTGTCGTACTTGGAGGCCTGATCGGCCAGGCTTTGTTCGTAGGTCGCGGCACGGGCTTCGGATTCGGCACGCTTTGCTTCCAGGTCGCGGGCCTGCTGGGCGAAGCGGGCGGAGACTTCCTCAAAGTCCGCCTGCTGAGTCTGAAGCTGGGCGTTACGCTGCGAGAGTTCGGCCTCGCGCTCGGCCAACTGCTTCTCCCGGTCGAGAAGTTTGAGTTGCAGCTCCTGGCGCTGGGCGTGCAGGGCCTTGAGGCTGTGGAGGCCGGACTGGAAATCCGAGAGCACGCGCAGGATGTCGTCGTGCGTGCGCTGCTGGTCGGTGTTCTCGGGCGTGAAGCCCGGAGCCTGGCCCGATTCCGTCGCTTCGTTGAGATTGGGCGTGGAACCGTCGGACGTCATGTCGAGGTGCTCCGAATGTGCGCGGCGGCAGCCGCAACAGTGGCCGCCGTCGAGGCGTCTATCGGCGAGGAAGCGGCGGGGCTGAACGTCGTCCGGAAATGAAGAAGGAAAGTCGGTCGCGTAGGCGTCCGAGAACCGGTACGCTTGTGGCATGAGCTCAGTCGTCATACAGAGCGATTCGTTGCGACTGGAAGTGCGGCAGGATGTTGGGGCGGGGGTGTCGGACTTTTCGGTGCGTGTCGGCGGGCGCTGGCAGGCGCTGTGGCGGCGGGCGGCGGGCTGTGATAACGCTCCGGCGGACATGGCCTGCACCGTGCTGGCCCCGTGGACCAATCGGATTGCCAGCGGGAAGTTTGAGTTTGGGGGGCGACTGTGGAACCTGCCCACGCGCGGGCCCGGCCACACGGCGGACTATGGCATTGTGAAAGACTTGGCGTGGACGGTGCTCGACCGGGGGCCGGACTCGGTGCGGCTGGAGCGGGAGGTGGGCGCGGGGGAGGCGGGCTGGCCGTGGGCGTTTCGGGCGAGGGTGAGATATGAGGTGATGAGAGAGGAGCTTCGGGCGGAGCTGGAAGTGATGAGCCGCAGCAATGCGCCGATGCCGGTGGGGTTTGGATTCGCGCCCGTATGGCTGAGGCACCTTGGGGCGTACGACGACGATGTGTCGATCGATGTCGGGATGGGAGAGTCGGTGGACGCGAACACGGAGCGGGATGAGTGTCTGGTAAGCCGGGCGGGCGCGGGGGAGATTTGTTGGAGGCGGAGCGGAGTCGCCGCGAGTTGGACGTGCTCGCCGGAGTTTTCGCACGTGGTGGTGCGAACACCGGGAGTGAGAGGTGCGGATGGTGTGCGGTCGATGGCGAGCGTGTTTGAAGTGCAGCCGGTGACGATGGCGGGCGCGGGATTTGAGATGCTGGCGCACGCGGAGGCCGCGGGAGGCCTGGCGGTGCTGCAGAGCGGAGAAACGATGCGCGGCATTTGGTCGGTCAGGGTGCAGCGGATGGGGGAGTAGACAGTCGGGAGGGTGCGATGGCGACGATTCTGCTCAAGACGGAGCCTGGCGAGTTTTCGTTCGCTGATATCGAGCGAGATGGACGCTGCCTGTGGGACGGGGTGAGCAACGCGGCGGCGCTCATTGCGTTGCGCCAAGCGCGCGAGGGGGACGAGGCGTTGATCTATCACACCGGGGACGAAAAGGCGATTGTGGGGCTGGCGAAAGTGACGCGCGGGGCCTTTGAGGACCCCGCGAACCCGGGGGTGAATGACAAGGGGGAGCCGAAGTTTGCGGTGATCGAGCTTCGCGCGGTGCGGCGGGCCGCGACGCCGGTCTCGCTCGCGGAGATCAAGGCCGACGATATATTCGCGGAGTTTGCGCTGGTGAAGCAGGGGCGGCTGAGCGCGATGATGGTGCCGCCGGCGCTGGATAAGGCGCTGCGGAAGATGGCGGGGTTGTAGGGGCGGCTATCCTGCTTCACTCATGGCGGCCAACAAACCTGAAAAGACTCGAAAGAACCGGCAGAACCGAAACACAGCTCCGGGGGAAGATCGCGACGTGCGCGCGAGGCGGATGGATGCTCCGCCGGGCGGGGTGAAGCCGGTGCGGCCGATCGAGCGTGAAACACCCGAACCCGAACGGCGGATCTACCTGCCCGGCGCGATCGCAGTGGTGCACGAGGACGCGGACATTATCGTGGTGGACAAGCCCGCGGGGCTGCTGACGGCGGGGATGCCGGGTGAAGATGTGCCGAGTGTGTTTCGTGCGGTGAAATCGCGGGTGCGCGACCAGGCGCGGCGGCGCGGCACGCAGGTGTGGATCGTGCACCGCCTCGATAAGGAGGCCAGCGGGCTGCTCGTGTTTGCTAAAACCGAGAAGG
>JBAZUW010000277.1:0-4718 GCA_041661205.1 Phycisphaerales bacterium
CCGCGCTCTTGGGGTTGGGAATTGTCGTGTTGAGCAGGTCGTAGCCGGGGGACAGTTCCACCCGGTCGTCCCGGGTGATCAACGACCAGTTCTTGAGGTGCATGTCCTCGTTGCCGGTGAGAAACGCGAAGAGCAGACGGTCGAAAAATTTCAACCGTTCTAGCGCGGGGAAGGTGCAGAAGCGGTTGATCACCTCGACCAACCGTTCGGTGCTGGAGTCGTATTTGGTGTCGCGACTGGCGCCGGTCAGTTGGCTGAAATCCTCCACCGGCAGCTTGCCCCAGCCGGCGCGGTCAAACCGCCGCACGAAATAGGAACGGGTGTTGTCCGCGTTGAGCAGGAGCCCGTGCACGGGCACCTCGATGCCGCAGGAGGCGGCCAGCGACATGGTGAGCGCCTCGTTTTCCGGCAGCTCGGGAAAGACCAGGTGCGGTGGCTTGACGATGTAGCGTCCGCCCGTGTCCACGATCTCCATCCGGCCCGCCGTGACCCGCAGCACCGCGCTGACCTTGGGCTGCATGCCCTGGATGGACATCTTCACGGAACGGGTCGCAGCCTCCTCGATCAGCTGCTGCCGGGTGTAGGGCAGGGGAGCAAGCACGGCCAGGTTGCGGTCGAGGAGACGCAGGCCTGCGGGCGAATACGGGCCCGGCCCCTCCCACGGTTCATTGGTGATGAGGCAGCGCATCAGGGTGCCTCGATGCGGAGCGAGCCGACGACGTCATGGCCGACGGCGAGCAGCTGGGAGAAAAGATCGGTGCGGTCGATCTTCCGGATCCTCAGCAGGGCGTCGAGCTGCACGCCCTCGGGCAGCAGGCCCTCGAACGGGGAGGGGAAGTGAGGGAATTCCCAGACCCGCTGCGAGACCGGCATGGTCAGGGACACCGGTTCCCCCCGATAGCCGGCCTCGTAGGTGAAGCAGTAGGATCCATCCTCGCGGGCCTCCAATATGCCGGCGAGCTGGCGCTGCTGGTAGACGTGGGCGGATTTCATACGGGGGTCTTTGATTCTGCCACGGTCGGGGTTTCAGTGAACGCCGGGGAGGAAGAGGAAGAAGAAGGCGACGACGAAGAGGAAGAGACCAAAGGAGAAGCGGCGGCCGTGCGTTGCAGCAGCGGGCTGCGCCATTCCACGGTGATGTTCAGCACACGAAATATCTTCTGCAGAGTGTCCCACTGGACGGACTCCTTTCCGTTTTCTATGTCCCACACGACGGTTCGCCCCACACCGGCCAGCTGGGCAAGCCTGCCTTGGGTGAGCCGAGCCTTCTTGCGATGCTCCTTGATGATGTCTGCTAGCGCGTTCATATTTACTGCTATAGCAGTTAAGATACTAGCAATTCATAGGATATCAATAGAAATTAGACGGGATCAGTATAATTATACTGTTTAAGCGGTATCTCTCTCTGTTTACTTACGAATAACGCGATTCAGGTGATGTTTAAATCAAAATAAACTGCTTAAGCGGTATTAAGGTCAGCAATCAACAAGCCAAGAATGGACTGCTGCACGGATGAAGTCACGTAGTCCGCGAGCAAGTCCGGCCCTCCCCCAAGCATCAGTTTCTCTCCAAGCGTTGCCGCGGATTGATCACCACCCCGAACTCCTCCGGAAGCCGCAGCTGCAGGATCCGCGGCGAATCATGCGGTGACACGGCCCAAAGGTCCGCGACGCGGCCAAGGCACACGCCTTCGCCCCCCGTGAATTCCCCCGCGGTAATCAGCACCGTGAGGCCGGTAGGGTCAGGACTTTCCATGACGCTGCCTCCGTCGCGCTCCCAGCAGCCGGGACGCGTCCACACCCAGCGCACTCGCTAGGGCCACCAGCTCGAAGTCGCTCACCGACCGGCTGCGGTTCTCGACCTTCGCGAGGACGGATCGCGCCACCGCCCAGCCCGCGGCCCGGCACCGGCCGCGCAGTTGCTCCTGCGTGAGCCCGCCCGCGCGGCGCAGGCGCGCCACCACCGCTCCGCAGAGATTGGCGGGCGCCTTCATTCGTCCAGCAGCACGACCGTCAGCGGCTCCTTGAGGAGCGCCTCGAAGAAGTCGGCCTTGAGCGCCTCGTTGTCCCGCCCGTCGTAGATCGTAGCCAGGGCCGCGTCACGCGTCAGCACGGCCTGCGCCCGCTCGTCCACCGCCACGAACCGTCCGTCGCCGGTTGCCAGCACCCAGCGAACCCGGGCCAGCGCCTGCATCCGCTGCCGCGTTCGGGGCGTGGTCCCCGCAGTCGCGCGGCTGATCAGTTCGTCGAGGATCGTTGACATGCAGGAAAGAATGGAGGGAGCGATCGTCGTTGCCCAGGAGGAAATCGACCTCGGCGCGGGATTTCTCAGCGCTGCGGCGCCGGCGCGAACTCGTCCAGTTCCGAGGCGACATAACCCGCGGCGGCGAACCGCCGCACGATCGAGCGGTAGCGGGGGTCGGCGCTCTTGACGCAGTCGCCCGACGTCCACGCCCCACCGCCGGGCACGGACATGACCTCGCGGCCGGTCCGGTCGCGGATCACCTGAGGGTAGCGGAAGAAGCCGAAGACGGATTCGCGGGCCCGCTCGTCGGTCACCACGAGGAGCACCCCGTGATCCGGCGCCAGCCGGCCGCCGCCGGCCTCGCGGCTGAAGCTCCAGAACACACCGTCGGGCAGATCTGCTCCGCGCAGCCGCGGATCCTCGACGTGAAGTCCGCGCGCCACCCGCCTCGCAAACTCCCTGCGCCCCGGCTCGTCGAACGGCCCGTTGACCACCGTCGTCGGATTAAAGCCCATGAGACGAGCGTCGCCCTCGATGTCCTGCAGGAACGCCTCCAGCCGCGCCGCCGGCACGTCGGCCGGCGCGGTGAAGCTGAAATGATAGGTCAGGCCCATGGGAGTCCCTCGTTTCCGGCAAGGCTAGCGCCCGCACGGGGTTTGCCCAGGATAAAGTTGAAAAAATATCCGTGTCACACGTTCGCCCGCGGTCCCGGAGGTTGCGCCCCGCGCGCTTGGCCCCGCCATGCACCGCGCCGGCGAAGAGGGCGCGCGCGGCGGGCGGCCAGCGCCGGAAGCCGGCGCGAGGCAGGGACGTCCGCCCCTCGCACGGCCGCTCCCCCTGAAATTCCGCCGTCAACAGCCTCGGGAACACTGGTCTGCTAGCGTTGGAGCTTTTCAATGGCAGGAAACCGCCCTAGCTATTCGACCAACGAATCATGGCAAGAAAACCCTGCACTCCCCCTGTCGCCGCCCGCGAGCCCCTGCGGGCAGTCAGCCTTTTTTCCAACTGCGGGGCGGGGGACGTGGGCTATGCCAAAGCCGGCTTCCAGTTCGAGGTGATGGCGGAGCTGGACCCGCGTCGCATGGCGGTCAGCCTGCTGAATCACCCGGGTGCCAAGGGCGTCGTCGGCGACCTCAGGAAAACATGGAAGAAGGTCGTGGAGGCCTACCGTCTCCGCGCCGGGACCACGCGACCGGCCTTGGTGGCGGCGTGCCCCCCCTGCCAAGGCATGAGCACGGCCCGGAGCGGCCGGGGCAAGGAGGCTGACGCGGACGCTGGCTCCCGCGACAAGCGCAACCTGCTGGTCACGGTGGTTTCGTCAGTCGTGAAGGAACTGAAGCCCGACTTCGTGGTGCTGGAAAACGTCCAGGCCTTCCTCACGAAAAAGATCCGCCATCCCCGGACGAGGCGGCCGATCTCCGCGGCAAAGTTCTTGGTCGATGAACTGGGCGGCGACTACGAGGTTTTCCCGGTCCTGCTGAACCTCTGCGACTATGGCGTCCCCCAAACCCGCAAGCGAACCTTCCTGACCTTCGTGCACCGCGCGTCTGGTTTTCTGAAGCCGCTCACGGACCAGAAGGCCGCGCCCTATCCCAGGCCCTCCCACGCGCCTGACTTCAAGGGCAAGCCGGTCACGCTGCGCGAGGCCCTCGCCAAGATGCGATTCCCCGTGCTCGATGCCCGCGACGCCAAGAGCGCGACGTGCAGCGCCTACCGCGGCATGCACAGCGTGCCAATTTGGACCGACCATCGCTACCCGATGGTCGCGGCGATCCCGCCCCACCTGGGTGGCAGTGCCTGGCAGAACACCAGCTGCGCTCGCTGCGGGACGGTGGAGGTTGGCGCGGACGACGCCGTTTGCCCGATTTGCTCCGGTCCGTTGACCCGGCCCGTCGTGAGGAAGAAGGACGGCACCTACCGGCTCGTGAACGGGTTTCGGTCATCCAGCTACAGTCGCATGAAGTCGGACGAGCCGGCCGCGACGATCACGACGGCAAGCGGGCACGTGGGGAGTGACCACACGATCCATCCCTTTCAAAACCGACTCCTGAGCACCCTCGAATGCGCGCGGCTGCAAACTTTTCCCGCGGACTTTGCCTGGGGTGACACGCTTGAGAAATACGGCGCCACCAACGTTCGCGACATGGTCGGCGAGGCGGTGCCGCCGTTGTTTACCAGGAAGCACGGCAAGGTGCTGGTCTCGCTCCTGCGGGGGGAATTCAACCAGGCGGCCCTGCCTAGGAACGACCAGCGGGTGCGCCGCGCGGAAAAGAAACTGGGACTGAAAGTTGAGAAAGAAAAAAAGCAGAAGCGCACGCAGCTGGCCTAGCTCAAAGGAGGTCACCCGGTTCGGCGGGCTGGACCGGTCGGCGCTCATGTCGCGGATTCGCGGCACGGGGAATGCCACGACGGAGGGGAAACTTGCCCGTCTGTTGCGCCGGCACCGGCTGGTCGGCTGGCGGCGGGGCTCGCGG
>JBAZUW010000278.1:0-4631 GCA_041661205.1 Phycisphaerales bacterium
GGCTGAGCGAAGAACTCAGGCTGGTCTCCCCCGTCAAAGCCCCCGCGACGAGCACGCAGCGCCGATGCGGTGTGGGGCCGTCACACGCTCGCGTCAGCATGAGGGTCAAAGCCCGGCGTCGGCGGCCTCCGCCAACTCCCGGCCCAACAGAAGCTCCGTACTCGGGACCTCCCACCGGGCACGTCTCCGCCACCACGCTGCCGCGAACACGGTGACGAACAAAAGAACTCGCGGCGTCGGCCCAAGGTTCCGCCCACCATCGCCGTTGATGCCGTGCCCAACGATCCCTCTTGAGCGCTCACGCGCCCAAGGGCGGGAAGACCAGCCACGCGCCCAACGGAAGCAGAACCCGCCCCCAACCACCGACCCAACGCGGCCGGCACTGTGGCATTTTCCCCCGACCTCCCCGCACCGCCCCCGACACCTGCCGCGCGGGACAATTCGCGCCCGGTGGTCTACCCTTCCTCCCCTTCGGGATCGGCCTCGGAGGGACGAGCCTGTTTCGCGGCCTGGAGTGGCCGCCGTTGTCACGCATTGCACGCCACGCGCCTAAAGAGGATTCACCCGTGAAGATCAGAACCGACGAGATTGCCAGCGTCATCAAGTCCGAGATCGCCTCCTTTGGCGCCGAGCTCGAAGTCTCCGAAGTGGGGCGGGTGGTGGAGGTCGGTGACGGCATCGCCCGTATTTACGGGCTCTCCAAGGCCATGGCCGGCGAGCTGCTGGAGTTTCAGACCGTGCACGGCGGCGTCATGGGCCAGGTGTTCAACCTTGAGCTCGACACCGTTGGCGCGGTTATTTACGGCGACTACCTGCTTGTGAAAGAAGGCGACCTCGTCAAGGCGACGGGGCGATTGCTGGAAGTGCCGGCGGGCGAGGCGATGCTGGGGCGGGTGGTGAACCCGCTGGGCCAGGCGCTGGATGACGCGGGCCCGATCAACGCCAGCGAACGCCGCAAGGTGGACATCATTGCTCCGGGCATCGCCGAGCGGCAGCCGGTGCACGAGCCCTTGCAGACGGGTATCAAGGCGATCGACGCGATGATCCCCATCGGGCGTGGGCAGCGCGAGCTGATCATCGGCGACCGCAAGACGGGCAAGACGGCCGTCGCGATCGACGCCATCATCAACCAGAAGCAGTACTGGGGCACGAAGGACGCGGTGGTGTGCGTGTATGTCGCCGTCGGCCAGAAGGAATCGACGGTGGCGGGCGTGGTTGAGACGCTGCGCAAGGCCGGGGCGATGGACTACACGATCGTGGTGTGCGCGGGCAGCTCTGACCCGGCCCCCATGCAGTACATCGCGCCGTACTCCGGCACCGCCATGGCCGAGTTCTTCATGTGGCAGGGGAAGAACCCGGACGCGAAGCTGGCCGACGGCAAGCCGATGCCCAAGCACGCCTTGTGCGTCTACGACGACTTGTCCAAGCAGGCGGTGGCCTACCGCCAGTTGTCGCTGCTGCTGCGGCGGCCGCCGGGGCGTGAGGCATTCCCGGGTGACGTGTTCTATCTCCACAGCCGCCTGCTGGAGCGCGCCACCAAGCTCAGCGATGAGAACGGCGCGGGCTCGCTCACCGCCCTCCCCGTCATCGAAACCCAGGAAGGCGACGTGTCGGCGTATATCCCGACCAACGTGATCTCGATCACGGACGGGCAGATTTACCTGGAGCCGGAGCTTTTCTTCAGCGGCGTGCGGCCTGCGATTAACGTGGGTATTTCGGTGAGCCGCGTGGGTGGTAACGCGCAGATCAAGGCGATGAAGAAGATCGCCGGCTCGCTGCGACTGGACCTGGCGGCGTATCGCGAGCTGGAAGCGTTTGCGCAGCTGGGCACGGAGCTTGATAAGGCGACGCAGCGGCAGCTGGATCGCGGGGCGGCGATGGTGGAGCTGCTGAAGCAGCCGCAGTACGTGCCCCAGCCGGTGACGGATCAGGTGATCTCGATTTACGCGGGGACGAAGGGGTTCCTGGATGATGTGGACGCCGCGGACGTGAAGCAGTTTGAGAAGGGGATGCTGGATTCGTTCCGAGCGGGGAACAAAGCGATCTGGGAAGAGCTGAACACGAAGCGGGCGCTGGATGCGGAGCTTGAGAAGAAGCTGACGAGCGCGATTCAGGCGTATAAGGCGGCGTTTAAGCCCGGGGCTTGAGGGCAAGGCGCTAGGCATAAGGCATTCGGCATTCGGGAAAGCTGAAGGCCCCGCTTTGGCGGGGCTTTTTCATTTGCTCGCCCTGGGTGCCTAGGGGTGCTGCTTGGCGCAGCGGGAGTGGCCACGCCTCAAAAAAGTGGCAAAAGCGCAAGATTCTCCTGTCACGCTGGGTCGGCTCACGTATACACGATGCTGCGGACACTCTGAGGAGGGTGTCGGGCTGTCGTCACACCTCGATCTATACCTCGCTTCGAAAGGATTTTGTCATGCGCACCGCATTGATTTCTCTGGTTGCCGCCGCGTTTGCCGCCCCTTTGGCGCTGGCGCAGCAGTGCACGCCGGCGTGGGATTACTCGATCAGCAACACCGGGATTCCCACGGGGTACATCGGGGCCCTGACGGTGTATCAGGGGGACCTGATCGCGAGCGGGTCGTTCCCGTCGCTGGGAGTCATCCCGGGCAGCGGCTATGTGGCCCGCTACGACTTTGACAGCGGCAGCTGGCAGTCGCTGGGGGCGGGGCTGAATGCCGGGCCGAACAATGCCTTTGGCACTTCGTTTACCGAGATGAACGGCGAGCTGTACATCGCGGGGTTCTTTCAGAACGCCGGGGGCGTCAGCGGCACGCGGAGCCTGGCGCGTTGGAACGGCACGGACTTTCTGCCGGTGGACACGGGTTGGGTGTTGCCGAACGCCGGCGGCCCGGTGCACGCGGTGTGGAGCTGCACGAGCAGCGACTTTTTGGGTTCGCCGAAGGTCTTCTTCGGCGGGTCGTTTGAGGAGCTGAATGGATTGCCGGCCGCGCACGTGGCGATGTGGGACGGCACCACGGCGACGAAGATCGTGACGTCGATGCCCACGCTGGTGTCGTCGGCGGGGAGCATTAATCCGCTGGTCACGGCCATGACAGTGTTTGACGACGGGCAGGGGGGCGGGAAGCAGCTGTACATCGGCGGGCGGTTCAACTCGGTGGATGGTGTGCCTGCCCTGACGGTGGCGCGGTGGAACGGTTCTACGTGGTCGCTGGTTGGCACCAACCTGGGCAACACGATCATCACCGCCGAGGTGGACTGCATGAAGGTGTGGAACGACGAGCTGTACATCGGCGGCACCAACCTGCGCGTCAACGGCGCGCTGGCGCAGGTGGCGAAGTGGAACGGCACGACGTGGACGGCGGTGGGTCAGAACCCCACGGGGCGCATCTGGAGCCTGGAGACCTTTGACGACGGCAGCGTCGAGAAGCTGTACGCCACCGGCACGCCGATCTCGGGCGGGATCAACCGGTTTTTCCGGCTTGAAGGGAACACATGGACGGTGGTTGGCGGCGGCGTGGATGCGCAGGGTATCAAGCTGTTGAACTATGACAACAAGCTGTATGTGGCGGGGTCGTTCGCGAACGCGGGGGGGCAGGCCGCGGGGCGGATTGCGATCCGCACCTCGTGCCTGGGAAGTGGCTGCGACCCGGATGTCAATCAGGACGGCAATGCGGACCAGGGGGACGTGGACTATCTCATCAACGTGGTGGCGGGCGGGGCGAACACCACGGGGATCGACCCGGACTTCAACGCGGACGGGAATGTGGATCAGGGGGATGTGGATTCGCTGATCAACGTGGTGGCGGGCGGGGTGTGCCCGTAGTTTGAATGGTGACACGGGCGATTTGCCGCGACGGTGAGTTGCGTCTCCAGAGTGTGTAGTTTGTTAGAAGGGTGACGAGCGGGCTCGCGGTGAGCCCGCTCTTTTTTTTGTTGCTTGCGGTTGACGGCCAGCATTGTCTGAAACTTAGCGCAGATAGGGGTGCGATTCGTGTAGTTTTGAGTGAAGACGGAAGGATTGTTGTCGCTGACTTTGCGGCGGCGGGTGAGCCCGCCGCGGGCCGCGATGATGGGCATTGACTTGAGAGGAGAGTCGCCATGCGTTCTGATCATTCGTTGTTCAGCCCCGTCTCGAAGGTTGCGCTGGTGATGGCGTGCGTGTCGTCGGGCGCGGTGTCGAGCATGATTTCGATCGCGAGGGGTGACCTGACGCCTTTGGGGGTGGTGCAGCGGGGGTCGTACGGCGCCAGCGCGGAGGATGGGTTTGGTTCCACGCCGCGGGCGGTGGCGTCGGAGTCGTTCGATGTCGGCGAGGCTGGGAATGTGGATCACGGGCCGACGGTGCTTGACGTGCGGCAAGGGCCGGCGCGGGGCACCTCGTCGTTCAACTATCACACGGTGTGGACGCCCAACGAGATTCGCGGGAGCGATTCGATGGCGGTCACGGCCGAGTGGGACGACCCGGATGGGGGCGGGGGCGGCGACTACGAGGCGGGCGCGAGCGGGGCGGGGCAGTCGACGTTCTCGTATTCATTCAACCCGACGGAGGACGAATGCTGGACGCTGACGTTCACGGTCAGCGGCACCGGCGGGGTGCAGGTGTTTGCGGATGATGGGGATGATTCGATTTTCGGGGCGGGGACGGGGCCGAATCAGACGACGGTGAGCGG
>JBAZUW010000279.1:0-4617 GCA_041661205.1 Phycisphaerales bacterium
GCGTTGGAGCGGAGCGACAACGTGGCCTTACGATCGGCCACGCTTTCGCTGCGCTCAAGCGCGGCTACACCTTTGTTTGCGGCCTCCGGCTGCGGTGCGAAATTTCCCGGCCGGCACCCTTCCTGCGATTCCCGCATCGAATCGTCCCCTTTCCCGCCACGGCCCCCGACCCGTTTGTCATCTATTATATGACATGACACCGGAGCGGAGGCGGGGCCGGCACCGGTGGCGGGCGGCGTTTTCGCATCGCGCTGCGACACGTGTCCGCGTCCGATGCGTCTGGCTGTCCGAAGCTCCCTGCCATGATCCCTTCTCCGCTGCTCCGCGCCCTGCTCGTCCTCGCCGTGGCCTGCGCCGCCCGCGCCGCATCCCCCGCGACCGTCACCGGCTGGGACGCGGTGCCCGCGATCCTCGCGCGCATCACGGCCCCCGTTTTTTCCGCCCGCGACTTCGCGATCACCGAGCACGGGGCCGCGGCCGGCGGGGCGGACAACACCGCGGCGATCGCGCGGGCCATCGCGGCCGCCCATGCCGCCGGAGGCGGCCGTGTCGTCGTGCCCGCCGGCGTGTTTCACACCGGCGCCGTGCACCTCAAGAGCAACGTCAACCTGCACCTCGCCGCCGGCGCCACGCTGCAGTTCATCCCCGAGCCCGCCAAGTACCCGCTCGTCTTCACCCGCTGGGAAGGCGTGGAGTGCCTGAACTACTCGCCGCTCATCTACGCCTTCGAGCAGCAGAACATCGCGATCACCGGTCCGGGCACGCTCGACGGCGGCGCCGACTGGGACACCTGGTGGGCTTGGAACGACAAGAAAAAGGGGCCGGCCAGGCAGAAACCCGCGCGCGACCGTCTCATCCAGATGGGCGAGGCCGGGGTGCCGGTCGCCCAGCGCGTCTTCGGCGACGGCGGTTACCTGCGGCCCAACTTCATCCAGCCCTACCGCTGCAAGAACATCCTGATCGAAGACGTGACAATCCTCCGCTCGCCCATGTGGGAGATCCACCCGGTGCTCTCGTCCAACGTCACCGTGCGCGGCGTCAAAATCAACAGCCACGGTCCCAACAACGATGGCTGCGATCCGGAGTCGTGCCGCGACGTGTTGATCGAAAACTGCATCTTCGACACCGGCGACGACTGCATCGCCATAAAATCCGGCCGCAACAACGACGGCCGGCGCGTCGCCACGCCCTCCGAAAACCTGATCATCCGCGGCTGCACGATGCGCGACGGTCATGGCGGGGTGGTCATCGGCAGCGAGATCTCCGGCGACTGCCGCAACGTCTTCGTGGAGCACTGCCGGATGGACAGCCCCAACCTCGACCGCGCGCTGCGTTTCAAGTCCAACGCCCAACGCGGCGGCGTGCTGGAAAACGTCTTCATGCGCCACGTCGAGATCGGACGGGTGGCGGAGTCCGTGCTGACCATCGATCTGGTCTACGAGGAGGGCGCGAAGGGTCCGCACCGCCCAATGGTGCGCAACGTCGTGCTCGAAAACGTCACCAGCCGGTCGAGCCCCCGCGTGATGTGGATCGCCGGGTTTCCCGCCGCCACCATCGACGGCGTGCGCTTCGCCGACTGCACGTTTCGCGGCGTCGAGAGTGCCGAAGTGCTCTCCCACGCCGGCGCCATCTCCTTCCGCAACGTCACGATCGAATCGGCCCGCCAGGAACGCAGCCGGACTTCCGTCGCACCGCCCGAGCCGGCGGCCGCCGCCGGAAAAAACTAGCCGCCCAGCGCGCTTGGGCGCGCCGGAACGATTCGCGAAACCCTTACGCCGCCACCGCTTTCTTCCACGCCGGCACCACGATCACGGGACAGCCCGCCTCCTTCAACACCCCGCTGGCCGTGCCCCCGACCACCCACTGCCGCAACGCACTGTGGCCGTGCGCTCCGAGCACGATGTATCGCGCCGTTTGCACCGCCGCCTGTTCGACGATGCAGCGGATGGGCGATCCGGTGGTGCAAACCGTCTCCACCGAAATTCCTTTTCGCATCAGCCGCCGCTGCATCAGCTGCAACTGGGCCCGCGCCTCGCGCTCGACTTCCGCGGTCATCTCATGCGCCGTGGCGGCCATCGGCGCCACTTCCGACGCCAACACCGCCGGTCGGACGACGTGCATCACCACGACGCGACCCTGCACGCTCCGGGCAATACGGATCGCCTCAGCGATCACCCCGCGACTGGCGCGAGTGAAATCAATGGGAGCGATGACGGTGTTCATGGTTGAGTACGCCGCCCTCGACGGATCGCGGGCAGGCGGGTCAGAGGCTACCAACCGCGATGCTCCCGGGCTCCGCAGGCCTTGCGCAGAGTTGTGCACGATTTGCGAAAGTGCAGCGGTCACCCGCCCGGCTGCGCATTCGCGTGTGGCTTGAACGCGGCCGCGGGGACCAGGGTTTCGATCCGGTCGCCGCCGTGCGACGACTCCCGCCTACCCGCAACCGCAGCCGCCCGCACCGCCCCCGCCGCAGCACTCGCCATCACCTTCCCCGCTGCAACAGCCTGCGCCCTGGCCATGTGCATGTCCATGGCTCAGCTCCTCGGGACTTGCCTCCCGCGCCGACACCACTTCGACATCGAAAGTGAGATCCACCCCCGCCAGGGGATGATTGGCGTCGAGCAACACCTCGTCTCCTTCGATCCCCGCCACCGTCACCACGGGGTCCGCACGGTGCGGGCCGGTCTGAAACTGGTCACCCACCGTCAGTTCCCCTTCGACGGGCAGGAGTTCGCGTTTCACGCGCTGCAGTTGCGCAGGATCGCGTTCGCCGTAGGCCTGCCTCGCCGGGACCTGCACGCGCGATTTCGTCCCGGCCTCGATTGTGCGCAGTTGCGCATCGAGTCCGTCGATGATCTGCCCCGCTCCTTCCAGGTAGGTGATCGGCTCGCTACCCGCCGAGCTGTCGAGCACGCGCCCGCCCGGGTCGCGCAGGGTGTAGTGGAAGGATACGATGCGAGGCATGGGTGAAGGCAGATGGAGAGGCAGAGAGATGGAGAGACGGAGAGAGGGGGAGACTATGAGAAAGTGCAAGCGCTTGACGGCGGCGAAGGGACAAGCCGCCCTGCCGGGAACGAATGACGTACCGGGTGGGGCGCGGACTCCGCTCCGCGCCGGGTATGGGTACCGTCAAACCGCAAATGCGCCCGTCCCCTCTCACTCTCACTCTCCCTCTCCCTCTCTCCGTCTCTCCCTCTCTCCTTCCCTCCGTCTTCCCCCTTCCGCCTCCCTCACGTCTCCTGCCGCAGCACTTCGAGCGGCGGATGGCGGGAGATCCCGCGATTCGTCAGCAGGCCGGCGAGGATCGTCACCACGCAGACGGCGAGCGTGCCCGTGGCCAGCACGGTCAGCGACACGCTGGGAGTCAGCCGGAAGAAGAACTTCGCCAGAAGCGCATTGCCGGCCACCGCCAGCGCCCCGCCGACGACCGAGGCGAGCACGCCGAGGATCGTGTATTCGACGAGTTGAATCTGGATGAGCTGCCGCCGCGTGGCCCCCAGCGTGCGCAGCAGCACGGTTTCCCGGATGCGTTGATAGCGCCCGGTGAGCACGGCGCCGACCAGGACGATGATGCCCGTCAAGACGGTAAACCCCGCCATGAACTCGATCGCAAACGAGACCTTGGTGAAGATTCCGTCGACCGTCTGCAACACCAGCGCGAGGTCGATCGCCGTGACATTGGGAAACGCCGCCACCACCGCCCGCTGCACCCGCGCCGAGTGTTCGGCGTCATCCGCCCGCACGGCGGCCACGTGGAACTTCGGCGCCGGCTCGAGCACTCCCTCTGGAAACACCACGAAGAAGTTGGGCTCCAGCCGCCGCCACTCGACCGCCCGCACGCTGCCGACTTTCGTGCGCATCGGCACGCCCTGCACATCCCATTCGATCTCGTCGCCGAGTTGAAGTCCCATCTGCTTAAACAAACCCTCCTCCAACGAGACTGGCACCACCGCCTCGCCCGGTTCGACCCGCCCGACAAAAGTGCCGCTCACGAGCCGCTCCGAGCCCTCCAATTTCCCCCGATACGTCGTGCGATACTCCCGGCGCAGCGCCCAACTCGGCATCCGCCGCCCTTCTCCGGCCTGGGTTGCCATCTTCGCATCCCCCGTCTTCCCCATCTCCGCGTCGCCCCGACTTCCCTTCCTCCCGTCGCCCCCTCGGCCACTGCCTCGCAGCAGTTCTTCCACGGTCCGCCCCTTCACCGCGGCGATCTTCATCGTGACGATGGGCGCATGCACCAACACCGGGGCCCTTTCGGCCACCGTCGCCTGCTTCAGGCCGTCGATTTGATCGTCCTGAATGTCGAAAAAGAGGAGGTTGGCCCGCCCGCTGCCCCCGGAGATCTCGATTTCCTGGAGCAGCATGGTCCGCGTGAGAAAGAGGGAGAGCATCAGGAACGTGCCGAGGCCGAGCGAGAGGAGGAGCAGCACGGTGCGGTTGTTGGGCCGGTAGAGGTTGGCGACTCCCTGCCGGATGACGTAGGGCGAACGCCGCGGAAACCATCGCCGCGCCGACCACGCCACGAGTTTGGCCAGCCCGGCCAGCACGCCGAACCCCGCCCCCAGCACCACGGTGAAACCGAGGCCGTCGCGCAGCCGCCCGGTTTGCCAGATCGAA
>JBAZUW010000280.1:0-2793 GCA_041661205.1 Phycisphaerales bacterium
GCCATGGATGAACAGCAGGGGCACCGGGCCATCATCCTCGGCAATCCGCTGGGCCGCCGAGCAGGCCAGCCGGTTCGCACGCCCCACAATGAACGAGTCGAATTTGTACTTGATCGGCCCGTTGCTGATCGCCGACGACGGAGGCAGCGTCACAGGCAGAGGCGTCGCCTTGGGCATCGGCGGGGCTTCGTCCCCAAACGCCCCACGATCGACGCGGTAGCGCACCGTCACGCTCCGCCCCGGCGCCTCGCGCTGCGCCACGCTGGTCAGCTGTTCCGCAAACCGCCGCTCCATCAGGTTGAGCAGCACCGTGGTGGGCACCGTAACTTCCAGCACCGATTCGTGCATCACAAACGTGGCCTGGCCCTTGAAGAACCGGTCAAAGTTGGGCTGGCCGATGGCCGCCGCGATCTTCCCCGCAAGGGTCGTCTCTCCGCCCGCCTCGCGGGCCTGGTTGATCGCCATCGAACGCACCTGCGTGCGCTCTCCGGCAAAACGCCCCGCAGTGTCCATGCTGCTGGCCGCAAGATTGGTGGCGCGAACTCGAACGCTGGATGTGTTGCCCGACTCCACAGGCGTACCTCCGAACAGGACAACTTCTTCCGGCCAACCCGTCGCGTGCGGCGTCCTGCGAGGTGGCCCACGCCCCCTCGCCCGACAATCGCGCAAGACACCCACCCGGCAACCACGCGGTCCATGTCGCGCAGCACCCAAGTGCGTCCCCAGCGGCGGGTCTTCGTGTTGTCAGAGTCCTTCACATCCGGCGTGCGCGAGTGACCACCTCAAGAGCCAAAGGCGCTCTTAGTGCTACATCGCGTGACTGGTTTGCATGGGCTGCTTTCAGCCCAGAGAGAACCGATCTGCCGGCGGCCGAATCCATGGCCGCCCCCCCAAACAAAAATACCTGATGCTCCCGCACCAACCCTTCAAGCCCGTCAAAGCCCTAGAAATCAAGCACAAGTTCCATCATGTGCGTGCGCCAAACATTCCGCGTCACGCATCTGCCCCAACCGCTTTCACATCTCAGTGGGCGGGCGAGTGGGGCAGAAGATACGTGGTGTGCCTGTCGGCAGCAAGCGCTTTGTGTTCACTGCCGACAGGTGAAAACGGCTGAATCCCACCGAATAAGAACTTGCGCATCGCGAGAAAACTTCTCAACGGTCCGTCCACCACCAGCGCACAGACTGTGCAAAAGTTCTGTGAAGTCGCGCAAGTGTTGTGCGAGGAAACGCTAACGCTGTGGATTCACATTTTCGTGGCATTACCCATTGACTTTGCGTGAACGCATCCGAGATCGTGCTAGATCGGCCGCACCATCGCCACGCGCCGCGCAATCCCTTCAAATCCCAACCGCTGGTACAGCTTCAGGGCCGGCACATTGCGCTCATCCACAGCGCACGTCACCGCCCAAGTAGGGTGGACCCGCCGCACCACCTGCATCCCCATCGCCAGCAGCCGCTTGCCCATCCCCAGCGCCCGCAGGGACGGGGCCAACCCCAGATACACGAGCTCCGTCGCCCGCTGATCGGCACATGCCGAAAGCAGCATGCACCCTCGAGGTTGCCGCTCATGCATCACCAGCCACCACAGCGCCGGGTCGTACTGGCCGATCGACCGGTGGCTGTCGATCACATCCGCCTTGCTACGCAGTCCCGACAGCTCCGGGCAGTCCAGCGTGTCGACGTAGGTCGCTTCCAACGCCTCTCCCAGCAGTTCGTCCAGCTCGCTGGGGGGCAGGTCAGAGCAGCGCAGCAGCTCCACCCCCGCCAGCCAGGGTGCTTCCTGCTCCGCCACCGGCACCAGCTTCTGGGCCTCCTTGGCCTTCATGGGCGGGCAGCGCATGTACGTCAGGTTTCCCACCAGGATAAATCCCGCGTCTTGGCACGCCTCGATCGTCCACGGCTCTTCCGGCTCGGGCAGGGCCTGCACCAGCCCGACATCCCGCGCATGAAACGCCCGCAGGTGATTGACCGCCGCATGAATGCACGCCACCCGCTCGTCTTTCGCTTCGGGCGCTTCCAGTTCCCCGATCAGCGGCTCGCTGATGAACAGCATCGCCGTGCGCCCGGAACCCTTTACCGCCAGACACGCCTGGCGCACTACCGCCGTCCCCCTGCCCGTTTTCGCACCCTTCACGAGGCGTGGTGCCGGCTCCAGCGTCGCAAAGCACATGGTGAGGTCGATGCCGTGGCGCGGCGCCGACTCCACCAGTCGCCGCGCCGCATCTTCCACGCTCGCATTCGTCTGGCTCACCAGCCGCCGCGCCGCGGCCAGAAACAGGTCCGGCGTCACCCGCACCACCGGCCAGGGGTTCTCAGCGCTCGTGCCCGGGTTGGATGACGTCGTCTGGCTCACCGGTGATTGTCAGGGTACGCGGGCAAGCCGCCCAAGCCGCTCCCGCACGCGACGCTGCCCCCGCAGCCCCTTCACGGCCCGGGGAAGCCTGGCCGGTATACTCCGCCCATGCGCCGGGACCTGGAGCGGATTCTGATAGACCGAAGCGTGATCGCCGCCCGTGTTCACGGGCTGGGTGAGCAGATCGCCAGAGACCTCGAGCGCGACATCGGGGGCGACGGCACGCAGGAAGACCACGGCAAGCTCGTCATCATCCCCGTCCTCACCGGCTCCATGATCTTCGTGGCCGACCTGGTACGCCAACTGCCCTTGAAACTCAGCCTCGAACTCGTCGGCGTCTCCAGCTACCCCGGCAAGAGCGTGGAGAGCAAGGGCGTCTCCATCCAGGGCGAACTTCCCAAAAACCTCACGGGCTCCCACGTGCTGGTCGTCGACGAC
>JBAZUW010000280.1:2803-4615 GCA_041661205.1 Phycisphaerales bacterium
CTCGACAGTGGCCACACCCTCGACGTCGTCACCAAGCTCATCGCCACCCAAAGGCCCGCGACCCTGCGCACGTGCGTGCTCCTCCGCAAACCCGGCAAAGCCAAGGTCGCCTTCACGCCCGACTACGTCGGATTCGACATTCCCGATGAGTTTGTCGTCGGCTATGGGCTCGACTACGACGGCTTCTACCGCAATCACCCGGAGATCGCCACGCTGCGCCCGGAGGCTCGCTGAATGCCCGTCGGCCCGTCGCGGCCCGCCATTCCTTCCGCCCCCGAACGGGTCATCCTCAACCTTCGTCCCGGCGGAGCGTTCGTGGTCCTCTGGGCCAGCCGGTGGCTCATGCTGAGCCTCGCCATAGGAATCGCGGTGGGGGCCTTCCAATCCCGCGCCTTGGGAGCGATGCTGGGCGTGCTGCTCGCCGCCATCTCCCTCATGGCCGCCGCCATCGTCGCCCTCTGCCGCCGCTACATGCTCACCGATCGCCACGCCTCAGTGCGTCTGGGCGTCTTTAGCCGCGTGGCCGCGGAGTTGCCCCTCGCCAATGTCCAACACGTCACCATGACCCGCTCTCTGGCCGAGCGAATCCTCGGAGCCGGGACCATCGCCATCGCCTCGGCAGGCACCGATGGCTACGCGGTCGTCTGGCAAACCGTGGACGCCCCCGAAGGCGTCCTCGCGCTCGTGCGTGCCACCACCGAAGCCCGCGCCCAGTCATCCAACCCCCCCAGCCCAGCCCCGCTGTCTCCATCCCCCTTCCTCATTCTCGGGCTCGTCGGCGGCATCGGCGCCGGCAAGAGCGCGGTCGCCGCCGCCCTTGGCGACGCGGGCTTTCTTGTGGTCGATTCCGACAAAGAAGCCAAAGCCGCCCTCGACCAGCCCGCCATCCGCGACCAACTCACGCAGTGGTGGGGGCCCTCCGTCATCGGCGCCGACGGCCACATAGACCGCAAACGCATCGCCGAGATCATCTTCGCCACCCCGGCCGACCGCGCCAGGCTCGAAGGGTTGATCCACCCCCTCATCAAGCGCAACCGGGCGGCCCTCGCCTCCCGCGCCCGCCAGGACGGCAAGCGCGGTGTCATCGTCGATGCCCCGCTCCTCTATGAAGCCGGCGTCGACCAAGAGTGCGACTTTGTGATCTTCGTCGACGCCCCGCGTGAGCAGCGCCTCGCCCGCGTCAAAGCCCGCGGCTGGGATGACGCCGAACTCGACCGCCGCGAGAAAGCCCAGCTTTCACTTCAGGAAAAGCGGACGCGGGCCGATGCTGTCATCGAGAACCACGGCACGCTGGACGATGTCCGCGTAGCCGTGGGGCGATTGCTGGCAGATCTTGCCGCCCGGCTCCCGAATCCCAATCGCCAGACGAATGCACCCGTCTCAACTTGACAGGCGTATTGTGGGTATACTCATGCAGTCGAAGCCCCGGGCGGACCAAAGTCGCCACGGTTTCAACGCTCTCCCAATTTTCCGCGGCCGAGCCTTGCCGTCACGGTCATGACCGTGCGAACCCTGGACTTCAGGTTTCGTCAGTTGGCAAGGAAGCAGAAACAGCCGCGGTTCGCCGCTTGTGGCGCTGCAGAGTTCAGGTTCAGGGCGCGTTCTTGCCGCGCCGCTGAGCATTTGAAGGCGTTCCTGTGTGCAGGGCTTCCCCCGGCACATTCGCCACGGTGCGGCGTCCCGGGTGCGGCATCCCGAAGGATGCCCGGCCGACCGCATGGGGCCAACGCGCTCCATCCGGCAACCATGCCACGCCGGTCAGGAGCGCTCGCGATTTCAAGTCCATTGTGTGGACGTTCCCGTTGAGTAGAG
>JBAZUW010000281.1:0-4574 GCA_041661205.1 Phycisphaerales bacterium
TGTCGGTGGCGTGCGTGGTTGAGGATGAGGAGCGGGTGGAGGCGGGGGCACGCAAGGAGCGGCTGTTTGGCGCTGGGGTGGATGTGGTGGGGATCGTGAACCTCAAGACGTTCCTGGAGAAGACCAGCGGCTATCGGCGCAAGCTGCGCGAGGCGGAGTATGGGCCGCTGAGCGACCCGGAGTTTTTGGCGAGCGTGTCGTCGATCAACCGGGTGGAGAAGATCAAGATTCCGATGTTTATCGCGCACGGGTATAACGACCCGCGGGTGCCGGTGGAGGAGGCGATTCAGTTGACGCTGGCGCTGAAGAGCCGCGGCGTGCCGACGCAGTTGTTCATCGCGCCCGATGAGGGGCATGGGTTCCAGAAGCTGGATAACCGGTTGCTGTATACGAGCCGGATGGTGAACTTTTTGCAGAGCACCATCTCCAAATGAGCCCCATGCGCGAGCATGGGGGTCGCATCGAGCGAGTGGATTGGTGAGGTCGTGAGTTGATGCCGACCCCCACGCTGGCGCGTGGGGCTCTATTTGAGCACGGTGGCGATGCGGGATTTCCAGGTGTGATCGCGCAGGGTGCGGGCGAGGCCTTGGGCGGCGATTGCTTCGCGTTTGGTGGGGGAGTCGAGGAGATCGCGCAGGGCGTGGGCGGCGGCTTGCGGGCCTTCGAAGGTGATGACCTCTTCGCCGGGGGTGAAGCACTGGGCAAGGCCGACGCGGGCGGCGCAGAGGCAGGGTGTGGCGCTGGCGGTGATTTCGAAGGGTTTGATGTTGATGCCGTGGTCGTCTTGCCAGCGCATCACGTTGAGGGCGGCGGCGGCTTGGCCGTAGGCCTTGGGCATGTCTTCGAAGGGGAGTTCGCCGAGGTTCTCGGCGCGGCTGTGCCAGGGGGCAGCGTCCCAGCCGCCGAAGGTGGCGACGCGGAAGCGGCGTGAGAGCCAGGAGATGGTGAAGGCGCGTTCGAAGCCTTCGATCTCGCGCAGGGTCATGGAGGCTTTGGCGTAGAGGGTGGGGGTATGGAGAAGTGAAGCCGCGGCGGGATGGGCGGGGGCGAGAGCTCGAACGCGACCGAGCACTGGGGTGGCGCGGGCGGCGAGTTGGCCGGCGATGAGGGCGTCCACGAGCGCGAGCCAGGCGTCTTGCGAGATTTGCGGCGCGGGCGGCGGGGCGATGGGGCGAAGCGCGGTGAGTTTGAGGCGCGCGTTGGTGGCGTATTCGCGCCGGATGGCTTCGATGTCGGGTTGGTCGTTGTCGAGCTCGCGGAGGACGGCGGGGGTGGGAGCGGGGTCGCCGGGGCCGCAACTTGCGATGAGGTCGAAGCTTGGGGCTGCGGCCCGCGCGGGTTTCATGACGTGCTCGTCGATGGCGTAGGGGAGGGCGGCGGTGCGGCCGAAGCCGAGGACCTGGGTCATTTCGGCGGCGGATGACTCGCTGTTGATGAGGTGGCGCACCAGGGGGGTGCGGATGGCGGGGGTGCTAAAAAAGGTGTGGATGGAGCCGCCCGCGGCCCACTGGGGGCCATCGAGCCACCAGCAGATGTGGGGGAGTTTGAGAGCGTCGAAGATGCTGAGGGTTTGGCCGTCGAGGCTGACGCCGGCGAAGCTGGTGAGGCCGTTGGCCCACATGGCGATGGAGAGGTCGGGGCGATGGCGTGCGACGTGGGCTTTGAGGGAGGCGGCGGCCTGGGTGGCGATGTTGGCACGCTGGGTGGGGTGCTGGGCCATGGCCTGAAAGATCGGGGCGAGTTCGATGACGAGGGGCTCGTGGCCGGCGGCTTGGGCCCCGCGGATCATCCCCAGGAAGATGCTGCGGCTGTTGGTACCGGGTTGGAGAAGAAACAGGATGCGCACGGCCTGATATCGGCTCGGGGGGTACGCTGTCTGGATGGAACGCCGCCTGCCGACGGATACTGACGATGGACTTTTGCTGATCATCAGCGGCCCCAGCGGGGTGGGGAAGACCACGATCACGCGGGGGGTGGAACGGTCGCTGCCGGACTCGGTGTTTTCGGTGTCGGCGACGACGCGGGCGAAGACCGACGCGGATGTTGAGGGCGTCGATTATCACTTTGTGAGCGATGACGAGTTTGAGCGGATGAAGGGGGCGGGGGAGTTTCTGGAGACGGCCGGGGTGTACGGCAAGAAGTACGGCACGCCCAGGGCGTGGGTGGTGGAGCAGCTGAAGCGCGGGCGGCTGGTGATACTGGAGATTGACGTGCAGGGGGCGCTGCAGGTGAAGGCGAAGATGCCGGAGGCGTTTGCGATCTTTGTGCTGCCTCCGACGGAGGATGCGCTGCTGATGCGGCTGCGGGAGCGGAAGCGCGAGAGCGAAGAGCAGATCCAGAAGCGGTATGCGGCGGCGACGCGGGAGATCGCGCAGGCGCGCGAGAGCAAGGTGTACGACGTGTTTCTGGTGAACGCGAACCTGGATGATGCGATTCACAAGGCGGTGGCGAAGGTGCAGGAGGAGCGGGCGCGGCGGCGGGGCAGGTTGTCGTAGGTCGGCGCTCCGAGCCGACGTTACTTGGTTGCCCGGGTCGGCTCGGAGAGCCGACGTACCGAAGAGGGCGACGTACCGAAGAGGGCGACGTACCTACGCCCGCACGGTGGGGCGAGGAAGTGCGATGCCGATGAGGCCGGCGCCGAGGGTGAACGCGACTGCGCCCGCTTTGAAGAGCCCTAAAAGTTTGTCACGTTGGGCGGGGTCATCTTGACCGAATGAGATGACCACGTGCAAGGTTTCGTGCCCGATGATGAAGGCCCCGAGACCGGCGGCGAGCATGGCGGCGCCGAGCCCGAGCAGAAGCCGCCTTGCGAGTGTCTTTGCTGTCATGGGTCCTTCTCCGATGGTGGTTGAACACTGAGACCTTGCCCCGCCCGCAGTTTGTTCCGGGTTTGGCCCGTGGCCTTGCGACGTCTGGGACACTATTTCGGAAAGCCGCGGAAGCCGTAGCCCTTGAAGGCGGGGCGGTTGGGTTTGCCTTCGCCGTCGAGCGTGCCGATGGGGACGACGCGGTCGAAGACTTTTTCCCACGCGGATTGCCAGGCACCGACGAGGATGGCGGGGCGGCCGGCGAGCTCGGGGTGCAGATCGAGGTTGGTGTCGGGGAAGTAGTCGTACTGGGTGCGGCGGCCGTCGATGCGTGCGCCGGGGCAGTAGACGACCGGGTGGCCGGGGAGGTAGAAGGCGAACTGACTGGCGCGGCCGTAGGCCTGGGCGATGATGAGTGGCTGCTGGCTGGTTTCGGTGGCGACTTCGTTGACGAGGCGCTCGACGTGGCGGGACATCACGTCGGCCCACATGAAGCGGTGGAGGGGGATGACTTTGCGGAGGCCGGGGACGCCGGCGACGAGGTCTAGCCGCAGGGCCCCCACGCCGGCGAAAAGGCCAAAGACGAGCGTGGCGTGCCAGAGAACCTGCGTGAGAGTCTCGGGGCGACGGAGAAGAAAGCCGGCGCGAGGGCGGGGTGCGGGCAGGGCGCGCCAGGCGAGGAGTTTGGTTTTCCAGTCGTCCATGCCCGCGAGGATGCGCCGGGCGGCCAGCGGCATGAGGGTGATAAAGCCGGCCATGGGCCAGTTGGCCTCGGGGTTGGTGATGAAGCTGACGAGCAGGTAGAAGATGAGGATGGGGAGGGCACCGGCGATGAGGAAGACTTCGCCGGGGCGTTCGTTGCGGGGGGTTTGGCCGCGGATGGAGCGGAGGGATTCCATGAGGCCCAGGATGAGCACCGGGCCGACCATGCCGATTTGCGAGCCGATGAGTTCGAGGGTCCACTTGGGCTCGTAGTGCCAGCCGTGGTACTTGCTGCTTTCGCCCTGACGCACGGGCATGTCGCCACCTTTGACGCCCAGATGGCCCAGAAGGTGGGTGATGGTGGGCCAGCCTTCGCGCTGGTTCCAGATGATGATGGGGAGCATGCAGACGGCAAAGAGGGCGAAGGCGATGAGGAAGCCGGCGAGGGCGGGCGGGGGCTTTTCGCCGCGGCGGCGGGAGTCACGGCGCTGCCACCACCAGGCGAAGAGCAAGCCGGGGATGGCGAGCAGGATGGTGTACTTGTAAAGAGCGCCGATGCCCAGCGCGACACCGAGGCCCGCCCACGACGCGAGCGAGCCGGTGCGCAAGGCGCGGGCCGCGGCGAACATGGCGACGGCCCAGCAGGCGCAGTATGGGCCGTCGATGGTGAGCAACAGGCCCATGACCTGAAAGAGGGGCACCAGCAGCCAGCAGGCGGCGGCGAAGAAGGGGAGGCGCTTGTCGCGGAAGCACTCGCGCGCGAGCAGGGCCACGGCGAGGGCCCCGATGGCGGAGGCGATGGGGGAGGCGAAGCGCACGCCGAACTCGGTGTCGCCGAAGAGGTGCGTGGTGGCGGCGATGGTCCACGCGACGCCCGGGCCCTTGGTGTAGTAGCTCAGAGCGAGGCGGCGGCTCCATTCCCAGTAGTGGGCTTCGTCTTCGATGAGGGTGTAAGGGCACCACAGCGCGAGATAGAGGAGGCGGAGAAGCGTGACGCCGAGGATGAGGAGCAGGACGTTGCGCCACTTCGCGGCCCAGGGGGCGTAGAGACCGGGGGTGGTCGCG
>JBAZUW010000282.1:0-4549 GCA_041661205.1 Phycisphaerales bacterium
CAACAGCACGTCCTCCCCCGCCCTTGGCTTTGCCCCGGGCACCAACGCGGCCAACGTGCTCTCGGCGCGAGGCCTGTCGGAGACCGGCGTCCTGCGTGCCGACACGCGGCAGGAACTCAACGTCAAGACCGATCTTGGACCCATCAAGATCAACCCGTTTGTGGTCGGGCGCGTGACGGCCTACGACAACGACTTCGCCGCGTTCTCGCCGGATGAAAACGACAACGTGAGATTGTGGGGAGCCGCGGGCGTGCGGCTCAGCACCACCGTGCAGCATGTCTACGACGGGGCGGACTCGAAGTTCTTTGACATTCACCGCCTTCGCCACATCATCGAACCGAATGCGACCATCTGGTACGCCGCCACAAACGTGGACCGGACCAGCCTGCCGGTGTATGACGAACCGGTGGAGGGGTTGGTGGAGGGCGGGATGTACCGCGTGGGGATCAACCAGACGTTTCAAACCCAGCGGGGCGGGCCGGGGCAGTGGCACAATGTCGACCTGCTGACACTCTCCACCGATTACGTCTATTCGACCGGTGATACCAACCAGCGCAGCCCGTACGGGCGGTTCTTTGACTATCGCCCGGAGTATTCCAACCCCGGCGAGTATGGCACGGTCGACGCGGCGCTGCGCCTTACCGACGCCACCAGCGTGACGGCCAGCGAAATCTTCAGCTTTGATCGCAACGAAACCGCCGCCACCAGCGTGGGCTTGCTCATCCGCGAGGCGCCGAAGTTTTCCGCGGCGGTCGATCTGCGGTTCCTCAACCCCGAGAACAGCACGTTTCTCAACCTGGCCATCAACTACGAGCTGACCAGAAAATATTCCGTCTACCTGGGCGCCGAGTTTGATGCGAACACCGGCGACTTCCAGTCCGCGGTCATCGAGCTGCACCGCAAGTTCCGCAGCCTGGAGCTGGCCGTCGCCATCGCGACCAACCAGATCACCGGCGAAACCGGCGTCAGCGTCAGCGTGATCCCCTACGGCAGCAGCGGCGGGGGGCTCGGCGTCTCCGGGCTGGGGGGCAAAAACCTCGGCTCACGCCTGGGCGGGCAGTAGCCTCTCCCTTCAGCCCCTTGGTGGTCGGAGGCAGACCGCTGTGCCACCTGCTTATGGCAGGAACCGCCGCGCCGTCGCCTCGCTCGGCATGGCGCACGCTTCCGGCATCCAGCGTTTGCGGCGTTTGGCGATGTAGCGATACACGCCGTCTCTCACGAAACGCGGCACCAGCCGCCCCGCAACCGCAAGCAACCCCCACACGCCGCCCAGTGTGCGGCAGATCTCCAGAATGGCATCGCTGCGAAGCAGCGCTCGGGGTGGCGACGGCGTGTACACCACAATGCTGTCTTCCCTGATTTCGCCGAGCAGCGCCCTCGCGGTGTCGCCTTGCAGCGGAGCAAATCGCAGGCGTGCAAGCCGGTCGCGGCGGATGCACCACTGCACGCTTGCGGCACATAACCCACACGTGCCGTCGTAAAACACGATCGGGCCGGCGTGACCCGCGGCTGGCGGGGCGGGGGGCAACTTACTTGGCTCCGGAAACGGGTGCCTCGGCCGACGCCCCGGCAGCGCTGGCGGCCTTCTTCGCTTCGTTCTTGGCTTCGTCCTGATACTTCGCGTAGGCGAAGAAGGCGATCGCCGCGGGGACAAAGGCTTTCTCGCCCGCCCGCCGCGCGAGTTCGTCCATGCTCTTGACGGTCCCGGAATCGACATCTTTGCGCAGGTCAATCACCACGTTGTCGAAGACCTGGATCAGCCCGCCGAGGATCTGGTACTGGTCCTTGTTCTTCGGCATGAAGCTGCTCACGCCCGGCACGTTGGTGGGGAGCACAAAATACCACCGGTTGTCGATGTCCTTGCTCATCACCATGCCCAAGGGCGGGAGCACCGGCTTGCCTTCCCATGTCAGAGCCGCCAAGTCATCGCCCATGCTCACGGCCGCGAGCTTGCCGTCGGACTCGCGAAGGAACGAGTAAGGGTCGGCGAAAAATCGCTTCAAAGCTTCGTCGAAGGCTTTGCGGGCTTCGGCTTGTTTGGCGGGGTCGGCGGCGTTGGCCAGGCCACGGTTGCGGCCTCGGCCCCCGGTGGGCATCATGCCCGACATCTGGGCCAGCAGCCCGGTGGGCTTTCCCTGCTTGACCGACTCTTCCGCGTCGGCCTTGAGCTGGGCGGCTTCTTTCGGAAACCTCTCCTGAATCGACGCCCCGAGCTTCTGGACGTTGAGCAGCAGTCGCCCGACGCGCGCGTACAGCTTCTTCATCTCCGCGTCGTCGGCGTACAGAAAATCCCGCAGGCGGTCCGCATGCCCGTCGAGAACCACCTGCCGGGCAGAGGCGATCGTCCCCTCGGGGGTATCGCGGGGGAGTTCCTTGCTGCACCCGCCGACGAGCCCGAGACAAAGCCCCAGGACACAAACAACGAACGCAAGCCGCGTGGAGAGAGCCATGTACATATGTTCGCCCTTCGCCCGGCTTGGTTTCGCAAGCGCGATTACGAGCTCGTCCGGTCCACCACGCGGTACGACTCGCGCTCGCCGCGCCCACGCACCGGGTAGTCCTTGCGGAGCGGATGGGCGGGGTAGTCCTCCCACAGCAGAATCCGCCGCAGGTCGGGGTGATTACGGAAGCGGATGCCGAGCATGTCATACACCTCGCGCTCGGTCCACTCGGCCCCCGGCCAGAGGTCGGTCACGCTGTCCAGGTACAACGCCGGGTCATCAGCGATGCCGTCGGTGGGCAAGCTGGGGTCGAGGTAGGTCTTGACAAAGAACCGGTCGCCCCGGCCGTAGCTTTCGAGGTTGTACAGCACCGCGAACCGCCCAGGCATCTTGGCGGGGTAGGTCAAGTAGTCCACGCCCAGCACATCGGACAGGAAGTTATAGGAGCACGCCGGGTCGTTCTTGAGGAACGCCAGCACCTCGTGCAGGTCCTGAGGTTGCACCACCAGCGTGCTCTGGCCGCGGAACTCCGTCCCTTGAAACTTGCGGCCCGCAAAGGCGTTCTTGACGGCTTGAAAGGTGGGATGATCGAGCGTCGGAGCGTCTGCCATGACCAATCGTACGCCCGCGCGGGGTTGAGAAGTGAACCCGGGGCTGGCGAATCCGCCGCCAGCGGCTACGCTGGCCCTGCTGTGACGAGAGACGGACCCATCCCGAGTCGTGCGTTGTGGGGCTACGCCCCCGCGCCGGCTGTGGGCGTGGTCGGCCGCGTGACCGACGACGTGTCGGGCACCGTGGGCACGCTGCTGAGTTTCAACGCGATCGAAGACGCCGAACCGGAGACCCTGGAAGTGCCCGGAGTGCTCTTCGTGCGCTCCGGCTGGCCGGGGCCGGATTCTCCCCCGGCGTGGATGCCCGCCCAGCGCACCAAAGCGATGATGGGTCTGGAAGCCCTGGAGAGGGTGGCACACGGACGCACCCTGTGCCTGTGGCCCCGCGCCACCGACGCGGTCTCTGATATTCCTTCGATCCTGGCGTTCATGCGGGCCCACCCGGCTTGGAAGCTTCTGCTCGACCCCGCGGCACTCATGACCCCCGACATGCAGACCCGCGCCGACGACCACGGGCTGCGGATGCTGGAGGCCTTGAGGGATCATCCGGCGTTGATCGGGCTGGTGTGGCCCCGAGGGCAGGCGCTGGAAGCAGTCTTCGCGCCCGCGAGTGACGCCCTCGCACAGCGCGTGGCCCGGCTGTACCGCGATTAGGAACGGCGAGTTACTCCCCTGGGATGTACGAGATCGTCCCTTCCCACGGGCTGCTGGCGCTGGCGTAGAGCTTCTTGGGGATTCGCCCGGCGAGATAACTCTGGCGGCCGGCGATGGTCGCATGGCGCATGGCGTGGGCCATCATCACCGGGTCTTTGGCGTGAGCGATGGCGGTGTTGAGCAGCACGGCGTCGGCGCCGAGTTCCATCGCGATGCTCACGTCGCTGGCGCTGCCCACGCCCGCGTCGACGATGACCGGGAACGTCGGGTCGCCCTGCTTGAGCAGTTCCAGGCACAGCAGAATGTTGTTGCGGTTGAGCACGCCCTGCCCGCTCCCGATGGGGCTGCCGGCGGGCATCACACACGCGGCCCCGGCCTCCTTGATGCGAAGGGCGGCGATGGGGTCGTCGCTGGTGTAGGCAAGCACCTTGAAGCCGTCCTTCACAAGCTCGCGCGTGGCTTCCACGGTCCCCGATGGGTCCGGCAGCAGGGTCTTCTTGTCGCCCAGCACTTCCAGCTTCACCCAGCTCGCGCCGGGGTTGTCCAGTTGCTCAAGGATGTCACGCCCCAGGCGCGACACCCGCACCGCATCCTCGGCGCTGAAGCACCCGGCGGTGTTGGGCAAAATGGTGTAGCGTGAGAGATCAATGAACTCCAGCAGGCTCTTTCCCTCGGCATTGAACAGCCGCTCGCGACGCACCGCCACGGTGATGACCTCGCACCCGCTGGCGGCCAGCGCGTCACGCATCAGCGGCATGGTGGCGTACTTGCCGGTGCCAACCACCAGGCGGCTGGTGAATGTGCGTCCGGCGACATTGAACGGCGTCGCGCCGTGTTCGGCGA
>JBAZUW010000283.1:0-4526 GCA_041661205.1 Phycisphaerales bacterium
CATCTCCGAACTATACACCAACCCCGAAGATCACCGCCGGGGCCCTGCTGGAGGCTCCCCTACCGGGTCACCAACTCTTTGAACTGTGGCATCCCGACAGCCCGCCCGCGCTCGGATTGCACGTCGTGCCGTTGTACTGCAGCGCCGGAAGCAGCGTGCTTCGGGCCGTCTGCTCGAAGGTTGCGGTCGCCAGATTCGTCAGGTGACCTGCGACGTTCACCTTCGTCGCGTCGTGGCACCGCTTGCACGTCGCGGCGCTTGAACCGAACTGGCTGAGGTGCCTCGAATGTTCTCCCGAATTGTAGCTGTTGTACTGCGTCGTCCCCGAGGCGTGGCAGCTGAGACAGGCGTTGACGACGTCGATCGTCCCGGTCTGCCAGCTCGGCGCGGTCTGGCCACCATGACAGCTCACGTTGGCGCAGGTGAGGGCGGCATTGTCGAAGGAGGCGGCCCCCGTCTTCGCGTTGAAGGTGGAAACGAAGGCCACGTCCCCGGGGGCCACGCGGAGCGCGTTCTTCCCCGGCCGCGCGTTGGCGCGGTCGTAATGCGCCTGGCTGCCGGTGTTCAGCCCGCTGTGGCACGTTCCGCAGGCGCCGGTGACGGACGCCAGGGCGTTGTGCTTGGCGTGCTTCCCGGCGATGCCCGGATACGTCGATCCCGTCGGCGGGTTGGCGTGGCACGAAGCGCAGTTGAGCGCCGTGAGCGGCGACCCCGCCGTGTGGCAGGTCCCGCACGTCGGCGCCAGGGAGAACGGTGACGTCCCCGTGACCGCGTGGCAGGTCGCGCAGTTGCCGTCGAAGCCGGCCTGGGTCACCGCCGTGTGGGCCGTCGCCAGGAACGGCACCGCGTGGTTCGCGCCACCCTCCCACGAGGAGGTGGTGTGCTGGTGCGAATGGCAGTTGACGGTGCACGTCTGGTTCGTGGCGTTGTAGTTGGTCCGCAACCCCAGCGGGGCGACGGTGTCACTCGCCGGCCCCTCCATCTGGGGGGTGTTCAGGAACTTGAAGTGGTTGGTCGCCCCCGTCGTCGCGAGGGTCATGTCGTGGCAATCGGTGCAAAGCGCCACCACCGTTCCGGACGCGCTCAGATGGAAGCCGTGCATCCCGGAGAACGGGCTGTTGTTCTCCGGAATCCCCAGCGCCGTGCCCTGCTTGTGGCACAACCGGCACCCGGCGTCCGTGGCGCTGCTGATCGTCCCGGTCTGCCAGCTGGGCGCGGCGACGCCGCCGTGGCAGTTCACGTTGGCGCAGGTGAGGGCGGTGTTGCTGAACGAGGCGGCCCCCGCCTTTGCGCTGAAGGTGGACTGGAACGCCACGTCGCCCGGCGCGACGCGCAACGCGTCGGCCCCCGGCCGCGCGTTGGCGCGGTCGTAATGCGCCTGGCTCCCGCTGTCGAGGCCCGTATGACAGGAGCCGCAGACCCCGGTGACGGAAGCCAGCGCGTCGTGCCTGGCATGCTTGCCTGCGATGTTCGGGTAGGTCGTCCCCGTCGGCGGCTTGGCGTGGCACGAGGTGCAGTTGGAGAAGGGCAGCGCGGTTGCGGACGTGTGGCAGACCGTGCAGGACGGCGCCGACGCGACCGGGGAGGATCCCGTGACCGCGTGGCACATCGCGCAGTTGGTGTCGAACCCGGCCTGGCTCACCGTGGTGTGGGCCGTGTCCAGGTACGGCTTCGAGTGATTCGCCCCCCCCTGCCAGGAGAAGTTGGTGTGCTGCACGGTGTGGCAATTCACGGTGCACGTCTGGTTCGTGGCGTTGTAATTGGCGGCCGAGGAGTTCGGTTCCACCGTCTGGCTCGCCGGCCCTTCCATCTGCGGGGTGTTCAGGAACTTGAAGTGGTTGGCCGCCCCCGTGGTGGCGTTGGCCATGTTGTGACACTCGACGCAGGTCGCCTTGACCGTCCCGGCCGGGTTCAGGTGGAACGAATGGAGACCCGAGAAGGGGCTGTTGTTCTCGGGAGTCCCCGCCGCCGTGCCCAGCCTGTGGCACGCCAGGCATCCGGCGTCCGTGTTCCCGCTGATGGTTCCGGTCCGCCAGTTGGGGGCCGACACGCCGCCGTGACAACCGACGTTGGCGCAGGTCAGGGCGGTATTGTCGAAGGAAGCGGACCCCGCCTTTGCGTTATAGACCGCCAGGAACGCCGCGTCGCCGGGGGGCACACGGAGCGCGTCCTTGCCCGGTACCGCGTTGGCGCGGTTGTAATGCCCGGTGGTTCCGGAGTCGAGGTTGTTATGGCAGGAGGTGCAGACGCCCGTGACGCCGGTCAGCGCGTCGTGCCTGGAATGCGTCCCGGCGATGTTCGGATAGGCAGTCCCCGAAGGCGGCTTCGCGTGGCACGAGGTGCAGTTCGCGAACGGGAGCGCCGTAGCGGACTTGTGGCACGCCGTGCAAAGGGGCGCCGACGTGACGGGCGAGGTGCCTGAAACGGCGTGACAGGGCGCGCAATTGCCATTGAAGCCGGTCTGATTCGCCGTGGTGTGGGCCGTTCCCGGGAACGGAACGGCGTGGTTCGGGCCGCCGGGGCCGCCGGAGTGGCAGATGACCCCGTTATACGTATCGGAGTAGCAGCTCGGAGCGGTATTATCCTGCCCCGTGCCGGGCCCGCTCACCTTGTGGCAGATGGCGCACGCCGCATCCAGACTCCCGGCGTCCCTGTGCGACGACGCGTAGCCGGGGAACGACTGTGGCGCCTGATACCAGCGGGTCGGGTGCGCCTTGGCCGCGGGATGGCAGGTGGCCGTCTGGCAGGAGGTCGACGCGGCCCCTCCGTTGAACTGCGTCGTCCCGGCAGTACCGTGGCAACCCTGGCAATATTTCAGATCCTGCTTCGCGGTCAGCCCATGGAACGCGCTGCTGGCGGGGTTGATCCAGGGGACCCCAAGCGCGTGAGGCGCCGTCCCCACGCCGTGGCACAGCGTGTTGTTGTAGCATCCGGGCGGCGTCCCCGCCGGGGCGGGCGTGGCCGGATGGCCCGCAGGGTTGTTCGAGGATCCCGGGGCGTGACACCGCGCGCAGACCAGCGCGTTCCGGGGATCGGTGGTGGCGTGGGTGGACGTTCCCGACGTCAAACGCCACGGCCTGGCCGGATGCGGCGCGCTGACACCGTGGCAGGTGAAGCAGGAAACTCCCGACCCTCCGCCGGAAAATCCCGCCCCGTGGCAGATCTGGCAGGAGGCGAACCCGGAGTTGCCGGGAGCCTTCTTGGCAACCGGTCCATGCACCGCCCCACCGGCCCAGTTCGGGATCGGCCCGTGATGACACCTGGCGGCGTTGGCGAAGCAGGAAACCTTGGAGATTCCGCCGGAAAGGTCCGCCCCGTGGCACTCCGCGCAGGAGCTGCTCCCGTCGTTGGCGATAAAGTTCAGCGTGGCGGTGCTGCCATGCGACCCCCCGGTGGGGAGAACGAACCACCCGGGAACGGAAGTCCCTGGCGCGGCGATGTGGGCCACGTTTCCTCCGCCCGCACTGCCGGAGGCAGTGGAGGTATTGGCGGTCGAACACCCGGCCCCGGCGATCACCAAGAGCAGCAGCAACCCGACCGGAATGCGGAGGGTCCGGAGGGTGCCGTTCCCCAAGAAAAACATGTATCCTCCCGTTCCATTCTTCGGCTCCGGCAACATCGGATTCTTTCCGATTTGAGGGGAACCGTAAACAACAGGAATCATTCTTCATGCCAAATCCGGAGAGGGGTGGATGGTTTTATGTAACCTGTTTAAAATAAACCAGTTGCAGGCATCAACGGAGAAGCGCCTTGGATAGAGCCCTTGGAAAAACTGTCGATTTTGAAATTATTCCAAGCGATAACGGGGGAGAATTACAGACCCGAAATGATGTCGACCGTCAATAACGGGTGGGGAGGTTCCCCTTTCCGAAAACACGGAAGCCCCGGTCGAAACGACCGGGGCTTCCGTGATCCTGCCTGAAAGCGGAACGCTTACGAAACCGGATCCCCTACCGGATCACCAAGTCTCCGAACTATGGCATCCCGACAGCCCGCCGGCGCTCGGATTGCACGTCGTGCCGTTGTACTGCAACGCCGGAAGCAGCGTGCTTCGGGCCGTCTGCTCGAAGGCTGCGGTCGCCAGATTCGTCAGGTGACCTGTGACGTTCACCTTCGTCGCGTCGTGGCACCGCTTGCACGTCGCGGCGCTAAGCCCGAATTGGCTCGTATGCGTCGTATGGTGTCCGGAATTGTAGCTGTTGTACTGCGCCGTACCGAAGGCGTGGCAACTGAGGCAAGCGTTGACGATGTCGATCGTACCGGTCTGCCAGTTCGGCGTGACCTGCCCGCCGTGGCAGCTCACGTTGGTGCACCGCAGCAGGGAGGAATTGTCGAAGGCGGCCGCCCCCGTCTTGGCGTTGTACGTCGTCACGAAGGCGACGCTCGCCGGGGATACCCGCGTCGGGCGGGTGCGGTTGTAGTGCGAAAGGGTACCGCTCCCCAGCCCGGTGTGACAGGTGGTGCAGGACACCGGGGTCCCCGCACCGTTCAATGCGATGTGCGCCGAATGCGTCCCACCAACGTTT
>JBAZUW010000284.1:0-4524 GCA_041661205.1 Phycisphaerales bacterium
TCCGGGCGCGATGTGCCGCTGGACGTGCTGACCCAAATGGTGGCGGCCGACGTACACCGTACTGGTGATGCACAGCGCCTTGAGGTGGTGGTGCGGGCGGATCGGCAGGCTTCGGCCGGGGTGCTCAACGCCCTGGCGGCTCAGCTCACGCGCGTGGGCGTCAAGACCTGGAAGCTCGCGACGGAGGCGAGTAACTGATGAACTTCAATCGGCGGAATAAGTCCCGCAAGCACGTGATCCCGCGGCTGCCGCTCGTGGCCTTCATCGACGTCGTGCTGTTTCTGTTGCTGTATTTTGTGGTCGCGACCAGCGTAAACCCGCCGGAAGGGCAGTTGGGTGCGGCGCTCAAGACCGATTCCAAGGGTGGCGGGCAGTCCGCGACGCTCACGCCGCAGATTTTGCGGGTTGAATCCGACGGCGCGGGTGTCGTGTACAAGATGGGGGACCGCACGGTGCAGACCAGCGACGGGCTGCTGGCCCTCCTGAAGCAACTGCCCAAGGAAGCGGGAATCGTGGTTCGCGTGTCCAATACCGTTCCGGTGGATGCGGCGGCGGCGGCGGTTTCCGCCGGGCGCCAGGCGGGGTTTGTCAAGATCAGCTATGTCCCGGGATCGTGAACAACTCGTTGGAGTTTGGGCCGGCGTGCTGGCCTTTTTCTTTGCCTGCGCCAGTGCCACGGCGTGGCAGCCAGCGCTAGACGACGCGACCCCCGAGCCCGCCGCCGCGACCGGCGATGAAGTCGTGGAGGCGTATCTCGCCGATCGCGGGCTGCTGGAAGTGTTGGGAGCCCACCTGCGGGCCAAGCTCTCCGTGGGCCCGCGCGACGAGCAACTGAAAAACGCCGAGCTGCTGGGCAAGCTTTATGTGAAGATGCTCAGCACCGCGAGCACCACCGAATCCCGCCAGCGCCTTGAAGCCCTCAGCCGCGACCTGCTCAGCAAGGTTCCGGAATCCAACAGCTTTGATCTGCGGCTGGACCTCGCCAAGGCGACGTATCTGCAGGTGGAGGAGGTGGTTGAGAAGGACCGCTTGCGCCTGGCGACCGACGCCGACAAGGCCGAGGCGAGCCGCGTGCTCCGCCAAGTCGGGCCCATCTTCGAGGAAATCGGCAACAAGATCGGGCGGCGGGTGGACCAACTCGAAAAGAAGGAATCGGTCGCGAAAGAAAACGATCTTGAGGGCATCCGCGCCGAGCTCGCCGACGGACGACGCCTCAAGTCGCTGGCCAAGTACTACAGCGGCTGGGCCGGGTACTACACCGCCGTGCTGACCAAGCAGCCAAAGCTCGCTTTCCGCGCGCTGGAAGACTTCGGCGCCATTCTCAACGCCGTGCCCGGCAAGCCCGCCAGCATCGAGCGCACGCCCAAGAGCCTGCTGCGTTACGAGCATGTCGCACGTGCCGCGCTCGCCTGCGGCCTGTGCAACGCGCTGCTGGGGAACGATGTTGAAGCCATGCGCTGGCTCGATGTCGTGGAACAGGGCGAGGGTGTGCCTCAGAGCGTGCAAGACCAGATCTTCAGCCGGCGCGTGATCGTCGCGGCCACCACCCAGCGCTGGGCGGATGTGGAACTCGCGGTGCGGCACCGGCGCACCCCCAGCGATGGCGGGCCGGACGTGCCGCTGAGTCTGGCCGACGCACGGCTCGTGGCGGTCCTGGCGCTCGAAGCGTTGCAAGACCCCGCGGTGCGACCCGGGCTGAAGGCCGAAGCCGAGAAGATCGCGCAGGTTGCCTTGGGCGACCTTGTGGTGAAAGGTGAAGTGGGGCATGTGCTCGATCTGGTCAAGCAGTTCGGCACCGCGCCGATCGGGAGCGAGGGCTTCATCGTTACGTATGTACGTGCCTTGCAGTCCTACGACCGGGCCCGCGAGTTGCACAAGGCAAACCTGAAGGGCGATGCGACCATCGACGACCCCGCCACCACGGCGGAGGTAGTGAATGAATATCGCCAGGCGGGTGATCTGCTGGGTAGTGCCGCGAGCAGCTCTGACGCCGGGCGTTTCCCGCAGGAGAAGATCAAGGCGATGATCCGCCAGGGCCTCGCACAGTTTTACGCGGGCGATTTGGTGGCCGCGGCCGAGACGTTTCAGAAGGCGGCGGACGGTGCCCCGGCCGACCTTCGCCGAGACGCACTGTGGTACGGCGTCGTGGCGTTGGACAAGGCGGTCGATACCGGCAAGCCCTCGGCGGTGCAGGCGCGCGACGCCGTGGCGACGCTGTATCTAAAAGAATTTCCCAGCACTGAAAACGCCGCCAAGTTGCTGCTGCGACAGACCCGCACCGAGGCACTCTCGGACGCCGCGGCGATGGACATTCTGTTGAAGGTTCCCGTCGAATCACCGCTCTACGCCGCGTCGCGTCGGCAGGCGTGCCGTTTGCTCTATCAGGCGTACAAGCGGGCCCCGGATTCGCAGCGTGACTTCGCGGCCTTGAGATTCGCCGATCTGGCCGAGCCCCTCATGAAGGCCGACCACACGCGGGCGCTGGGCGAACGCGACGCCGCGGGCAAAGAGGCGGCGGATTCGGTGGTGCTGCGGGCCCGCCAACTCGCCGACGCGCTGCTGGGCATGAACTCCCCGGATGTGGCGAGGGCCGAAGCCGCGATGGACGCGCTCGACACCGCTGCCGCGTTCCAAGGTGTGGATGTTCGACCGATCGGCGATGAACTGATCTTCCGGCGCCTGCAGATCGCGCTGGCCAAGGGCGATTCGCTTGGGGCGGAGAAGCTCATCGGCGAACTGCGGGCTACGAACGGTCAGTTTTCATCGATCGCGGATCGCGTGCTGTATCGGCGCTCCTTGCGTCTGTGGAAGCAGGCCCCCAGCGATGTCGCTCAGGCCCGGGATGTGGTGCGTCACGGGCAGCGTGTGCTCGCGGAATCGGAGCGAAAGGCCGTGTCGGACGCGGCCACCGTCTCGGTGCGAGACAGCGTGGCGGAGGCCGCGGCGTTTCTGGCCGTCGAGCACCACGACGGTCTGATGCGCGATCTGGCGATTTCGCTCGACAAGGCGCAGCTCGAAGCCGGCTACCGAACCGCCGCCAGCCTGCATCGGCTGGCCATCCTCATGGAAGATCAGGGCGACACGGCGGCAAGCCTGGCGGCCTGGCAGGAACTTGTCACAGGCCTCGAGGCCGGCTCTGAGCCATGGTTTGAAGCCCGGTACAACGCGATTCGGCTGCTGGGCAAGACCGATCCCACCGCCGCCCTCGATGCGATCGCGCAACACAAGGTGCTGTACCCGCAGGTTGGCCCCGGCCAGTGGAAGGAACGATTCGAAACGCTGGAAGCATCGCTGCGTGCCGCGCCCGTGCCCGTGCCACCCTCGACTCCGGCCGCCTCACCCCCCGTTAGCCCGCCTGCTCCGACGGGCACCGCGCCCCCCACGGAAGGCGCACACCCGGGAGGTGGGCGATGACCGATGTGCCCAACCCCACCGGTTCGGCGTCACCTCCTGAGACCGTGGCGGCGCTCATGCAGCACTTCTACGGCGAGACCATCAGCACCGAAGACCCGCTGCTCATTCTCGGCGCAACGCCGCAGGAACTCACCGAGGCTGGCGTGCTCGCGGCCCTTCGCCGGCGGCTCGATACGCTCAATGCCTCGGTGGATGCCGACTCGCGCGAGGCGGACCGCATGCGGCTGGTGCTGCACGCCGCGGCCGCCCGCCTGCTCGGCGTGCTGCACAGGCACAGCGAAGGTGCCCCGGCGCAGAGTGCTCCAGCCGGCCCCCCGTTGCCCATGGGAGGGGCCGAGCCGACGGCGGTGGTGACCCCCGAACTGCACGCGGCCATGGCCCTTGGAGGTGGTCGACGCGAGGCGATGGAGCAGGTCGCCAGGTTGGCCGCGGCCCAGGGTCTGAACCCGGCGGAAGTACTGCAGGCGATGCGGAATCCTGGCGGTGCCGCACCCGCAGCACCCGGAGCTGCGCCAGCGCGAGACCGCGCTCCGATCGGCCCCGCCGCGCCATCCGCGCGCCCGGCCGCCGAGCAGGCCAACATCGAGCGCGAATGGGAAGAAGCTCGCCTCCGCAAGCACGAGCAGGATCGCGCGGTGCGAGCGGTCCTTGTCTTTTGCGGCATTGGCCTGGTCGGCATTCTCACCGTCGGCGCGGTGGTCGCCGCCCTGGCGCTCAGCGGCCGGAACTCTGCTGCGTCGCCAAACGCCGCCACTCCGGAAACGGAAGCCAGCACCACCCCGCCCCCCGCGCCCGAAAAAGAACTCTTTCCGACCGTCAAGCCCGCCGCCAAGCCCGCTCCAGTCGTGGACGCCACCACCCGCGAACGCGTCGGCGACTTCGGCGACGTGCTGCGCGACCTCGACGCGGCCTCGCACGGCTTGGAGGTTGACCCCGACGGGGCGATCACGCGGTTTGAGGTGGCCGTCAGCGAGGCGTCGTACCGGTGGGTCGAGGCCAAGCCCGATGCGCTCATCGCCGCGATGAACAGCATCGTCGAGTTCATGTACCGAGGTGGCGGCCAGGACGAAATCCTCGCGCGGGCGCTGTCCGCCCTCGCCGCCCCCGGCC
>JBAZUW010000285.1:0-4518 GCA_041661205.1 Phycisphaerales bacterium
CGCGGGGTGAAATCGGGTGGTATTCCTGGAAGGCCTGCACGCCGTTCTGGAAGAGGGCGCTGGTGTTGATGCGGTCGGTGGGATTGCCCGTGAAACGCGAATCGGAGGAGATGAGTGCCCCGCCGGCAAAGTCGTTGGTCACTTCGTGGTCGTCGATCATCGCCCACACGCTGGTGGACTGGCGGATGTCGCGATGGGCATTCAGGCCCAGATGGTCGCGCAGGTTTTCGTTGTGCTTGGCGCGGTATTCGGCCAGCGTCGTCGCCTGCGAGGCGGGCACGTCGGGCGTAGCGACATCGGCGTAGATCGTGTCGCCCAGGCTGTACCACATGTCCAGGCTTTTGCCCGCGACGTTGCGCAGCGCGGGGAAGGGGGCGAGCTCGCCCCGCCAGTCACCCGAGACGCCCATGTGGAAGCCGTGGAAGCCGGTGGAGGCCGGAGTCTTGAAGGTGCCGGAGGCGGCATCGCCGCTGGCGTCGGTGGCGCGGTAGAAGTAACGTGTGCCGCCGGAAAGACCGTCAAAGGACACCTTGACGGGCAGCGCGCGGTCGGAGACGGTGCCGGCGCGGGTCGCGATGATGTTGGTGAACGCGGCGTCGGTAGCCAGCTCAAAGGTCACTTCGCCCAACGAATCGCTGCGAGCCCACAGGAGGGTGGAGTTGGGGGTGGTTTCGCCGCTGGCAAGGCCGTTGACAAGCTGGGCATGAGCGGCCGGTGCGATAGCGCAAAGGCCGCTCATGGCAACCAGCAGGCCGATTAGTGGACGATGAATCGGGTTCACGGGATCTCCTTTCAAACATCTTGCAAGAACTTCTGGACCGCGCCGATCGCAGTTGGACTGAGTGTCTGGGGTCGGAGGCGGCCGGGCGGGGTAAAGGCGTCAAAGTCGCGCGAAGTCTGAGTTAGGCCTTTGCTAGCAAACGCGGTAGAGGGCGCAGCGAACGAACTCCCAGATTTTCCCACTTTGTTTCAGAAGCATCCCGAAACCCGCTACAACCGAGGTCGGATCGATGACAACCAGATCGCCCAGGCGAAATGAGTTGCTCGTGTCTGTTGTTCACGAACACGGTTTGCATTCTGGGAAGGGTCATCATGCACTGCTTTTTCACCCTCGCGTGCGTTGCCGCCGCGGCCACGGCCGCCCAAGCGCAGTCGTTCAATCTTCAGGCGAACTGGAGCGAGAACGCGAATCCGAATGGTCCCTGGTCGCTCACGCAGAACTCGATTCTGCTTCCCCACGTGGCCTCATGGCAGCAGCAACTGGGCGGATGGGCTGTCGCGCAGCCCGCCTACGCGAAATCGCAGGATGGCGTGGACCGCCTTCCCATGTTCATGCTTAGCAACGGCTCCGAAACGTTTGCGCACGACTGGACTGCGGGAAAGGTGGTGGTGCACACCACCGACGGCTTCAATGGCGTCGGAAGCGGGGTTGCAGCCATCAACTTCACCGTGCCCTACTACTCCCTCTACAGCATCCACGGCGGCATCTGGATTGGGCGCGACATCGGCCGCACCGTCGACTGGAGACTCTCGATGAATGGTGCGATCATGACCGGGGGCGCTCTTGCCTCGGGCGACCCGTATTCCAGCCTGAATCCATTCAGCTTCGATGCGGGCAGCGGCGGTCCGGGCGCACTGAGCGGAGCGGCGAGCGCGGGGGATGTCATCTCGCTCACGCTCCCAACCCGGGGCGGCTCGCCGGGAGACTTTGTCGTGATCGACTTGACCATCGATCTCCAGCGCCTGTGCGATGCCGACATCAACCAGGACGGAAACACCGACCAGGGAGACGTTGATTATCTCATCAACGTGATTGCCGGCGGGCCGAACCCCTTGGACGTCGACCCAGACTTCAACCAGGACGGAAACGCCGATCAAGGCGACATCGATGCCATCATCAACGCAATCGCCGGCGGCGGATGCTCCTGAGCTCGCTCCTGCAGCGCACCACCCGCGATCAGATCAGCCCACCCAAACACTCGACGACGGCCTGAGTGCCTTTCACCACCCGGGCCATCGACTCGTAGTCGAGCTTCTCCGGCGTATCGGTGGCTTGGTGGTAGTGGGCGTAGCGCAGCAACGCCGTGTCGGTGATCATGAACGCTGGATAGCCGCACTCGATGAACCCGCGATGGTCGGACCACAGGACCTCCTGGATGCGTTCGGGCATGGCCGCGGCCAGCAGCGGGAAAGTCTTTGAACGCGCGAAGGCGAGGGCGGCACGGCGAATCACGCTTCGGCACGACGCCGGACCCACCAGGGCGACAAAGTCGGCGGTGGTTGGCAGCACCAGGCCCAGCTTGTTTGCCTGCCAGCTCTGCGTGTACTCGCCCGAGTCGTAAAAGCCGATGGTGTCGAAGCACAGCATCGACCGGATGTCGTCGCCCCGCGCCCGGCACGCCCGGGCGTAAACCTGACTGCCCATGTCATTCACGTTGAAGTACGGCGGCTCTTCGTTTGCGAAGAACACCAAACGCAGCGTGCGAGGAAAACTGAGCCCCGCACACTCGCGTGCGATCGCCAGCAGCCCCGCGACGCCGCTGCCGTTGTCGTTCGCGGCCGGACACCCCGGCACGCTGTCGTAATGAGCCCCCACCACCACAATCTCGTCCGGGTGCGTGGTGCCGGGAATGGTGACTTCAAGGTTGGTGCAGGTGTGACCCTGAAAATCGCGGTAGTCGTGGGAGACGGGCGCGTAGCCGGTTGCCCTGAGGGCCGCGATCAAGAAATCGCGGGCGAGGGCGTAGCGGTCGGGGGCGTGGGTGCCGCGCGGGCCGATGTCGGTAGCGAGGATCGTGACATCGCGGCGCAGGGCGGCGGCGAGGGCCAGGGCCTCGGACGAGAGGGGAGCGAGGCGCGGACGGCCGTATTTGAAGTAGGGAAGATTCACGGAGCAACAACATAGGGAGTGCCATGCGAGCCAGGTACTTTCGGTAGGCTGCCCCCGTGCCCACCCCCACCTCCCAGCGCCTCGTCTCCCTCGACGCTCTCCGCGGCTTCGACATGTTCTGGATTCTCGGCATGGAGGGCGTCGCGGGCGGCATCGGGCACGCCAGCCGCGACCCCGCCTCGCAGCTTTTCGCCAATCAACTTAGCCACGCCGAGTGGCAAGGATTTCACTTCCTCGATCTGGTCTTCCCGTTGTTCGTGTTCGTCTCGGGCGTGTCGCTGGTCTTTTCCCTGTCAAACTCCATGGTTCAGAAGGGAAGGGCCGCGACAGTCCGCAAACTTGTGACCCGCTTCCTTCTCCTTTACCTGCTTGGCCTGATCTACTACGGCGGCATCTCCGCAGGGCTGGATCACGTTCGCTTCGTGGGCGTCCTCCAGCGAATCGCCCTCAGCGGGCTCGTTGCCGGGCTCGCGTATTGCCTCACCGGCGCACGCGCCCGCATCGCGATGGTGGTCGCCATTCTCCTCAGCTACTGGGCATTTCTGAGCTTTGTCCCCGTCCCCGGCGGCGTTTCCGGCGACTTTGCCGAAGGCCCCGCCCACAACTGGGCCAACTGGGTCGACCTCCACTACCTGCCCGGACGAAAGTGGGACATCACCCACGACCCCGAGGGGCTGCTCTCCTCGATCCCCGCGATCGCCACATGCCTGCTCGGCGTGCTGGCGGGTGAATATCTACGGAACTCGCCCTCGCCACCCTCAAAGAAGGCGGGCACATTGGTCCTGGCCGGAATTGTGCTGGCGGCTGCCGGTTGGGCCTGGGGTGTGCAGTTCCCCGTCATCAAGAAGCTTTGGACGTCCTCCTTCGTACTCGTCGCCGGCGGCTACAGCCTGATGCTGCTCGGCACGTTCTACTGGCTGATCGATGTTCGTCGCTGGCGTGCCTGGGCCACGCCCTTTGTGTGGATCGGCATGAACGCCATCACCCTCTACATGCTCGACAACCTGGTGCGTACCACCGATCTCTCCAAGGCCCTCGTGGGCGGGCCGGTGGCCGCGGCCTGCGGGGCGTGGGGCGAGGTCCTCATTTACGCAGGCGTGGTGGCGATCAATCTCCTGATCGCCCGATTCCTCTATCGGCGGCAGATTTTTCTTCGGGTGTAGCGCCTTGGCTACCCGGTCGTGAAGTTCTCACCCGAAGAGTCGGAGCTGCCCCGCGCTCTCCGGGCGCCGAAAGCTCGCCCCGCTCAGCGGGCGCACATCCCGGTTCAGCCCGTAGCGGCGTGTGAAGACATCAAAGACCTGCGAAATCTGCGTCACCAGCGGCCCACTGCCCCGCGTGCGCCCCGAGCCCGCGTCGTACAGCTTGCCGTCGCGGGATTGGCGTATCAGCGACTCGACCTTGCGGGCCCGGTTCGGGTCCACGTTGCGTTGCAGCCAGTCAAGAAACAAGTCTTTGAGCTGGTACGGCAGTCGCAGCAGCACCCACGACGCCCGCGTGGCCCCCGCTCCGGCCGCGGCTTCCAAAATCGCCGGTAACTCCGAATCCGTCAACCCCGGGATGATCGGCGCGATGTTCACGCTCACCGGAATGCCCGCCTTGGTGAGTTCGCGTATCGCGTTCAGCCG
>JBAZUW010000286.1:0-4495 GCA_041661205.1 Phycisphaerales bacterium
GATGCGTGAGCGGGTGGCGAGCGCGGAGGCGCTGCTGTGTCACGCATACTCCCGGCGCGGGCAGCCTTCTAGCAGCGAGTGGGCGCGGTGGGTTGAGGAGCACTTCGCGGAGTACGCGGGGAAGGCGGGTGGGTGATGGACACGGACGTGAGCGAGCCCGTCAGCCTCTCATCCGAGCGCGCCAAGCGTGACGGGACCGCCGCCGAGTTTCGCCAGTTCATCGCATTTCCCGACGACCGCGACGGCTTCGTGGAGGGCTACGAGATGGGGTGCCTGTTCGCCCGCCTCGACGCCAAGCCTGAGCAGTGGAGCGGCACCTACCACGCCGGCAATGCCGAGATGATTCGGCGCACGGCGGCTGCATGCGGCTACGAGGTAGAGATCGAGTCGAGCGGCGACGCGGCATGGGTGTTCGTGACGTTTACGCGGCGGACGCTGGAGGTAGTGAGATGACCGACCAATCACCAGAGCAGATTGCAAAGCGGGTATGCGAGCGGCGCATGGGGTCAGCGAACTGCGAGGATTTCGAGACGCTCGCGCATGCGTATCTCGCCCTCCGCACCCGCATTGCCGCAGCCGAGCAGGCCCGGGACGCGGCGGTGGAGCTGTTGCGGGAAGCCGTTGACGTGCTGAGCGGCGACGGGCGCAATCGGACGTGGGGATCGTGGCTCGACCGGGCGAAAGCCGCCCTGCGCGGGGGAGGTGGGGGATGAGTGAAATACTTCTGCAGGCCTTCCTACGCGCTGCCGAGTTGGGCCACAAACTGAGCTTCAGTGTCGAGTTGATCGACCGCGGTACGGTGCGCGTCTCGATCCGCACGACGGATGCGTGGGACAAGAGCGCAATCGAACACGTGCTGGCAGTGCATGCAGTGCGCTTGAACGAGAATCGTACCCGCGCCTTCGATTACGTATTGCGCAAGATGTTCGCCAAGCTCGCAGAAAGGCAAGTGCCATGACCCCGCCGACCATCACCGTGCTCGACGACGACAACGGCGGCGCGCAAGTGCTGATAGACGGCAAGCCCGTTGCGTGCCTCGCGTGGTGTGTGGATCATGACGAGCTGCAACGGTTGGCAAGTGCCCTCGCCAACGCGATGCTGGAGCGGGCGGCAAAGCAGTGCATCGAGATTGCCGAGGATCATACCGATAGGGCATGCGATGCAATGGCACTCGGCTTGCGGAATACACAGAGCATGAATGAGGGGCAGTGCGACGGGGCCAGGGAATGCGCGATAGCGATCCTAGCAGGAAAGGCAGGCAGCAATGGGTGAGCACACGATCAAAATGCGAATTGCCGACAGCGACGACAGCAACTACTCGACGATCAAGATCGATCTCGACGGCAAGCAGATCGCAGACGGCTCCTATGGTGGCGAGCCAGAGGACAACTGCCGCACGCGTGACTACCGATGGGTGCAGGGGGTGATCCACGACGTTGCCGAAGCGCTCGGGGCGAGGGTTGAAGTCGTGTACGAGGAGCTTGCGGACGATGAGTGAGCCTACGATTGCAGAACTCCGTGCCATCTACGCACAGGGCGCAGGCGCCGACGAGATCAGCGCCGATGGGTTTCGTGCGCTGTTCGACGCCGGCCGCGCTGCCGAGCGGGAGGAGTGCCTTGCTGCGGTCAAGGCCATCCAGGGGCGCAGCATCACACACGACCGCGCGCTGACCAAGGCAGAGAACGCGATCAAGGCAAGGAACGGGTGAGCCGATGAAGCCCGAAGTCATCATGGACGTCACGAACCGCGTGAACGTGTACGTGCGATTCGACGCGGACACACTCATCAACTACGGCCGATACAGCCACGACTCGAAGGCGCAGCAGCGGATCGGCGCGCTGACCCGGGTGATCGAGGCGGCATACGAGGCGGGGAAGGCGGCGGAGAGGGAGGCGTGGAAGACGGGCCAGCGCACGTGCGAGACCTGCAAGAACCACGGTCTTGAGCATGTGAAGGCAGGCGACTGCGACGGATGCGGGCTCGTGTTCTTTCCACACTGGGAGTCGGACGATGCAGCCGCAATCCGCGCCGGGGGCGGGCGGTGAGCGGCCCAACCATTGCCGAGTTGCGCGACCTGATCCGCAACGCCAGCCCGAAGCCGTGGCGGCATGAGGCAAGCGCGAAGTTCAGCGGCGAGGACTGGCTACTTGCCTCTCTTGGCAACGGCAATGACGACCTCAACCACTACATCTGCACCGATCACATCCGGTGCTCCGAGATGACCAGCGGGGGAGCCTGGGAAGATGCGGAGCTGATCGTGGCCCTGCGCAACAACGCATGGGAGTTGCTCGCGCGCATCGAGTTGGCCGAGCGGGTGATGGACGGCGAGGCGACCGTTGACGAGTACGACGGGCACTTTCGGCCGCAGTGCAGGTTGCCGTTGAATGGGAAGGCGGTCGGGTGATGTTCGACGAACGCTGGGCAGGCTCATGCGGCGTGTGCGGGTGGGAGCCCGAGAGCACCAAGGAATTGCGGCAGATCGCCGTGCGCATCGTGCCGGGGCATCGCGGCGTGCCGCAGTGGGAGAGCCCGACGAAAGGCAACGTGATGCTGATCCCGTGGATGGCGAGCAAGGAAGAACCCGAGTCCTACCGCCTTTTCATCTGCGAGGAATGCGCGCGGGCTGCGGCAGAAGCGTGGACGAAAACACCGCAGGGGGTCCCGGTGCGCCCCGCCGGGGTGGGAGGGATGTGATGCGACTAGCACTTATCGGATGTGGCAAGACGAAGGCAACCGAACCGTGCGCCGCGCGCGACATGTACCGCGGCCCGCTGTTTCGCGCCGCCCTGGCACATTGCGAACCGCGCTACGATCGGGTGTTGATCGTCTCAGCATTCCACGATCTGCTCGCGCTCGACGAAGTGATCCAGCCCTACGACCGCACCATGGCGGGCATGTCGCAGCACGAGCGCGAAGTGTGGGGCGACCGAGTTGCGTCGAGCGTGGTGCAGCGGTGTCAGGGGCTCACGTCCGTGGACATCTTCGCGGGCGCCGACTACGCCGATCCGATCTACGTAGGCTTGTATCGACGCAGCGTGATGGCGTTCCGACCGCTCCGCGGGATGACGCAAGGTGCGCGGCTTTCGTGGTTCAAGACTGCTCGGGAGGCGGAATGATCGAGATCAAGCCATCGACGGCGTACGACGAAGGGCTGGCGGCCATTGGCACGCAGTCGCCACGCGACGCAGCGATCAGCCGGTGGAGGGAGCGCAAGGAGGCGGTTTCGTTTGAGCGCATGTGTGCCGTGCTCAAGGCTCGCAAGTGGGCACTTGCACACCCTGAGCGCAAACGTCAGATCGCACTCAAGTACGCGCTGTCACCACGCGGGCGGGCAAAGCAGAACGCCGCCGCTCGCAGGCGCCGAGCACTGAACCCGGCAACGCACGACTGCACATGCCTCGAATGCGGACGGCAATGGACCCGGTTGGCGCGCGGCCCGAAGCCCGACTTCTGCAACGACGCATGCCGGCAGCGGTACCGCTACCAGGAGCGCACGCCCGGCGCGCGGCGCATCAAGCGGCACGCGGTCTACATGCAGGAGGCCGCATGATCACCCGCGAGCGAAAGACCACCGACGTGCTGTACTGGGTGGACGCCAAGACGCTGGCACCCATCGAACCCGCGACGCTGGACGATCAGATTTGCACCCGTTGCCTGCCAACGCGGGAAGAGAGCGCGGAGGAATCCGCTCTGCCCACCCCCTCCCCTCGCCAGGGGGGGAGCAGGTGCCGCATGACGCGGGGGGAGAGGTGGCAGGTGATCGAGGGCGATTGCCTGGAGGTGTTGCCGACGCTAGGCCGCGTTGGAGCGGTAATCACGGATCCGCCGTATGGGGTAGATGTTGCAGAATGGGATGCGAGGGTGCCAACAGAATTGTTGGCGCAGTTTCTTCGATTGACGGACGGTCCTATCGTGTGGTTTGGATCCGCGTCTGGGATAGGCGCGGACATCGCAGCATTTCAGCCTCCCCCGCAGCGTATCGTGATTTGGGCTCCATCGTTCAGCCTATCCAGAACCATGGCACACGGGATGGCATACCGCTGGCATCCGATCCATTGCTGGCAACTGCCCAAGAAGCACGACGGTCCATGTTGGGATGTTGTCCACCACAATACAGAATGCGGCAACGCGTGGAATCATCCGTGTACCAAACCGCTCTCTCTCATGCTGTCGATCGTTGGGTTTGCGCCTCCCGACTCCACCGTCCTCGACCCGTTCTGTGGTTCGGGCACCACGGGCGTCGCCGCGATTCGACTCGGTCGCAAGTTCATCGGCATCGAGAAGAACCACGACTATGCCCAGATCGCCCGTGACCGCCTTGCCGCCGAGGAAGAAGGCTCCACGCTGCAAGCCCGACGCGCGGGCCAGCTCTCCCTGCTCGCGGGTGTCAAGTGACCTACCTGCCCATCACGGAGGCGGCGGTGAGGGGGCTAGACGTTGGTGGGGAGTGTGGACCATGGTGATCTTCCACTGCTTCATGTGCGACAAGCCGCT
>JBAZUW010000287.1:0-4488 GCA_041661205.1 Phycisphaerales bacterium
CGAGCGCCCCCCACGAGATCATGTCCCCACCCCACATGCGAGCCGACTGTATCACCAGCCCCGCCTCGCCCAAGCGCGTCCTCATCACGCTGCTGACGGGTCTGGCCCTCGCCGGCCTCGCGCTACTCATCGACGCCCCCGTCGCCACCTTCTGCCAGCGCTTCCAGCCCGCAGGCGACCTTCACCTCGGGGGTGACCTCAAGCGCACCCTCGAATGGCTCCAGCAGTTCGGCGACATCGCCACCTGCATCATCATCGCGCTGTGCATCTGGCTGCTCGACCCCGCCAACCGGCGCAACCTCTGGCGCGCCTTGCTCGCGCTGCTCGCCTCAGGCCTCGCCGTTCAGGCTCTCAAGATGTTCGCCGGCCGCCCGCGTCCGCGCGTCGTCTTCGGCCACCCCAAGCCCGGTTACGACGCTGTCGTGCAGTTCACCGGGCCCTTGCGCGAATACCCCCTGCCCCGCACCAGCGCCTCAGGCCTCACCGAATACGCCTCGCGCCACGCCTGGGAGTTTTGGAATCACATCGGCTCCGACCTCTGGTCTTTCCCCTCCAGCCACACATCAGCCGCGGCTGGCCTTGCCGTCATTCTCGCTCGCCTCTACCCACCCCTCCGCCCTCTCCTCTGGACCCTCGTTGCCATCGTCGGCACCAGCCGCGTACTGCTCGGAGCCCACTTCCCCTCCGACGTCATCGCCGGTGCGGCCATCGGCTACGCCTTCACCGCGCTCCTCTTCCGCCTATCCCCCCCTCAAACCTCGAACCGCACATTGGCTTCCGGCTAAGCAGATGGCAAAACCGTCTGGTCAAAACCATTGCCGACGTGTCAAGTATGAATCAGAGTCGCGCCAAAATCGCGTTGAAATACCGACCATGGCACTAACATTGCGCCCGAACGATCCTATCAAAATCCAACCAACCCGCCTCATTGTAGATTTTGCGGGATCTCCGTGGCAAAACTTTACGAAAGGTGATAAAAGGAACGGCTCGGTGTGCCGCCGACTTCGGTAAAAGGGCGGCAACCACAGGGGTGGTCAGCAGATCTTCCTTGGAGAATCCGTTCCTTGGGAATTCGGGGTAGCTCTTTCGCACTGCTGGAGAAAACATGAAAAACCGTCGTGGCTTCACGCTCATCGAGCTTCTTGTCGTCATCGCCATTATCGCCGTCCTCATCGGCGTCCTCCTGCCGGCCCTCGGCAAGGCCCGCAAGTCGGCCCGCCAGGCCATTTCGCTGGCGAACATCCGGTCGATCGCTACCGCTGGCGCGACCTACCAGTCAGACAACAAGGGGTTGTTGCCGCTCACTCCGGCATGGACTCGCATGAACAACGGTGGTCCGGCCGCGACATCCACCACCCTTGAGGGCTGGTGCACCTGGAGCGCGTGGGGCAAAAACTGCGATAAGTTCTGGACGAGCATGGTGTTCGACGTCGAGGCCGTCGACCGCCCGCTGAACAACTACCTGTACGCTGGAGCCATCGAGGGACCGACCACACCGTTCACCGGGTTTCAGTCGACGGCACCCGCCCGCACCAACTTCCAGATGCAGGTCTGCAAGGATCCGAGCGATCAGATCGGACATCAGCGGAACTGGCCCTCGAACAACAACCCGGCCATCATTTGCTATGACGATGTGGGCACGAGCTATCAGTGGCAGGCCAAGTGGTATGACCAGATCACCGCCCGCTACGGCACCGCCGATTTTCTGAAGAACTTTGACCGTGGCGCTCGCCGCTTCAAGCTCGCGGATGCGTTCATTCCGTCTCGTCTGGTGTGGCTGAACGACGAATGGGCCGACATCATCATCAACAGCGACTTTGATAACTTCGTCGCCAAGAACGGCTACGACGACATCAACAAGTCCATCTTGGGCTTCATGGATGGGCATGCGTCCTATCTGTCCGTCATCCCAGGTGGTGCCAGCAACCCCAACACGGCCCTGCGTCCGGACCTCGTGCCCGCCTACAACAACGATAAGTACACCGTCATCTTCACAGACCTGAACAACTAATAATCGCTTCTTGGGAGACGCCCGCGCTCGTGGGCGGCATACAGAATGGACAATCGCGAAAAGATGAAGCTCGGTGCGGCCGGCCTCCTGTTGGTTGTGGGAATAATCTTGGTGGTGATCAACGTGATGCCCTCCAAACCCACAATCTCTGAGCAAGGCGCGCCAAAGCCAACCGCAGGGGGGGCTCGCCGCGGGATGCTCAACCCGCCCGAAAACCCTCAGACCCCTCCGCCCGAAGCCCCGAAGTAGACCAATCAATCTCACGTCGTATTGCCAAAGCACCCACGCCACCTCGCGTGGGTGCTTTTCTGCGCGGTTCAAACTTGAGCGTCACAGGGCCACACTCTTTCGGCGCAAGATGGCCGGCCCAGAGCTTCAACCTCACCCAACCAATCGCAAGCACGCCGGGTACCGGTAGTACCTTCCCTTGCTCGCCTCCACCGCGGCCAGAATCGAGCCCACCCACACCAGCACGTACACCGCCACCGCCAGCACGAACCCCACCAGGATCACCGTGAGCAAGGCCGCGATCAGCCCGTAAATCATGACTGAAATCTGGAAGTTCAGCGCCTCGCGCCCATGATCGGCCACGAACTTTGACTCATCCTTCTTGATGAGCCACATCACCAGCACCGGCACCACCGGCACCGGAACGATGTGCCACGCCAGCGCCGTCAGGTGCATCGCCAGCGCATAGTTCTTTTCCCACGGCTGCACGTCCGGGGCCACCATCCCGTCGCCCCCGGGGGCCCAACCCGCATTGTTGTTCTGTTCCATCGCCACTCCCCATGCACAAACCCAGAGCGGCAACCCGCCCCAGCCGACGCCAAGGTTGGTGGGATTTTACGATGCGCGATTGCGAGCCTTCACACGCGCGTCCGCCGCACGCCCGGGATGAGCAAAGCGAATCCCGAGATCGACGCGGCAACCCCCGCCCGAACGCCCTGAACGCATCCGACGCATCCCGAGACCTCCGCGTCTCCGGAACTCCGTCTCTTCCCCTACGCCCGGATCTCCGCCCCCAGCTCCGCCCGCACGCGCTCCACCACCGCCGCGAAGGGGCCATCGATCTCTTCGTTGGTCAGCGTCCGTGCAGCATCGCGAAAGCCCAGCCGCACCGTCACGCTCTTGGTGCCGCTGGCCAGGGGCTTGCCGCGATAGGTGCCGACGAACTGCACACCCTCCATCTTCCCCGTCGCGGCCCCCCCAACCTGGCTCGCAAACGCCGCCCGGATCTTCTCATACGCCACGTCTTCGCGCACCACCAGTGAAACATCCCGCTCGATGCCCGGGAACGCCGGCAACAACTGCACGCGTGACGCGGGCGGAAACGCCCCGAGCAACACATCCAGATCAAGCTCTGCACCGATCACGGGCCGCGCGAGGTCAAACTTCGTCAGCAGGTCCTTGGAAAACAGCCCGAACCCGCCGAGCTCTTCTCCCCTCCCATCCGCCGCGCCCAATCGCACCGCCGCAAACGCCTGGGCATCAAACCCCGCCACCCCGGGAGCCGCGGGCAGCACGTGCAGCCCCCGCGCCTGCCCCACCAGGGCCGTAACGATGGCCTCGATCACCCCGCGCATCTGCCGCACGCCGGTGCGCACATCATCCACGCTCTTGCCCGGGCAATCCAGGATCATGCCGAGGCGGCGCGACTCGACCGACTGAAATCTCCCCGCGCCATCCTTCCGCTGAGCAAACACCGCCGCCGTCTCGAAGAGCCGCACACCCCCCGGCTGCTGTACCCCGGCGTGCTGATTGTGCCGGCGGCTCGCCAGCAACCCCGCCAGCACGCTGGGCCGCAGCGCCGGCTCTTCGCCCCGCCGCGCATCATCCATCACCACCGGCTCCAGCCCCGGCGCACAAAACGCCCTGGCCAGCGCGGGCGTGGTGAAGCTGAACGTCACCGCCTCGAAAAATCCCAGGCCCGTGAGCACGCTGGCCAACTCGCGCCGCGCCATTTCGCTCGTCTGCGCCGGCTTCACCCGCACGCCAAGCTCCTCAGGCTGCGGGATCGTCTCCAGCCCGATGATGCGGGCGATCTCTTCCACCAGATCAATCTCGCGCGTCAGGTCCGGCCGCCACGCGGGAATCGTGCACAACAGCGCCTCGCCGGCGCGGCCCAGAGGGTGAACCACCACGCCCAAACGCTGCAAGCATCCGACCATCTCGTCCGTCGTATACGTCGTCCCCAGGAGCGCTACACAGCGCGACGGGCGGAACTGCACCTGCCGCGCCGGGGCCAAGGCCCTGCCCGCCTCCAACGTGTTTGCCGCCAGCTCACCACCCGCCACTTCCACAATCAGCCCGGCCAGCCGATTCATCGCCTCATCCAGCGTCCCGGCATCCACAATCCGCTCAAACCGGTGCGACGCATCCGTGCGAAGCTGGTGGTGCCGCGCCGCCATCCGAACCGTGTTGGGGTCCCATGTTGCGACCTCCAGCATCAGGTTGGTCGTGCCCGACGAAACCTCGCT
>JBAZUW010000288.1:0-4484 GCA_041661205.1 Phycisphaerales bacterium
GATGGGCGGGTGTTTGGCGAGAAGACGAAGCTGCGGAAGGTGATCATCGACGGGGTGGTGCAAGAGTTGAATGCCGCGCCGGTGGATGTTGAAGGGGAGTGGGCGGCGGAGATGCCCGGGGAGGGCACGCACAAGCTGACCATCGACAAGGACAACAACATCACGGTGTGGCACAATGACAAGAGCGTGAAGGCGACGCGGGTGAGCGTGACGCCGCGAAGCGTGAGCTTTGCGTTTGATGCCGAGCCGGTGGAGATGGGCAAGGGTGTGACGGTGATGAGCGGGGCGCTGCAGCCGCTGGAGTCGCCGAGCACGATGACGGGGCAGGGGATGACGGCGGCGGGCGAGGCGATTCAGTGGAGTGCGAGACGGAAGCCGAAGAGTTTGGAGGGGTTGTGGGCGGCGAAGCTCGGCAACTCACCTGCAATGGCGGTGCTGGTAGTAGACAAAGACGGCGGTATCACCATCGCGCGCGACGGCGTGAAGGAAAGCTCGCCCGCCAGCGATGTCACGTACGACGGCACGACCCTGACATTCAAGAGCGATGTTCCGGCCGCGGGCGCGACGACGACGGCGAGCCCGACATGGCCGGACCCGAGCAAGACCGAGGCGAAGTCGACGCTCAAGGGGCGAGCTGGCGACCAGCCGTTCGCGGCGGCCCGATTCGCCGTGCAGGGCGTGTTCAAGGTGACCGAGCAAGATGGCAAGGCCGTGGCCGCCGACGATGCCAACGCCCCCACCATCACCATTGAGAAGGATGCGGTGAGCATCAAGGTGGGCGATAAGACGGCGAAGGCCACGGACGTGAAGATCGACGGCCCGCGTGTGACGTACAGCTACAACCCCAAAGACCTGGCGCCGGGGGACAAGGACTCGAAGGACGCGAAGCACGATCAGGACACGAAGGAAGACGAGAACGCCAAGCAGGACAAAGACACCAAAGACGCGAAGCCCGCGCCCGAGGACCTTTGGAAGGACGAGCTCTTCGTCACCGGTGACGCACTCTCCGGTACTTCCACTCTTCCCGGCGGCGCCACTCACACATTCAAGGCGGCTCGCCAGCCCAGCGCCGAAGACGCCGCGAAGAAGGCTGAAGAGGAACGCATCAAGACCATTCCCGAAACGCTGCCGACGCCCTTTGGCGCGTACGGCGTCGACACCTATCCGGAGCAAGGGACCTACCTGATCACCAACGCGACGGTGTGGACGAGTGCGGCCGCCGGGAAGATGGAGCATGCGAGCGTGCTCGTCCAAGGCGGCAAGATCGCGTGGGTCGGGGCGGGGTCGCCTCCGGCTGTGCCTGCTGGCGCGATCACCATCGACGCGGGGGGCAAGCACGTCACGCCTTCCATCATCGATTGTCACAGTCACACCGGCATCAGCCGGGGCGTCAACGAAGGTGGCCAGGCCGTTACCTCCGAAGTTCGAATCGCCGACGTCACCAACCCAGACAGCATGAGCTGGTACTGGGAACTGGCCGGGGGCGTGAGCTGTGTGAACAACCTGCACGGCTCGGCCAACGCCATCGGGGGCCAGTGCCAGACGAACAAGATCCGCTGGGGGGTTGCGCAGCCTGATGACATGCACATGGAGGGTGCCAAGCCCAGCATCAAGTTTGCACTTGGAGAAAACCCGCGACAGGTCAACGGGGGCGGGAGCGACCGGTACCCGCAGACGCGGATGGGGGTTGAGACGCTGATTCGGGATCGGTTTACGGCGGCCCGCGAGTATGCCGCGGCTCGGAAGGGGAAGAACCCGCCCCGGCGGGACCTCGAACTCGACGCCCTCGCCGAAATCCTCGACGGTTCGCGCATCATCCACTGCCACAGCTACCGGCAGGATGAGATCGTGATGCTGTGCGAAGTGGCGAAGGACTTCCATTTCAAGATCGGCACGTTCCAGCACATTCTCGAAGGGTACAAAGTGGCGGATTACGTCCGCGACTACAGCGGCGGGGGCTCGGCCTTCTCCGACTGGTGGGCGTACAAGGTCGAAGTGCAGGACGCCATCCCGCAGGGCCCGACCATCATGCACGACGTCGGCGTGGTTGTCACCTACAACAGCGACAGCGACGAGCTGGCGCGCCGGATGAATGTCGAAGCCGCCAAGGCTGTGAAATACGGCGACCTCTCCGAAGAAGAAGCGTTGAAGTTCGTCACCATCAACGCGGCCAAGCAGATGCAGATCGACAGCAAGACCGGCTCGCTAGAAATCGGCAAGGATGCCGACATCGCCATCTGGAACGGCTCGCCGCTGAGCACGCTGAGCAAGTGCGAAGTGACCATGGTCGACGGGCGCATCATGTGGTCGCTTGAAGCCGACGCAAAGCTGCGCGAGCGGAATCGGGTGGATCGGGAGCGCATCGTGCAGAAGCTGCTGGCCGACGATGCGGGCAAGAAGCCGGAGGGGGCGGGGCCGGCCGGGCCGGCGCGGCGCCGCCGCCGCCCGACCGATGGAGGCCTCACGGGCAACACCCTCACCGACGAAGACCTTCGCGCCCTACAACGGGCGTACGAAGATCTGCAGCGCAGCGGGAAGACGATCAACCAGCCCGGCGTGTGCGGCTGCGGGCTGATTCACGAGCAGTAGACTTTTCAGTGGCACGCCTCCACATAGACCGCGTGTCGGCCCGGAGGGCCGACCTACCAAATCAGTTCTCAGCGTCGGTAGGACACAGGCCAGAGGCCTGTGCCACACGATGAGGTAGAAAGAAAAGACCATGCGAATCGCACTCACAGCCTTGTTCGCCGCGACTCTCGCCACCACGGCCCTCGCCCAAGACCTGACCCACAAGGCTCCGGCGCAGTCACATCTGATCGCCATCGTGCACGCCACCATCCACCCGGTTTCCGGCCCGGAGATTGCTGACGGAGCGATCTGGTTCGACAAGGGCGTCATTGCCCATGTCGGCCCGGCCTCCGACTGGGCGGATCTCAAAACCCGGGCGCGCTTTGCTTCGCCGCCCGTCGAGATCGACGCCTCGGGCAAGCACATCTATCCCGGTCTCTTCGGCCCTTACACCCAGCAGGGGCTGCTCGAAATCCAAGCCGTTCCGGCCACCATCGACACCCGCGAACTCGGCGGCATCGCACCGGAGGTTCGCGCCACCGTCGCTGTCAATCCGGATTCGACCGTACTGCCCGTCACCCGCGCCAACGGCGTGCTGCTCGCCGGCGTCTTTCCCGAGGGCGGCATCATTCCCGGGCGCTGCGGCGTCATCCGCCTGGATGGCTGGACTCGCCCGGACCTCACCGTTCGCGAAGACAGCGGCGTTGTTCTTCGCTGGCCCAACATGCGGCCAGTGAGCGCGTGGTGGAACACGCGTTCCGACGACGAACAGCTCAAAGAGATCAAGGCCAATCTCGACGCGATTACCAAGGTCTCCGACACGGCGCAGGCGTACGCCGCGGCCAAGGCCGCCGACCCGGCTTCGCCCACCGACTTGCGCTGGGAGGCGATGCGAAGCCTGTTTCCTTCAGCGGCCAAGGACGCACCGCCGCCCGTGGGCACGCTCTTCGTGCTCGCCGACGACATCGACCAGATCAACGCGGCCGTCACCTTCTGCGCCGAGCGGGGCGTGCGCTGCGTGCTGGTGGGCGGGCGAGACGCGGCGCTGTGTGCTCCGCTGCTGAAGGAGCACAAGGTCAGCGTGCTGGTGTCCGGCACGTTTGTGATGCCGGGGCGTGACGATGCGCCGTACGACGACGGCTACAGCCTGCCCAAGCGCCTCTTTGACGCGGGCATCCCCTTCGCGATTGCCGGGGGCGATGAGACGGCGCACGAACGGAACCTGCCGTACGCCGCCGCGATGGCCGCGGCCCACGGCCTGACGCAGGAGGCCGCGATCCGGGCGATCACGCTGTCACCCGCCGAAATGCTCGGCGTTGCGGATCACTACGGCTCGCTCGAAGAAGGCAAGAGCGCGACGCTGATCGTGACCACCGGTAACCCGCTGGAAGTGGAGACGCATGTCACGCAGGCGTTCATCGACGGGCGCGAGATCGATCTCTCGAACAAGCAGACCGAGCTGGCGAAGAAGTATCGCGAGCGTTATCGGCAGACGGGGGATTTGAAGGACGGGAAGAAGTAGGCGGGAGTTCGAGACTCACCTGTGCGCCCCCAGACCGGTGCCACCACGAAGCGCTTCGCTTCGTGGTGGGGTGCGGGAAGAGACGTCGAAGTCGCCGCGATGATTCGCGCCGTGGGTCCAACCTCGATCCCGCAGCGCCCGGATCATGGTGGCACGCTGTATATCTCGGGATTCGCTTCGCTCATCCCGGGCGTGCGTGCGGGTGGCATGGAGCTTGGATCCACGGTGCCACTTCGCCACTTCGCCACGCTGCCACTTCGCCACTTCGCCACTTCCGCCACTTCGCCACTTCCGCCACTTCGCCACTTCCGCTACCGAAACACCGACGTGATCCCACCCGAAATCGCGTAATCAATATCGTTCAGCACCTTGGCCAGCACCAGGCTCTCCAGGA